>NZ_JBGNFV010000001.1:3664850-3971467 GCF_041449215.1 Roseivirga sp. BDSF3-8 | reverse complement strand
CAAAATGAGACAAAAAATTCAGAAGCTATTGTAGATTCCACTAAACATACAGCTCAAACCGAAACGGATTTAGAATCCTCAATAACTATTGAAGGTACTGAATCCCTCCCTATTATAGATGAATTTGCTGACACTTTACTTAAGGCTATTGACTACGAATTTTATTTAGTTGAAACTGAAAAAGGTTATGACTATGTGAAAGGAGATTTGAATAATGATGGAAAGGATGGTGATGTTGCGGTACTACTTACAAAAGAAGCCAATCCTCAGAATTACACCTCAGAAACAGAGGTTTTTCTTCTTCTTCTTAGGGAAGATAAAGCAGGTAATTTACAGCAGCTATCCTACTCTGGCGAACTTGGTGGAGAAAGTATTCAGTACAAAGATGATAAAAAACTAACTTGGAACGATGGAGTATTAACCTATATCCACCAATCCATGAGAAACCACATGGAGATTGACATTAAGGTGATTGATATTAAAACCAAAATAATTGATAAGGTATCCATCTGTTATTACAGTGACTCAGGGTGTGAAGACCTATATGTAGCCTCTGAATCGCAGGATACAATAGATTTACACTCCTTGAATATGGAACTTTTGGATAGCTTAAAATAATCAGCGCTTCATACAATAATTCCCGTAAGGAAGACTCAACCATACTATACTATGCAGGTAAACCTCAGTTTTACATTTGGATTAATTTCACTTCTTTTTTGTTTCTTTTTCAGCCCTGGTTGCACATCTTACCAAGATGAGGCAAAAGTCAAGGATACCGTGACACAGGAAATAACTCCTACCCTTACAAATGCTGATACAGTAGACATTTCATCTGAACCTATTTCCGAGTCCCGGGTAATAGAATGGAATGAGTTTGAGCAAGCCATAGTTGAAGGCACTGAACCAGGGTTTTACATTGTAGAAACTGATGAAGGATTTAATTACATCAAAACGGACTTTGACGGTGATGGTATTGATGATGCAATAGCTTTATTAACTTTTGAAGGGGGCCCGAAGACTATAATGATGATACCTTTACAGCCATAATATATCTTTTAGGAAATGAAGATGGCGAAATAAATCAAATAGAGTCTTCCGGAAATCTTGGAGGTGAAAGCATTCAATACAAAGATGATAAAAAACTGAAGTGGAACGATGGGATTCTCACCTATACTCATCAATCTATGAGAAACCATATGGAGGTAGAAGTTATTTTTGATGATTTAGACGCCCTTCTGAAAAAAATCAATATCTGCTATTACAGCGACTCCGGCTGCGAGGACCTGTACGTAGCCTCAGAGCAGCAGGACACAGTAGAGTTGAAAGAACTGAACATAGCGTTTCTAGATAGCCTGATCGAAGTGAGATAATAAAAGCTATATAAACTAACTACGTCCATGATGCGATGCAAGCAAGCTTTTTATCAAATGATAGATTGGAAATACCAGAGCGGCGGAAAAAAGAATATGGAATGCAATGATAAAAGTGCTTTCACTTACTAAGTCAGTGAAAAAATGCCTGATGTATAGCAAAGGGGATAAAATTAAACGCTGTTTTCAGGAATATAAGAGCCAAAGCCAGGCTTACACACACGCCGGGGCTGATAAGTAATGATAAATACCTGACCCTATTTTCGCTAATCATGTATTCAAGATGTCTTTAAACCGGTTGTGGGTGAGCACTTTAATAAGCCCTAGCAGAAGCACTATTTTTCCCATAATGACCCCAGCTGCTAAAGCGATGTTTGCTCCGGGCAGGTGGAGGATTTTCAGCATCCCTCCTATGATAACAAGCGATACGCTAATAAGTCCTCCAAATACAATATACTTAAGCTTCATGATCATTAAAAGTGGTTTATTTGACTACCTCTCCTGGTAAGGTATATAATTTTCCCACTCCCATGGAGTGTAGGTATCACCAATGGCAAGTTCGAGTAGTTCTTTAAAGATGCCTTCCCCATTGTCGCTATTTGTCAACATCATAATGCCTTTTCCTGCTTCGGGGAATAGTATGGTGTAATGCTGAAAACCATTACCGTGCCCTTCTTTAAAAGCACCCGGGCCGTGAGGCGTGTCTAGTAAGCCCCAGCCAAGCCCATAACTGAGGTTGATATCGTCATATTTATCAGTTTCCTCCAGGGAGCCTGGGCCAAATTGGATTTTGCTCCTGATCCTTACCTGCGGACTGAAAATTTCGTTGTAGGAAGCTTCTGAAATCAACTTCCCCTGTAAGACGGCCTCCATAAAAGGACATAGTCTGATGCTGTAGTCTCCAGGGTGCTGGGCGCGCGGGGTTCGTTGTCAATATCTTTACCATAGCCTTCGCCTTTCGTATTGTGCCCGCGGGCAAATTCGGCTTTCCAGCGGTCTTCCCATTGGTAAGCTGAATTCTCCATTCCCAAAGGTTCGAACACCTTTTCCTGAGCCAACTCTTCCAGCCCGCGGCCGGTCATCTTTTCTATCACCACCTGCAGGTACACCATGCCTTCGCCGGAATATAGGTAGCCACTACCCGGCTCCTGCTTTACGCGCAGTTTCTTGTCTTCTTCATAAAAGCGCCAGTTAGGAAAGCCACTGGTATGGGCCAGGGCCATACGGGCCGTGATCTTGTGGTACAGGCTATCATCTTTCAGGTCTCCATAGTGATCGTGCCAACGGGTCTGGGGCTCATACTCGTATATCTTTTTGGGCAAATAGCTTTGCAGTGGCGTATCCAGGTCAAGCACCTCCTCTTCTACCAGCTTCATCACCAATACGGCAAATACGGCCTTACTAAGAGAAGCTCCGTACATATTAGTATTCAGATTCAGTGGCCAGCCTTTGGCAAGATCACGGTACCCAAAGGTTTTTGTATATACTGCTTCATCATTATTAAATACGGCAAGGGCAAGGCCATGCACTTCACCCGCCTCAGTCAGGCTTTTTACTTTTTCCGTAAGTGCCTCCGGACTTATTGTGGAGCCATCCAGCCGCTCTATATCCTGCGCCAGGCATGTAAAGTGTAATAGTATGGCAGATAGAAAGGTGAAAAGGAAGGGGTAAGTATATCTCATTTTTATTTTATCAGGCTCGTCAGGCAGTCAATAGTACAGGTTACAATATATCATATATCCTCAAAAAGACACATGAAAGGTCTCCCGGTGGTCAATGCGCTGTTTTAGTGGTAGGCTCAGTATCAAGTATCAGCCAGCCAATACCTCAGACTCTCTTATATAATACCTGCCTACTTTAACTTCCAATGCAAGAAATACGCGTGACTTTCCTGCAGGCCACGGGTTTGCTGTATGATCTGTATACGATCTTCCATTACCTGTGATACTATAGCTACATGCCCGTAAGGATTGAACAGGGTAGGTCCCATCACCAGCAGATCATCTGGCTTGGGAAAGTATCTGCCCCATTCGTATACTGGCGCAGCCAACGCTCGGCATTTATACGTCCGCTTTTAGTGAGGGATTGAAAAAGTCCCTGGCATGTCCGTATGAGTCAGGCATTTTGTGATTGAGATGCAGATAATAGTACCGCTTCATAAACTCGCCACACTGATACTTTAGCCCAAGGTTATACCCATCGGGTGTCAGGTTGCGGCCTGACACTAGCCACGCCACCATTGTAATAAACCACCACCCTGTTCAGGCTATCTATAATTCACCATATCTGGCACCAAATACCTCCGTCTTGGTATATTGGCTTTCATACCAGATGAAGGCTGCGACAGACAGTCATAAGGCCATAAGCGTAAGTAATATCTTTACCTGCTTACTCACTCCGTCTCCTTAACTTTCGCCGGCTGTGGAAACAGGGAAAGTATGGCATTATAAGCAGCCAGGTGCAATACATTGCCATGGTCTGCTTCCGGATAGTAAGCATATGAAACCTCCGCCTGGTCCGGATAGCTGGCCTGCAGAAGGTTCTTTAGGTCCCTGGCGGCACCTTTCATAATATCCCCTTCCTCCCCTACGGCTATACATACTTTACGCTTTGGGCCTTCCACACCTGACAGCTTGTGTCCGGCTTTCAGCATTGACCCATCGTTCCACCATAGGCTGGGGCTTACTATAATATACTGATCAAACAATCCTGGCCGGGTAAGAAGCACTTCCGTGGCCATTAACCCTCCCATAGACTGACCTATCAGGGTGCTGAGAGTGTCTACAGCATAGCGCTCTTCTACCAGAGGTATTACCTCTTTTTCCATAAAATCCATAAAGGCTTCTGACCCACCGGAAGCAGGAAATTCATTTCGGAACTCGTCCGTTTCGGCAGGTGAGGTAAAGTCTCTGAAGCGTTCAGTATTGCCTATTCCCACAACTATGGTGGGTGGCATCATATTGATCCAGGGAAAAGTAGCAAACTGCACCAGTCCGGCTATATGGATAAAATCCTCTTCCGCAGACCCATCAAAGAGGTATAGCACATGATAGCGTACAGAATCAGGGGCGTAATCTGAGGGAAGATAGATATTCAGTACCCGGTCTTCATTAAGAACCTGGGAGGGCAGATGTAATGTCTCACCTATACTAAATGGCGTGCCGGTAATTACCGGCGTCTGTTGAGCCTGTGCTGAAGAAGACATCCATAAACTTATAACCAAAAAAATAAAGGGCAGGTGGAGTAGTTTCATATAAAATAGTAGTAGTAGATAGAACAGCCCTAAATTAACGCAATACTGAGGAAGATACCGAATGATTACTTTTTCTTGTGATCAGCAATGGACAGCCCACTATTCTGCCAATAGATAATAAGAGAATGCCTGATTATGCCCTACCGGCCTTCAGGCCGCCAATCAATTAGCTTCTAAGACGGAATAGGGTACTACCGCCTGTTTACCGTTGAATTATATGGCCCTTATACTGCTTCTTTCATTAAATGCAAAGGTCAGCTTATGCGGTCTGCCACTTTTTTTCACCGAAATAATAATCTTTTTCGGAAAAGTCATTTTCCGTTCACTCATAATTGACAGCGACACAATAAGCCCCTCATGCAGGTTCTTATCAAATATTTGGCGATAGCGCAAAAAATAGACCGTAATTTAATTTGGTACTATTTACATATAATTTTATTATATCCCAACAAAGTCTAATATCACTAACCTTCTGATAATAAATTTACTGAGACAAGAAAATTTTATCCGCTTTTTTCTTTCTGATGTAACGCTTAGATTAATATCGCGAAATTTCTCATTGACAAAACATGATATTAAGCTTATGAGGAAACACTACTTATTAGCTTTGCTTTGCCTCTTTATGTCAGGCACGGCATGGGCGCAGTTTGTGGTTACCGGACAGGTAATTTCAGACCTTGAAGGCGACCCTATACCGGGCGTGTCGGTCCTGGTGAATAATGGTACCACGGGTACCGTAACTGACATTAATGGTAATTACCGGGTCAATGTTCCCGGTAGTTCAGGAACACTTTCTTTCTCCTTTGTAGGTTTTATTACCGAACAGCGGGAAGTATCCTCCAGCCAAACCACCCTGGATGTGGTGATGACTGAGGACATCACTCAACTGGAGGAGATCGTGGTAACCGGTCTTGCCAGCTCTATTAAAAGGAGTAACCTGGCTAACTCGGTAGAGACTGTGAACGCTGAAGAGCTCACAGGTACCACTACCCAGCAAACTCTTGACAATGCCTTGTATGGCAAGGTAGCGGGGGTAAACATGAACTCTAACAGTGGCGCTCCCGGTGGAGGTGTCAGCCTGCAGTTCAGGGGTATCTCTACATTAGGAGCAGGTTCTTCTCAGCCACTCTATATAATAGATGGAGTGTACGTGAATAACTCAACCGTCCGTACGGGACGCTCTCAGTTGAGTGGAGCCTCTGATGGTGCATCGGCCTCTAACCAGGATGGGGGTGCGAACCGCATAGCGGACATTAACCCTGAGGACATCGAAAATATCGAAATCCTTAAGGGACCTTCCGCAGCGGCTATTTATGGTACGCGTGCCAATGCGGGTGTGATCATTATTACCACTAAAAAAGGTAAGGCAGGAAAGCCTCAGGTACGCCTGAGCCAGGATATCGGTATTGCCGAAGCTCAAAACCTGCAGGGACTCGAGGGATGGAACGAAGACAAGATCGAAACATACTTCGGTACGGACGAGAGAGGTCAGCTGGAACTTCAGCGCTATCGCGATGCAGTGAATGAAGGTCGTGTTATGGACCTGGAGGAGGAAATATACGGTGAGACCGCCCTCTTAAGCAAAACACAGCTAAGTGTATCCGGCGGAGGTGACAAAATGCAGTATTTTGTTTCCGGTAGCGTACAGGATGAAGAGGGTATTGTAAAAAACACCGGCTTCGAGCGCTACTCAGGAAGGGTGAACCTCACCTTTACTCCTACTGATCGTATTTCGGTAAAAGCTAATACGGGTTATAGCAGAAGTGACTCTGACCGCGGTTTTACGGGTAACCAGAATAACACCGGTGGGTCGCTCGGTTATACCATTGCTTACACACCATCTTACGCAGACCTGAAGCCTAATGACCTGGGTGTATATCCTAATAATCCCTACTTCAACGATAACCCTTTTGCAATTCGCGATCTGGCTGAAAATAACCAGACAGTAGACCGCTTTGTAGGAGCCGTAGGAGCTGACTTTGACCTTATCAGTAAGGACAACTCTTTCCTCCAATTGAAAATAAATGGCGGAGTGGATATGCTAAGCTCTAATTCACTGGTATATTTTCCTGAATTCCTTCAGAGTCAGCAAGCCACAGCAAATCCCGGTGACGTGATGCACGGCCGCCAGGAGGATCTGAACCTGAACTTCCAGGCTTTCCTCGTGTACAACTGGAACCTTAATACGGTCAACATGAGTACCCAGGGCGGTTTTGTACGCCTGGATCAGCAGTCCGACTTCCTGCTTATGAGAGGTCAGGGGCTGGTAGGTGGTCAGAAAAACCTTGCCTGGGCACAGGTAGTGAACACGCAGGAACAGTCTACCACTCGTATTACAGACTTCGGATATGTAGTGCAGCAGGATGCCAACTGGGAAGAC
The DNA here is from genome assembly GCF_041449215.1 of Roseivirga sp. BDSF3-8. Classification (NCBI taxonomy): domain Bacteria; kingdom Pseudomonadati; phylum Bacteroidota; class Cytophagia; order Cytophagales; family Roseivirgaceae; genus Roseivirga; species Roseivirga sp. BDSF3-8. The sequence goes on along the minus strand of NZ_JBGNFV010000001.1, from coordinate 3,964,464 downwards.
AGAATAATTGGTACCGTTGGTGTTCGTTTTGATAAATCCACACTGAACCTTCAGCAGGATGAGTTCTACGTATTCCCACGTGCTTCAGTAGCTGTCAACCTTAATAACTTTGACTTCTACGAGTCTACCGTAATGAACAGACTCAAGATAAGAGCTGCATACGGACAAACGGGTGGCCTGCCCTCTTATCGTCAAACCTTCGTTTCACTTGTTCCTCAGGTGATCGGCGACGACCTTGGTGGTAAGGTACCTAACGGTGGGGTTTCACCCGACCTGGTACCCGAAACAGCTGCCGAACTGGAACTAGGCGTGGATGCGGCCTTCTTCGGAGACAGGATCACCCTGGAAGCTACCTACTACGAAAAGAATGTATATGATCTGATTCTGGATCTGCCTACTTCTGAAGCCACCGGTACGGTAGGTATTGCAACAAATGCTGCCGAACTACAGAACAAAGGCTGGGAAGTAACACTTGGCCTGACCCCAGTAAGGCAGGAGAATTTCATCTGGAGCTCTCAGGTACTATTCTGGAGAAACCGTTCGGAAATCACCGAGCTTAACATCCCTACATTTACTACGGGTGGCTTTGGTCCTTCACTCGGTTCTTATCTGATTGCAGAAGGGTTCTCACCTACCACCATTGTAGGAACACCAGCTACTACTGATGTAGAAGGCGGTTACACCGTATATGGAGACCGTCAGGCTGATTTTAACCTGAGTTTCCGTAATGACATCACAATTGCTAAAAACCTGGATCTGGGTATTCTTGTTCACTGGAAAAAAGGCGGACAGAATATCAACCTTTCAGGCTTGCTTTGGGATGATGGTGGTACCACTCCTTATTGGAGCGATGATGATAATGATAATGGTGTACCTGACGGTACCGATCGTCTGCTGGCCTGGGCTGCCGATGGAAACACAGGTGTATACATCCAGGATGCAGACTATGTAAAGCTGCGTGAACTGGGTCTGTATTATAGAATCCCGGAATCTATTGTAGAAAGCATCAGTGGCGGAGCTATCGAACGAATCAAAATCGGTGCCTCAGCTAACAACATTTTGCTCTGGACGCCTTATGAAAGCTATGACCCTGAGGTATCTAACTTCGGAAGTCAGCCTATCTCGTCAAACATCGAGGTAGCTCCTTACCCCAGCAGCAGACGCTTCTTCTTCCACCTAAATGTTGATTTTTAATATGAAGATAACGCATAAATATACTCGTTTCCTGGCTGCTGCCACCCTTAGTACGGGGTTGCTTTTCGGCTGCGAGATAGATGAGGTTACGGATTTCGATAATCCCTCGGTAGAGTCTGTAACAAACGATGCCTCCCCTGCAGAGCTGCAGGTGCTGGTTACGGGCCTCGGAGCCCGTCACAGGGAGTATTATGAAAACGTAAATCAATTGTTCGGCACATTTGGCCGTGAGGTTTATCCTTATTTCGGATCTGACCCCCGGTTTACCAATGAGTGGCTCGGGTTGAATATTACCACTACGTACCCTGACTTCTTTGCTTCAGGTGCATCCTATACCAGTCCCTACCAGGCTGTTTTGCAGGCAAACGTTCTCATAGAGGCGGCGACTAACTCCACTTCTATTGATGAGCAGCAGAGAGCCGGTTATACAGGAGTAGCTAAGACCATTAAGGCCTTTCAGCTTCTATGGCCACTGCTGCAGCAGTATGAAAATGGCATCAGGGTAGATGTGGAAGATAACCTGAACCCAGGCCCTATAGTAGACTATGGCGTGGCCCTGGATGAAATCCGTCAAATACTTGAGGACGGAGCCGATGACCTGGAGGCTGCAGGAGAATCATTTAATTTCGCACTTACCAGCGGATTTGGAAGCTTCAGTACTCCCGAAGGTATGCTTCAGGTGAACCGTGCTATAGCCGCACGAGCTGCCCTCTATGACGAGGACTTTGACGCTGCACTGCAGGCACTGGGCGAATCATTTATGAACCTTGCATCCACTGACTCTGCTGCGCTTTACAATGGGGTATACCATACGTGGGGAAATCCTCCGGACGATCCCAATCCGCTCTATTACCCTTACGACCGCGAAACGAGCACCATCCTCATCGTACATCCTGCTATGATCGATGATGCCGAACCCGGAGACCGCAGGATAAACAAATTTGCCGAGAGGGTACAGAATCCGGTAGTAAACTCTAACATCAAGGATGCTGTAAGCGGTGATCCAATCCCCGGATTGTATCAGGACAACCGCTATGAGAGCCCTGAGGAGCCAACGCCATGGTTCCGTAATGAAGAACTTCTACTCATATATGCAGAAGCTAATGTGAGAAGTTCTTCACCTGACTTCATAGAAGCTATCGGGGCGATCAACACCATACGGAATATATGGGGTTTGCCTGACTACTCTGGCGCTGCTACAGCAGATGCGCTTATAGACGAAATATTATTTAACCGTCGCTATAGCCTGTGGCAGGAAGGTGGTCACCGCTGGATAGACCTTCGCCGTCTGGGCAGACTTAATGCTACATACGTAGACCTTCGTGAAGGGGGTAACCTCTTCCAGCAGGTAGCCAGACGTACCAGTGAAACTAACTGGGATGCGGAAAACAACTAAGTAAAGCTTAATATAGCTTGACAGCACAAGAAAAGGCTGCCCGCATCTGCGGGCAGCCTTTTCTGTTTTTATCCCCTATGGCTTACCCCTCTGCCAACGGTGAATGGAAGGCCATGCAGAATCATTCAAAGATGAAAATAGTAGATTTACCAGATCAATAAGTGTTTAAACAACATATTAGGAAGTACCCCATCAATCTTACAGCTTTTATGGGTTACTCCCGTTCCGTATATTTATTAAGAGCAAATGACATCTTAAACACACCTTAAAAACCATATATGAAATTCACCTATACGATTCTTCTTACCAGCATTATTTGCCTGTGCTCCTACCAGTCCGAAGCACAATTCCTGAAAAAACTGGGAGAGAAAGTCTCTAAAAAAGTAGAGCAAACTGTAGAACGAAAAGCTGAGCAGAAAGCTGAAAAAAGCACCGAGAGTGCTATGGACAGTCTTTTTGCACCTTCCAATAAAGGGAATACGAAAAACGCGGAAGCAGATCAGAAAAGGGCAGAAGCGATGATGCAGGCAATAATGAATACTGAGCCTGTGGATGTGGCTGATAGGTATTCATTTCGGGTTATCGCCACCATGGAGATAGAGTCATACAGCAAGCGTAAAACGGAAACCCAGACCATGAAGCAGGGATACGGCACCGGAGCCCTGTACATTGAGATGGATAATTCACCAGATAACCCCATCATCACTGACCTTGAAAACGAGGCGATGATCATGCTGGACACTAAGAAAAATACCGCCCAGGTCATGTCCTTGTCCTGGATGAAAAAGATGGGAGCTTACGAAGACGAAGATGATTATCAGATGGAAGATGCTGATATATCTGTTGGCAAAACCGGCAATACAAAAACCATCGCGGGGTATAACTGTGAAGAATATATCATCACCACTGATGAGGGCAAAACACATGCCTGGTTTACCTCAGAAGTGAATTTTGACTATGATGATTACCTGAACGGGTTCACTAACATGTTTGGTAAGAAAAAGGAGACCAACCCCATGCTACAGCTCACGGGTATGTCAAGAGGGTACGTAATGGAGATGACCGCCTTTGACAAAAAGGGTGAAAAGACCACTAAAATGGTTGTAACTGATATTTCAGAAAATGAAAAAAACATCAGCATGAGTCAATTTGAAGTGCAGAGCCTGATGAGCGGAGCAGGAGGAAACTAGTCTTTCCCTAAATAAGAAAATACAGTCAGAGGCTCCTGTACGAATGCAGGAGCCTCTGACTTTTTAAGAGCATCCCCCTATAGCTTTTTTGACTTGAGGCGAAGGCTGTTTGCCACTACAGAAACAGAACTGAAGGCCATTGCTGCTCCGGCAATCATGGGATCCAGCAGAAACCCGTTCAGAGGATACAGCAGGCCGGCAGCAATAGGGATACCGATGGTATTGTAGATGAAAGCCCAAAAAAGGTTCTGCCGGATGCCTCTTACAGTAAGAGTAGATAATCTTAGTGCCTTTGGTATAGACTCGAGGTCACTGGTGATAAGCGTCATTTTAGCCACATCCATAGCTATATCTGAACCATGTCCCATAGCAATACTAAGATCAGCATGGGCCAGCGCTTCAGAGTCATTAATACCATCCCCCACCATAGCCACCACTTTTCCCTCTTGCTGCAATGATTTGATATAAGCGGATTTATCTGCAGGCCTTACCTCGCTTTTATACCGCTCTATACCTACCTCACGGGCCACAGCCGTAGCCGTATCCTCATTATCACCAGTAAGCATGTGCACCTCTATACCCTTTTCCTTAAGCCTGGTGATAGCCCTGGCTGAGCCGGGTTTGATTCTATCAGAAATGGCCAATACCGCCAGTAAGTGCCGGTTATCAGCAAAATAAATGACTGTTTTTGCCTCCTTTTGCCACCGGACCGCAGTCTCTGCTATGGTTCCATCTATATTAATACCCTTTTCAGCAAGTAAAGCCGGGCTACCCGCCACATATTCACCCCCTGCTGCTACCGCACTGACCCCCTTACCCGTCAGGCTGGTAAAGCCATCAAGTCCCGCAGGTGAGATTTTCTTTTCCCTGAGATAATCGGTTACCGCCCGTGCTAACGGATGCTCTGAGCGGGACTCCATAGCAAGTAATATACCCAATACTTCACTGTTCTCCTTTGCCCCTCCTGTAAGCTCTATACCGGTAACCTGAGGCTTACCCTCTGTGATCGTACCCGTTTTATCCAGTACGATAGTGTCTGTTTTATGTCCCAGTTCCAGGCTTTCCGCATCCTTTACAAGGATATTGTTCTCAGCACCTTTCCCTATGCCTACCATAATTGCAGTAGGAGTAGCCAGTCCCAGTGCACAGGGACAGGCAATAACCAGTACAGCTATAGAAGTAAGCAACGCATGAGTAAAGGCCTCCTCACCCCCAAGCCACATCCACATAATAAACGTGATAAGGGAAATTGCGAGTACCGTCGGCACGAATATACCCGCTATCTTATCCGCGAGCTTCTGCACAGGAGCTTTGCTTGACTGAGCCTCTTTCACACTCCGGATGATCTGCGCCAGCAGGGTCCCCCCTCCTACCTTATCTGCTCTGAAAGTAAAACTCGCCTTTTGATTGACCGTACCGGCATAGACTGCCCCCCCCTCTTCTTTGCTCACAGGCATGGGCTCCCCGGTAATCATGCTTTCATCCACAAAAGATTGTCCGCTAAGTACTGTACCATCCACAGGGATCTTTTCACCCGGCCGCACAAGGATCTCATACCCCTCTTCCACCTCAGAGACCGGCACCTCTTTTTCTTCTCCCCCTATAATAACGATGAGCGACTTAGGCTGCAGGCTCATAAGCTTTTTCAAGGCAGAAGAGGTGTTGGATTTGGCCCGTTCTTCCAGCAGTTTACCAAAAGAAATGAAAGTGATGATGACCGTAGCCGCCTCATAATACACATGAGGCTGTAAGCCCTTTTCCACCCAGAAGGAAGGGTAAAATGTATTAAACACACTGAATGCAAAAGCTATACCCGTACTAAGTGCCACCAGGGTATCCATATTGGCACGCCCGTGTCTGGCCTGCTTCCATGCATGGATAAAAAAGCTGCGACCAAAGTAAAACAGGACAGGTATAGTGAATACAAGCGATATATAAGGACCGGCCGTCCAGTCCATAAAAAACATACCAATGATAAAGACAGGAAAGGTCAGAATAGCCGACCAGATAGTGCGTTTTTTTAATGCCCGATAGTGAGCCTCCCTCGCTTCTTCCTGCTTAGCTTCAGCGTTACCCCCTTCCACGATCAGGTCATATCCTACACCTTGGACCGCCTTCCTGAGCGCCAAAGGAGTCAGTTGTGAACTGTAGCTTACAGCCACGGTACCGGAAGCGAAGTTCACGCTGGCCTCCGATACACCGGGTGTGTGCTGCAGTGTGGACTCCACACTGGCCGCACAAGCGGCACAACTCATCCCCGTAACCGGAAATGTACGCCTGATGTCCTTATCCTCCACGTTGCTTGTTAGCTGCTCTTCCTCAATCATACCATGTATCTTTACAGTATTACTACAACAAAGATGAGAAAATGATTAGGCTGAGGTATTATAGAATATTGACAGCGGCTTACAAGATTTTGCTTAAATGGAATCCAGCGGCTTACGTTCAGGACGAGTAAGCTTTTTAAAGTCAGATGGCGTCATGCCAGTCTCCTTTTTAAACTGAGAGGAAAGATAAGAGGTACTGCTATACTGCATGTCAGCCGCTATTTGCGATAAACTCATCTCGTTGTAACACAACAGCTCCTTTACACGCTCTATCTTCTGCCTCGTCACAAACTTCTCGATGGTCATACCCTCTACCGAAGAAAACAGACGGCTCATGTAGGCATAGTCATGATGAAGCCCTTCTTCCAGAAGAGTAGAAAAGTTAACCGTGCGTTCCTCTCTGCTGTGATGTATCTGGTGTACAATCAGGCTCTTTATCCGGGATACCAGGCGGGCATTGTTTTCCTCCAGCAACTCGAAGCCCTGAGTAGCAAGGTCAGTCCCCAGCTCTTCAACAGTACTCCCATCTATCTCCTCTGCCAGTTCCACGCGACCAAGCTCTACCCCGGTAAAGGGGATGTTATTATTCAGCAGGGTCTGCCTTACAGCCTCTATACAGCGCGGGCAAACCATGTTTTTGATAAAGAGAGTATTGTTATCTTTCATATGCTCTATTTTGCATACGCTGGAAGAATGCATGATGTTATTATCAAATCCATTTCTTACCCCCATATCAAGAGTGATTGAAAAATGGTATATTCAGAGACAGACCAAAAAATATTTGCTATGAAAAAGAAAATAAAGATCTCCAACCTGCAAGTGAAAAGTTTTGTAACTGACATCGGGGCTACAAACATCCATATCATTAAAGGAGGAGGCGATGACACTAAAGACTATGAGTGTAAGCGGCTAAGCTACCTGGCCTACACCTATTGCAGTTGTATTTGATTCGGCAAAATAATAATCGTGGCGCTCTCTACCGGGAGCGCCATTTTTATAAACTGTCATCCTGATATCCCGGCTCCTGCCTCATTAATTTCTTCCAAATTGCTATATTAAAATGAAGGGCTGCCTGAGAGTGGATGCCTCTACCCAAACCCTGTCAGATGAACAACAAAACCCTGCAATGGTCACTTAGTGTGGCCCTGGCCGGTTTTCTTTTCGGCTTTGATACAGTTGTAATTTCCGGTGCCAACCTCCCTATCAGGGAGCTGTGGGATACCACTCCTTTCTTTCACGGCACCTTTATCATGTCTATGGCCTTATGGGGCACCGTACTAGGGGCCTTAGGAGGTAGCTGGCCTACTGATAGGCTGGGAAGAAAAAAGACCCTTTTCTGGATAGGTGTTTTGTACTTTGTAAGTGCCCTAGGGTCGGCCCTCGCCACCGGCCCCTACGTATTCAGCTTTTTTCGCTTTATAGGAGGAGTAGGCGTCGGAGCATCATCTGTAGCGGCGCCCACCTACATAGCTGAAATCACCTCATCAAACAACCGGGGTAAGCTCGTTGCCCTTTACCAGTTCATGATCGTATTTGGTATTCTGATAGCCTATATCTCCAATTTCCTGCTCGAAGGTTTTGGCGGCATTAATGACTGGCGGTACATGCTCGGTGTAGAAGGTATACCCGCCTTCATTTATTGTCTTTTTGTACTCGGTGTGAGCAATAGCCCCCGATGGCTCTATCTGCACCGTCATGACCGCGAAGGGGCACTCAGAATACTCCGACAAATAGATCCGTCCACCGCAGAATCACGCCTGCAGGATATGCGGGAAGACCTCGAAAGGGACGCTGATGCCCCGGCATTTTTCTCCAATCGATTTACCAAACCTATAGTCCTGGCATTTTTACTGGCCTTTTTCAATCAGCTATCAGGGATCAATTTCATACTATACTACGCCCCCGAGCTGTTAGAACTGGCAGGGCTCGCCCCTAAAGACTCCCTCTTCAATGCCATATCCATAGGAGGTATCAATCTCGTCTTTACACTTTTAGGCTTAGCGCTGATAGACCGCATGGGACGAAAAGCACTTATGTATGTAGGTAGCATAGGCTATATTACAAGTCTGGCACTCACTGCTTTCGCATTTTATTACAGGCTTTCACCAGACCTGCTGCTGGCATTTATTTTACTATTCATTGCCAGCCACGCTATAGGTCAGGGCGCAGTCATATGGGTGTTTATTTCTGAAATATTTCCCAACAAGGTCCGGGCACGAGGACAGTCACTAGGGTGCGGTACTCATTGGGTATTTGCCGCCCTTATCACCCTGCTCACCCCTGTATTTATCGACCGACAGGAAGGTGTCTTCGGCCAGAATCCCTGGCCCGTCTTTGCTTTTTTTGCCTTTATGATGGTACTTCAACTACTGTATGTCCACTTTTTGATGCCGGAAACCAAGGGAAAAACACTCGAAGAACTTTCAAAAGAAATCCACGCATGAGACGCTACGTAACCTACCTCTTCACCCTTTTTGTCATAGGCTGTACCACACAAGGTGAAATGAATGTACCCGTAACGACTGAAACTGCCGCTTACCTTGAGCCTCACCGGCTCCAGTTTCACTTTTCTCCGCCCGAGATGTGGATGAATGACCCTAATGGCATGGTCTATCATCACGGAGAGTATCACCTGTTTTACCAATACTACCCGGACAGTACAGTGTGGGGCCCCATGCACTGGGGCCATGCCATAAGCAAGGACCTGGTTCACTGGGAACACCTACCCATAGCCCTCTATCCGGATAGTATGGGCTATATATTTTCCGGCAGCGCCGTAGTAGATCACCAGAATACATCCGGACTGGGCAATCCTGATGAGCCAGCCATAATAGCCATCTACACATATCATGATCCGGAAGGCCACCCTGCCAGCCGCAGGGACTTTCAGACCCAGGCCATTGCTTTCAGCACAGACAAGGGCCGTACCTGGACTAAATATAAAGGCAATCCGGTACTACCCAACCCCGGTATTCAGGACTACCGTGACCCCAAAGTGATCTGGCATCAGGAGACAGAAAGATGGATCATGGCCCTCGCCGTAAAAGATCACATTCGCTTTTACTCCTCACCGAACCTCACAGACTGGAAAGAAGAAAGCCGGTTTGGAGAAACTACCGGAGCACATGGAGGAGTGTGGGAGTGTCCGGACCTCTTTCCACTGGACGGCCGATGGGTACTGCTGGTAAGCCTGAATCCCGGAGGCCCTAACGGAGGCTCGGCCACACAGTATTTTGTAGGAGACTTTGACGGTAAAACGTTTACGGCCCAGGACAACAGCACGCGATGGCTGGACTACGGACGGGATAACTATGCGGGTGTAACCTGGGCAGGTATACCCGAACGCGACGGCAGGCGTATTTTCATGGGGTGGATGAGCAACTGGGACTACGGCCAAAAGGTACCCACCACCCCCTGGCGCAGTGCCATGACAGTGCCCCGGGTATTAAACATCCTCCCTACCCCTGCCGGAGATGTGGTCACCTCCGTCCCCGCAAGAGAGCTGGCACAGTTGCGGGGGGAACCAGTCCAGTTTATCATAACAAAAGATGGTGCAATAAAAACAGCATCCGGTGGAATCTATAACCTGGAGATGGAGATCAGCAATGGAGGGAATGAAATGGAAAGCTTTGAACTACACCTTACTAACGCAGAAAATGACACCCTACTAGTAGGGTATGATGCAGTTAATAAGCAATTGTATATAGATCGTGACAAGGCAGGAAAGACAGATTTTAGCGACAATTTTACCGGCAGGCAGACAGCACCATTTAATCCGGGCAGAAAAATGATCAGCCTCAGCCTGTTAGTCGACACAGGCTCCCTTGAGCTATTTGTTAACCAGGGGGAACTCGTGATGACAAGCCTGTTCTTTACTGATAATCCCCTCAGCCACGTTACCTTTCATAGCTCCGGACCGAAACTGATGGTGTATGGCAGATGGTTCAAATTATCCGCAATATGGGACAACTATGTGGGAATGTGAGTAAACCTGACCTCAACCTTATCTTACCCACACAAGGTCTCTGCCTTCCGCATCCCCTTCCACTATCCCTGCTTCTTTTAAAGTAAAAAGCACGCTTAGCAGCATTTTATTGCTCACCCAGCTATCAGTAGCCCACTCCGTTACATGAAACCAGTATTTGGCGTCCTTATGCGCTATCCCATATTCATCACTTATAAGCACTGGTGCATCCGGAGTTTGCATAAACTCTTCACAGCTCCTGTGAATCACCCTTAGCATTTTATCAAGCGCCTTAGGCTCCCTCGCTATAATAGATTCGGTAGCAGCGATCATAAAACAAGGCCATGGGGTGATAAACTCACCTACCCGCCTCAGCACCCCCTCATCCACATAAGGTTTTGTCGTAAACTTCTCCCAATAAAAAATATCTGTTTCACCTTCGTTCAGTGATTTGATCGCTCCATCTATATCATTAACGATCACGAACTGCTCTTCCTGCAACTGGCGGCCTTTCATGAGTGCGTCTACCGTAGGCATCAGGTGAGACCCAGACCCTGTACGGCTGATCGCAATCGTTTGGTCAAATATATCATCGTACTCTCTTACAGAACTCTTCACCCCCGTATGCACCCCCCATATCAAAGGAGATTTCACATAACCACTCACTATACGGCTCGAGTTTCCCCGCAGGATATCAGTAATGATCCCTTCAGTGAGTAATATACAAGCGTCACAGGTTTCATCTCTTAGTGCCTGGTTCATCTGACCCGTGCCACCAGGGCAATTAACCCATTCCAGGTCAATTCCTGCTTCTGAGAATCTCCCTTCTTTAACCGCCTTATGAATCGGGTAATTAAAATGCTCGGGCACACCTCCGAGCCTGATCTTAATCGAGGTCATATCAAAAAATTTACTCCCTGCTCATCATTCTGAAACCCAATGCCTCAGTATTTTCATCTTCTAAGGGCGCCAAAAATATAGAAATCAGACCATTAATTAAAATGCTAACATAGCAGGGCTGCCCCATACCGAACCGGTGCCCCTCACCGGCTTTCTATTTAGACCAAACGTATACCTCCCCCTTCCTGATAGGTCATTGTTAAGAGGCATTATTATTTCCCGGACCTGAATATGGCTGTTAAGGAAAAGGTTCCTTTTTCCAATGGACAGGGTCTTATGTCATTCGACCTTTTATATCTGCAGCTCGTCGATATTTTAGGACAGTCGTAGACGTATTGAAGTATCTTCAACTTTCCTTTAAACTACCAACATGCTAATAACCAACCCGGCAAAAGAAAGAATAATAGACAGTCTGTCCCCGGACTGCCTCAATGTGCTACTGGTGGCCGAAGAGTGCAACCTTAGCATAAATGACCTCATCGAAATAGCTAATGAGAAAGGCCTGGCAATAGCCGGAGGCCTGTTTCCCGCCGTTCTGTATGATACAGCCTACTACAAGGATGCCGTCATTATACGTCAGCTGCCGAATGCACTGGGTACCGCCCTGGCACAGGATATCAGCACCCATACCGAATTCCACCTCCCCGATAAACCCGAAGGTGCCAGGTCCGCCTTCGTATTTGTCGACGGACTCTCCTCCGGTATTCCCTCTGTTCTAAACGGCATCTACCAAAAGTATTGGGATACCTTGACCTTTACCGGAGGAGGTAGCGGATCTCTCACACTGGAACAAAAACCTTGTATATTCACCAATGAGGGCTTTTACCAGGATGCCGCACTTCTTATTTTCATTCAAAACAGCATAAGTCCGGGCGTAAAACATGGATGGAAAAAAATAGCAGGCCCATTCCAGGTAAACGCTTCTCAGGGTAATGTATTAGCTGAACTAAACTGGAAACCCGCGTTTGAAATATACCGGCAAGAGGTACAAAAGCATAGTACAGAATCATTTAGCGGGGACAATTTCTTTAACATAGCCAAAGGCTTCCCATTCGGAGTATACCGTGAAGGAATGGAAGATGTCGTGCGTGACCCGATTATGACCAAAAAGGACGGTAGCCTCGTTTGTGTGGGAGAAGTACCCAGATACTCTATGGTAAACCTGCTCATGGGTGAGCCCACCGTTTTAATAGAAAGTGCCAGGCAGGCAGCAGCAGAAGCCTGCGCAGACGTCGAGCCGGTGGATATATTTGTTACAGACTGCATAAGCAGAGTATTGTTTCTGGAAGATGGCTTTAAAGGTGAAATCGGAGCCATCAGAAAGGTTATTAAAGATAAAAACCCTGAGTTAAATTTGAAAGGAATTTTGTCATTAGGAGAAATTTCTTCCTTTGGGGATGGATATTTAGAATTTTTTAACAAAACTGTAGTCGTATCAGCTTTTCATTGAAATGAATGATGCCTACCAGCAAATGTCCCTGCTCTATGAGCTTAGTTTAAGTATTACCAAAAGCGACGACCCTGCCACCACGGCAGGTAACTTCATTCGTAAGTTACTAAGCCGGAAGAACCTGAACTACGGAGCGATATGGCTCTTGGAAAACCAGGAGGAAAAATACCTGACTTTCAGGCAACTGTATAGCATGCCTCACTTTGATCATGAATCGCGAATAAGGGCCGGTGTCTATAAAGAATATTTTGGCCATAACCGTTACGGTACAGGCACCTACTCCCTTTTCGAATCAAACGAGCGGCGTGGCTATTACGCCTATATAAAATTAGGTGAGCTGGGGCTTATAGAACTTTACAGCCGTAGCCATCCTGATAAGCTGAAACCGGAAGTGGTCTACCCTATGGCAGATGTAGCAGATCAACTCGCCTTGTCTATAAAAAGCAGCCTGAGATACCGCAGACTGCAGGAAGAAATAGCAGAAAGAGAGAAAGCAGAGCAGCTACTAAAGGCACAGGAAGAAAAATACCATCGTATTATAGAAAATATTCGCCTCGGCCTGATCGAGGTGGATAACGACAACATCATCCTGCATGCAAACCAGTCCTTCCTGGATCTCCTAGGCTGGTCACTACCCGAGATTCTAGGTAAAAATGCAAAGGAGCTGTTTCTGGATGATAAAGCACAAAAAAAGATGGAAAGACAGACCCAAAGACGGCTGGAGGGGAAGTCCGGATCTTACGAAATTGCACTTACCGATAAAAACGGAAACGAAAAGTGGGTCGTCATCAGCGGGGCCCCTAACTATAATAAAGAAGGCCAGCGCATAGGCTCCATAGGCATTCACCTGGATATTTCACACCAGAAGAGGCTGGCAGAGGAATTTGCTTTTAAGGAAGCCCAGTTAGAAAACTTCTTCGGTGAATCGCTCGATGCCTTAATCACTATTGACAAACACGGCAACATCCTCCAATGGAACCCGCAGGCCGAAAAGACCTTTGGTTTTGACAGAGAGGAAGTAATAGGAAAAGCCCTGCATGAAACCATTATCCCTCATAATTACAGGTCCGCGCATCAGAAAGGCATGAAAAACTTCTTTGATACAGGAGAAGGACCAGTGCTTAACAACCGTATCGAAATTACAGCACTCGATAAATCAGGGCGGGAATTCCCTATAGAACTTACCGTTTTCCATATCAAGCATGCCGAAGAACACTTTTTCACAGCCTTTTTGCGCGACATATCCGAACTGAAGGAGTCCAGAGAAAATATGGTGAAGGCCCTCGAAAAACAAAAAGAGCTCAATACACTCAAAAGCCAGTTTATAAGCATGACTAGCCATGAGCTCCGTACACCTCTCACCACTATTCGCACCGATGTCGAACTGGTAAATTACCAGCTTGAAAATATGCCTGAGCTCGACCGGAAGCGGCTCAGGAACAACCTATCACGCATAGATACGAGCGCCGACAGACTCCATCAACTCATTAATAACATCCTGCTCATTGGGCAGATGGATACACACAAAGTACCCTTTGCGCCGGTAGATACAGATATAGAAGAACTGCTAAAAAAGAAAATCCTCACACAACACCCCACCATCAAATACCAGGTAGAAGGCGACCCCTATAGACTCGATATAGATCACAAGCTGTTTACCCATATCATGGAAAATCTGGTCCAGAACGCCTATAAGTACTCTGCAGACCGGCAAGAGCCGGAGCTCACCCTTCAGTTTGGGGAGGCAGGCGTTAAACTAATGGTAAAGGACCATGGCATAGGCATTCCGGAGAGAGACCAGAAGCGCCTCTTCGAGACATTTTACCGTGCCTCCAATGTGGGTAACGTTCAAGGCTCCGGACTCGGTCTCGCTATAGTGAAAGAATTTGTAAAACTACACGGAGGATTTATTACCTTTAGTAGTAAAGAGAGCATTGGGACTATTTTCACTGTACATTTTCCAATTAAACCAGTTAAATAAATGAACGGATACAATATACTAATCATAGAAGACGACTCTAATATTGCAGCTTCACTCTCCGAAATGCTTGAAATACTGAACCATAATGTGGCAGGGGTGGCCGATAGTTATGAAGTCGCCATAAAGGAACTGGAAACTAAAGATATTCAACTTGCCCTTGTCGACATACAGCTAAGAGGAGATAAATCAGGAATAGAGGTAGCCGAACAATTAAAAAATAATTATAAAATACCCTTTATTTTCACCACCGCCTTTGCCGATAAGGAAACAATAGAAAAAGCCGCTGTACACAGCCCATACGGCTATATTGTGAAACCATACAGCATGAAGGAAATCAATGCAGGGATCGAGATCGCTGTCCAGAACCATGCAAATCTGAAAAACCTTAAGGCAGAGGATGAAGGAGTATTCAACCAATCCAGCCTGTTCATAAAAAGCAACTCCCGACTGGTACGTGTAGCCATGGATGATATACTCTATGTAGAGGCAAAAGGAGATTATGCCGTTTTTAAAACCGAGCAAAAAGGATACGTGGTACACACCACCTTTAAAAACGTAGAGGAGAAACTGGATCCCCAAAAGTTTGTGAAAGTGCACCGTTCCTACATAGTGAATATAGATAAGGTAGTAGACATAGAAGAAAACAACCTCCTCATAAAAGAGCAGGTCATTCCCATAAGCCGCGGACAAAAGCCTAACCTGCTTAAGCGGCTAAACACCATATAACCTTATCAAATAAAACTCAGCATATTAAGGTGGGAAAGGCAAAAGTGCCTTTCCCCTTTCTATTTTAAAACAATCCTTCACTTTACCCCCCCCCCGGAGTAACCATTCCCCACCAAATTCCTCTCATACTCCTGGCAGAGGACCCGCCTTCAGAGGCCGGTAATAAATGGCTTATGTTTCACCACAGGAAGTCCCCTGCACCTTGTTCCCAAACAAGATTGACCTGCCATTATCACCTTTCCAAAAACAAAAAAAGCCCATCCGCAGAGCAGACAGGCTTTAACAGCAGAGGCAGGGCAAGTCACCTTACCACAAGCCTTTTCAACCAAACATTCATCACTTCACTTACTCTTATCATATAGACTGCCGCTGGCAGCTCCAGATCCAGCGAGACCTCATCCTCCATATCTCTTCCGTATTCAAACTCTTTTACTACGTTACCCCCCATATCTAAGATAGTGATGGTCCCCTCTCCGGTACGCTCCCCAGGCAGTTGTATAGTGACCCTGTCAGCTGCAGGGTTAGGATATATCCCCGGCTCATCTGACCAAATACCATCCTCAAGCCCCCCTGCACGGGCAGGCTCACTACTGAAAGCGATCCCTGACACCTCCATTTCAACCTCTTCAGACTGCCCCTCACTATGCACGTGAGAAAACACCATACTCTGAAGAACCTTGGGCAACCCGTCAGAACCACCATCTGCCTGCTGAAAAGACGCCAGATCCAGTACCACCGTCACCCTGTTTGCAGAGGCTTCAACCGTCTTTACAAAACGACTCTGCCAGTCCTTCAGATCCGGCGACACCAGGCTCACCTGTACCGGATGAGAAGCACGAATATCAAAACGCAGACTTCGGTAATCTTCAATATTAACCACACTGTGCCCCGCCTTCAGATTACGGAACACATTGATCACATCCGTACTTCTACCCCTCAGTTCGAAGCCTCGCTCTATCATATACTCTCCCCCCATCGGCTCTGATGATACAGGGCGTATATCAAACGAATGGACAGTGCTCCACCCTGAGTTATAATCTACACCCCAGGCCCCATCCGCCAGGTACATATGGTCACTCGTTTGACCGCCATCAGTGCTAATCTCGAATCCTACGTCAAAGAGATACCCCAGGTCCACCTCTACAGTTTCCACAGCCTGGCCGGAAAGAGGAATGATATATGAAACCTGCTCCTCAGCACCCAGCTCCGTTCTTCTAAGCCTCGCACGGAAGTGTATACGATCCGCACCACTGCTGTTATTCATCGATAAGGTAAGTCTGCCACCCTCATAGCCCCCTTTTTGTACAAATACTGCCGGTAGCACATGCTGCCCTTGAGGCTGATGTAACCTTGCCTCTGCACCCGCTTTAGCGAGAATGTATCCCGCTATCCTGAATACCCGGCCTGGTGAGGAAGCCCAAATCTGAAAGTTATGATAATCCCCCGCCGGGTAGCGGTCCAGTTCCCACAGACTGTACACCTCATTAGCTCCTCCGTTTTGCCTGATCGAAAACCAGCAGGCGTACTCCCTATTACCATCCCCGTTCACGATATGGGCGTAAATCACCTTTACCCCGTTAAGAGAGGCATAGCGGATATCAGAGAGCACCCCGCCATTCAGCCTGTCGCAGATAGCCTTTGTGTGGTTATACACCTCTCCATCCGTTTCCAGCGCCAGTGCAGCGGATACCCTGCTTTCATCCGCATAGTAATCAATAGCGAATACATCAGTCGCATTCGTAAGCTGTACCAGGTCTTCGGGACTGGACATGTAGGCTACTTCATTATCATAAAGACCCTCTGCAGGCAGATAATCAGAAAGACGCGTATCACCCTCCATACGGTTGTTAAGCCCCTTGATGAATCTAGCCTGAACCTTCCGTTCATTCTTCTCGCTTTGCTCTTTTTTACGGGTAAAATTCCTTTTGGCAATAGCAGAAGCTAGCCCCCCGTTACTCTCCAGCCCCCCGTTATTTCCTGAAGATACCTCACTCTTGCTATCAGTTATCTGAGTCAGGTTACTTGTCACAATCGCTGTTTCAGTCGAAGCAGTGACATAAAAAAGAGCATCATTAAAGTCCTGGTCGCAACTCGCCAGATCTCTTCGAATATCTTCAAAACCTAACACAATAACATTCTCCTGCGCATCATGAAGCAAGACATTATGAAAACGGTCGCTCTCATTACTTTCCGGGTTGAAATCAGGATTTGAGAAAAGCACCCAGTTCCCATCCGTAACCCCCGTCTCCGCCCCTTTCCAGCCATCCGCAATAAGCACCCATCCTATCCCGGTATTAGCAGGGAATCTGCCGAGTTTCACCCTGTCGCCTACAAACAGTCCGCCTCCGCTACCTCCTTCCGACACATTCGGGAAGATAATCGTGATATCTTCCTGAGCGGGCGACGTTGTGTAAGGTGCAGACAGATCATACGTGTAGTAGCCCAATACATTTTTATAGCCTGCACCCTCTTTCACAAAAGTGACCCATATATCAGCTGTTTCCTGCAGCTTTATATCAGTATCATATCCTGAGGAAATGTAATGCGGATTGTATTCAGGTACGGGGTACGATTCCGGAAGCGAGGCACTTATATCAGCCAGCAATTTGTCGGAAATCTGATCTCGTCCGTCGAGATAATCAGGCACACCATTGGCATCAAAAGTGCCCATGTATTGGTATTGTGCATACCCTGCTATACTCAGCATACTGAAAATGAGGGTGTAGATAAATTTCTTCATAATCGATCGTGTTTTTTCAGAAAAGGCTTGTGTAGGTTTACAGTTTATCGAAGAAAAAGGGCTTGGGGCTGAGCCTGTAGGCCAGTCTTACGCCTATGTGGCTATAAGAAAATCCAGCCACCGATACAGCCGAAATGCTGCTGTGTCCCGCCGTCAACTCCGCCTCCAGGTTACCGAAAGTATGAGAAGCAGACGCTTTTATACGCCAGGTAGGTTGCTCAATACCATCACTGAACTGCAGGCCACCCGCCGCATCTACCTGTAGCTTAAACTTGTCACCACTATGCGTAAGACCTGCAAAAAGCTCCGGTTGATGATAGCTTTTAGGACTATAGTAGTTTTCGGGTTTGGTTTCAGCAAAAGACATGAACAGATAATTCAGCCCAGCCTTTACCAAAGGTTTTTTCGTCAGGTTTCGGTATACAGAAGTAAAGGCGAGAAAGCGTTTATTGCCATCCGTAAAGCGGCTGGTGTACGCTTCGCTATACCAGCCCAGGCGGGGTATTTTCCAGAACATAGCATTCTTTACCACCACGTGATGCGCCTTAAGATCCTGAGCCACCAGTGCCTGGTTAAAGTCTTGCACCTCCGAGTAGTAGCCCACCGTAAGGTTCTGTACCTTACTTAGCTGCCAGTGCAGCGAAATGTCAGCCAGGCTATGTCCGTAACCAGAATCGTGTTCATCTTCAGCAACGCTGCTATCCGGTTGCAGGACATAATAGCCGACCTTAGCTCTCAGTTGTATGCCCTTATCAAATTGTCTGCGCACCTCCCCAAAGACACCCTGCCCGTTTACACCGCCCCTGTTATTCTCAGACAAGTATTCATTATGCATATAATGCATTCGCACATGAGTAAGCCCGTTCAGGCTGAACTGCCCGCTTAGCCTGGCGCGGTGGTTATAACTGCCGTCACTCGACTGACCGTTTTCATACCACCCTTCTGCCTTAGGGCTGTGCACCTCATTGAGCTTTTCGATAAAAGCACCCGCATCTTTCTGGCCCGGATAGTACTGCAGCGTTTTAAATCCATAAGCATAAGCCTGCTGGTCCATACCCAGCGCATGGAGCGCATCCGCATTACCCAGGTTACCCGCAAAAGAAGCCGGGTCACCCTCCAGATAAGCCTCAAACAGCCCATTCGCCTTCTTAAAATCACCGAAGTAAGTCGCTACCTGTGCTTTAGTCACCAATATCTCATCCTCTTCAGGATATTGTCTGTAGAGAGAGTCCGCATATTCGCCCGCTTCAGACAGCTTGTTATTCCACAGTAGAGCCGTTACATAATGTAATTGAGCCTGCAGACAGCTCCCCGTATCCTCTGTGCATGCAGAGCCTTTAAGTTCCGTCGCCAGATCCAGAGCGGCAGCATCTTCCTCCAGGAGGTGCAGAGCCACCGAGCGACCTTTCAGTGCAGCCTCCTTATTTTCCAAAGAAGCATATGTCCTCTCAGCCTCCTCAAATTCTCCCGCGATAAGATGTACAGTAGCCTTTAGTTGCAAAGTCTGCTGGTCAGCCGGGTCAGCATGCAGATTTTCCTGGAGCAGCACAAGAGCACTGTCAGTCTCCTGCTTCTGTGCAGCCAACTGATCCGCAAATCCCAGGATGATGAATTTCTTAGAAATAGCCGCCTGTCCGTTACCCGGCGAAGCAGCCAGCGCCAGGTTTATGAAATGATAAGCCCTTGCATAATCCTGCAGCATAGAATGACTGTTCGCCATGCCCAGATAGCCCGCAAAAGCCCCCGGTTCTTTCTCCAGTATATGACCATAAGCAGCCAGTGCCTTTTTACCGTCTTTGTTCCATAAGTGTGCTTCCGCCTGGTTCAACAGTACTTCCATGTCCTCAGGATTTTCCTCAAGCAGACCCTCAAACAAGTCAAGTGCCTTTTCAGTATTGCCATTCAGGCCAGTAGCCCTCCCGTAGCATATCGTAGCCGTTTTATTTCCAGGGTGTTGGCTCAGGAACTTACCGAAGAATGCCTCGGCCTTTTTAAAGTCCCCCTTCTCCAGCATGGCAAAACCCTCATGCATATCCTGCGCTCCTGCAGTGTACAGGATCGCGCTCAGGCAGATAGTAAGTAGTGATGTACAAAGCTTTCTCATAGCTATATCCGGTTTTCTTCGTTCGGTATGATAAAAGTAGGATACAGCGTAAAGGAATTTTCAGGAATGCGGTGAATGGAAGTTTTTACAGGTCGAATGGAAAATCGCCTGTTGAAGTTAGCTTAAAGCCCCTTTTATACCATCCGGCCCGGATGTGCGGCATATAACCTATTATATATAATACAAGAGGGAAAAGCACCGTAATATCGACCATACATCAAACACCCACGAACATGAATCTTGAAATAAAAGCCATTACCCTCGACCGTCCCTCTGATATGGACTATCTGAACGAAGTGATTGTGAGCCGCTCCAGAGAGTCAAGCAGTATAACAATAGACCTTGAAGATGTAGACACCATAAACCTCGCCACCTTCAACTCACTGAT
The DNA here is from genome assembly GCF_041449215.1 of Roseivirga sp. BDSF3-8. NCBI lineage: Bacteria > Pseudomonadati > Bacteroidota > Cytophagia > Cytophagales > Roseivirgaceae > Roseivirga > Roseivirga sp. BDSF3-8. The sequence continues at coordinate 3,944,104 of NZ_JBGNFV010000001.1, read as the reverse complement.
CGTATTATATGTAAAACTACGGCGCATGGGTAAAAGCGTCCGCTTTACCAACTGCCACGCCCCCCGTGTAAAAGATCTGATCACCAAAACCCACTTCAGCCATGTATTCTATAGCAAATAAACGTAACATCGGCAGCCTTACAGCCACACTATTTAGCCCTGCAAGAGTGTTTATGCTCAGCTCCATGGTGGTAAACGGTGGCAACTACCTCTATAATATTATGCTGGGCAGGTGGCTGGGGCCAGGAGAGTTTGCAGTGGCAGGCCTGCTCATTACCCTGCTGCTCGTATTCTCCTTCCTGGGTATGACCTTCCAGATCACCACCACCAAGTTCAAAGCAGAGTTGCCCGAAACAGAAAGAAGTCCCTCCGTCCACTGGTTAAGCAAGATAGCCATATACAGCGGCATCCTCTGTGCTTCGCTGCTCATCCTGTTCTCTGTTCCCCTGAGCAAATTCTTTCACATGAACGGGATACTTTCACTATGCAGTTTTGCCCTTTGCCTTCCGCTCTACTTTTCCATGAGCGTGAGCCGCGGCAGCCTGCAGGCCTCAGAGCACTTCTATATGCTGTCAGGCTCCTACCTGGCAGAAATGGTCGCACGCATCCTAACCACCATTGTGTTAGTGCTTTCACTGAATATCACCGGCGTGAGCATATCCTTTTCCATACTACTGTCCGTATGTGCCGGGCTGCTCTTTACCCACCTCGGGCGCTTACCCAAACCTACTTTAGTATACACCCTATCACCGGCATTACGCAGGGGAATCCTTACCTTCTTCAGCGTTACAGCCGGGTATGAGGTAGTACAGATCATGATCAACTACGGAGATATGCTGCTCGTTAAACACTACTTTGACCAAACCATGGCCGGTCTGTATACCTCTATGGCACTGGTAGGCCGCATGATATACTTCATCACCTGGATGGTCGTGATGATTATGGTCCCTGGTATCCTTAACAAACGTAAGCGTGGCGAAGCTTTTTTAGGGACTTTCTACCAGTATGTAGCCTATATATCAGCCTTTTGTGTAGGCACTACGGCAGCAAGTTACCTCTTTCCGGAAGTAGCCGTCACGCTTTTGTTTGGAGAAGCCTACCTTCCCATTGCCCCTTACCTCTGGATGTACGCCCTCGCCACCAGCCTGTTTGCCCTGGCCAATATGTTTATATACCTCAGCCTTACCCTCGATAAATACCCTGCCGTTATGCTCGCCGCCGGTGTAGCGGTGGTACAGATGGCCCTTTATACAGAGTTTCACGATTCCTTCGGTCAGATACTGCTGGTCCAGATCATCTCCATGGCCGTGCTACTCAGTATACAGATGCTCTACTTTATCCGCATACGAAAGACCATATAATATTTTCGCGTTTAGGTTAGGTTAATGTGGGCCGTTCGCCGAAAGGCGGGCGGCTTTTATTTGTAAGAGTGTCAAAATACCTCCCCCCTACCCATACGACAAAATCCCCCTCATGCTTGCAGCACCAGTCTCGCTTTCGGGTACCGATGAAAAAACGCGTATGCGTACTTCTAATCAGTAACAGTCCAGTCTGCACCTCAGCTCCCTGTGCTTCATCATACATCTCCCCGGTAAACATATAACTCACTGCATACCCCTGCACTGTTGTCATCGGCTTTCCGGCACCACCGCAAGCCGTCAGCAGCAACACCGCCAGCATCAGAAAGCCATTCACCATCTTCCGAATAACCGGCGTCGGCCTGCTCCGCTCAAAACACCCTATCGCTTCTTCGCGCACCGTCACATTACCCGCATGGTCCTTTGCTTCCGCCCTCAGCGTAAGGCCCTCTCCTGCTGGCATACCTGTGAGTACCCGGTAACTGAAGTACCTGTTATTCATCACCTCCTCCGCCTCCCCAGTAGTCAATACCTCCCCCGCCGCGTTCAATACCCACACCCTCAGCTCCGCCACCCTGAAGTTATCCTCTGCATAGATACCCACCCTGTCACCCTTGCGACCTCTAAATCCCTTAAGGTCAAACCCATGTATCACCGGGGCCACCAGGTAATCCTTCAGCGCGATATTATAAGCAGAGTTAAAGCCGTCAGCCTGTTCCGCATACAAAGCACCTTTTACCCCATGCTTAGCCGCCGCTTTAGCGTAGCGGGAAGCCTCCCGGAATCGCTCCCTGTGCTGTTTCTGCTTTTCAGAAGCAGGCTTTAAAGACTTCCGTGGCTTTGCCGATAAGATCGTTTTGCCCGCCCGCTGCCGGTACACGACCTCGTCCATCACCATGCCGCTCGCACCTGATATCCAAGGGTTTCTTTCTATTACTGCCATAAGGTTCCGCTCTTTTTTAGTACTCGTAAAAGTAACCACCACCCCCCTTTTCATCACCTTCAGAGTAAGATCCCAACCAAGTATAAGCCCTACTTAACCCATAGCCTTTCTCCCATTAGTTGTATTATACCCATTTACCAGCCTTTACCTATCCCATACCTTTTCTATAGATATCCTGTACCTATTCCATAGGCTTTAGTCACCCACCCTTCATCTTCCATATTGGTATTATTCATAGAAAAATGGCATGAGATCCTACAATTCCTACCTCTCGCCGGCTATATGATGCCTTATGTAGGGTTTATAGAGTAAGTTCATAGTTTGATAAGGAAGGTTTCTTCAGGAATGGACTTGTAATGGATGGTTTTTATCCTTTCGCACTAATAAGGAAGAGGTTCTAAACAAGTAAACCATTCATAGACCCCATGCTTTTGAAAAACCACTCCCAGCAGGACGAAACCCCGGTAGCCACCACCCGCAAAACAGTCCCAGATGGACGAAACCAATTTGCTTAATAAAAAATTATTTAAGACCATACCCATCATATGATACGCACCCTACCATACACCCCAAAAAAAACAACCCCGCCCACTTACCAGCGGACAGGGTATGCACTAAACACCAACATGTAAAAAAAACAAAAATACCTTTTCAGGTGGGAGCCAATCCATTTTAGATATAGCAACAGTCCGAGCTATCGGATTTTTAGAAAAAAGACCACTCCCTATGGGCCGGAAGTGGTACTTTACAGAATTGGGTTAGGATTAGAAATTATAGCTCGCTCCGAACAATACAGACCTTCCAGTGCGGTCTGTGCCGTAAAACTCACGGCTCTCGCCTCCCAGCAGGTTCCTTCCGTTTATATATAGATTCAGCTTATCCACTACCTGATAGGAAACTTTGGCATTGATAAGGGCCTTGCCATCAATCTGGCCTACGCCTACGGCAGATTCGCCTTCCCGCTGCAAGTCGATCTCATTAAAGAGTGTATGCGCACTGAAGAAGTATGAGCTCAGGTTTACATTCCACTTTTGAGAAACGCGGTAGTTAGCATACAGTCCCCCATATACCGAAGGCGTGCTTTCCTGGTCCTCATCCACCGTGGTATAGATGTTATAAGGGTTAAATACCGGATCAGTATCCAGTGCATTAAAGCCTAGTGGTCTGTCTTTTACCTCCGTCTTCTGAATCGTAATAAAAGGCTTTAACTGAATCCTGCTCGTCGGCACGTAGTTTGCCGACAAAGTCATACCATATTGAATGGCTTTAAGAGGTAAGTTTTTGTAGCCCACTTCTACCGTAATAGGGTTTGTGGTCAGATCAAAGTCCGTCAGCAGGAACAGGCTCATATCTTCCAACTGTTGGCGGAACAAGTCCGCATCTATGGACAGGTTCGGCGTAAGCTGAGCCCTGAAGCCAAGTTCAGTCATAGTAACAGAAGTCAGGTCCAGTTCCTCACCCGAAGATGAAAGCGCAGTGGTAGCCCAGAAAAGGCTGTTAGAAGAACGTGATTGAGCAGCTCGGATCACGTATTTGTCTTTGATGGTGTAAGTTGTAGCCAATTGGTAAGAGAAATAAGGCTTATCCAGTGAATTAAACTTATCTATGCGCCCCGCAGCAATGACACGCCAGTTTTCAGCAGGCTTAAAGTCCCCCTGTAAAGAGCCCGCATAGTTGTTAATTTCAGAATTTAAAGAGTCATTCACCAGGTAGTCCACATGCTGAAAGTTTAAGCCGGGACGGAAGCTTATTTTTTCATTAATCTCCCATTCATATTCTAACACCGCATCATTAACCTTATATTCTACCAGAGTCGCACCCGGCTGGGCTTCCTTTACTAAATAGTAATCGCCGGAATTGTGCGAGAGCCTTGCGTTTAGCCCATAAAACCTTGCCGCCAGATTAGCATACTTCGTCGATCCTCCGTTGCCCGTTACCAACGTAGGCGCACTGGCACTCAGGTAAGCTTTTTGTCCGTCTGCATCCTGCAGGCCCGCAGAAAATTCAATCCCTGCATTTTCGTTAGCCTTATAATTTACAAAAGCATTCACACCAAACTTTTCCTGAGCCAGAGCAGGGTCAGGATAAAGCAGGTCTGCGTCTGCCAGTTCATCCAGATCTGAGGAGTATGCATCATCAGATATGATATAATACTCATCGTCAAACCGGTCCCGGTTTTGGTAATTGCCCGATAAGGTTATGGTCAGCTTATCACTAAAGCCATAGCCCAGCGCCAGATTACCTACTGACGTTTGGCCAGGAGCTATCTGGGCATTTGCAGAAGTATACAAACCTTTCTTTTCAGCATGACGGGTAATGATATTGATTACGCCTGTTACCGCATTAGGCCCAAACAATGGGGCCGCCGGTCCACGCACAATCTCGATCCGCTCCACATCGATCAGATCCACCGGCAGAAATTCCCAAAATGTCCCCCCCTGCTCATAATTGAATACCGGGCGGTTGTCAATCATTACCAGCGTTAACTTATTTTGCTGGTCTACCGTGTTAGTGTAACGGGCCGTATTTTCCAGGCCGCGCAGATGCACATCATAATTGCCGTTAGTCATTTCCCGGACAATGACACCCGGACATAGCCGCAAAGCCTCCGGAATCGATGTCACCCCCGATTGGGCAATCTCATCGCGGCTAATAGAGTAGCTCGAAACCGGCGCTTCAAAAAGAGATTCCGACTTTTTTGTCGCTGATACGATCTCCACGTTCATCAACTCCTCCAGCGACAATTCATAAAGGTCCATATCGCTATCCTGGGCAAAAGCAGATACACTACCGAGGGCTAAGGTCCCTATACCCAGAGCTTTCACAAGTGAACGGTAATAGTTAGTCATCATTGGTTACTGTTAATATTTAGGTTACGCTGCCCATTTTTGCAGAAGGATCGCACCAATCGATGCATCACACCTCCCAGGCCTGATAACACGAAAAAACTAAAATCAAATACCTAAGCTGGCTGAACTGATACCGCTCTTATTAGAAAATAAAGACTTTAAAATGTGATAAATGGCGGATCAACATCTCTGATCACCTCACACTCTCCATCTTCCAATAGAGTGATAAATACGATGGGCTGGCACATTCCGGCGGAAACCTGCTGATTGAAGACTTAAATGGTTGCAGGCCGTATTGAGAAAACTTCCAACGTATTTTTTACAAACGTAGTGAGAGTTGGCCGCGGTAAAAACCCCGATTCTTAAAGCAAACAACTTAAGTACTATTCTGATATATTTTTGAATAATATCCGCAAAAAAATAAGGATCCTAAATTTGTAATTAGGTGTAGCTTACGCGCTTCCATGCCGCCGCACCTCATAGGTTTGTCCAATCAAATGGGTAGTAAATGAGGTGAATTTTATTAAACTTTAGAATTTTTCAGTCATGAACCACTCCGGCATTTCTTCCGGTTCCCCTTCCATGCCTTTAGGCTCTGCAGGAAAGGAGCTTTAAATAACCCCGCCCACCTTGCGGCAAACGGGGTATGCACAAACCATCAACGAGCAATACCAAATATCCTAAGCCGCCAGTAGCCTCTCCATATGGATCAGGTACCAGTCGGCAATATCACCAAGGTAAAGTGATGTGGCAGCAGTAAAATTCTGCCGCTCTATTCTGCGGCGCAGCGTTTGATCAGTAAGTAATTCGATGATCGCATTTGCCAGGCTGCGCCGGTCGCCCGGCTGGAAGAAGGCACCGCCGTACCCCTCCTCCTTAACCAGGCGGCCCAGGTCGCCCAGGTCAGGCAGTACCGCAGCCTTACCATAGCTACCTGCCTGGTGCAGCACGCCACTGCTACCCGTAGTCGAAGTATAGGGAAATACCACCAGTGTCGATTCCTTAAAAATGACCGGCACCTGCTCCTCGGGTACATAACCGGTAAACGTAATAGCAGGCACGTGCGCATACTTTGCTTTCACACCATCCAGATACCCCCCTACATTCGGGTTATCAGTCCCGGCGATCACGAGCGCTACATCCAGCCCCGTGTCCTGCCTCACCAGCTCTATCGCTTCTATGAGCACTTCCACCTTTTTGTATGTGCCGAACTTACCGAAGGTCATCACCTTCATGGGGCCTCCCGGAGATACCGGCTCAGGCTTTTCGGGTAATTCAAATGACCCGTGCGGCAATAGAGCCACATTAGCCGCCCTGTACTTATTACGGAGCGTATCCACATAGCTCTCTATCGTCACACCCACCAGGTCTGCCTGCAGTATGCAACGGGTGAGCAGGTTGCCCGCCAGCGTAAAAAGGTTTTTCTTCAGCTTACTTTGCGTAATACCCGCCTCAGTAAGGTCTACCTCTTCCATAATATTATGCAGCAAAACAATAGTCCTGAACCCTGTTATTCTCAGCAGCAGAGGTAGCAGAAGCCCTAACCCCGCCGCCACCTTTTTATCACCGAAAAGTAAAAACTGAAGGTTGAGAACAACCATATCAGGCCTTAGCTCACCTATCTTCCTGAAAATGCTCAGCAAGTTACGGTAACTGTTAAAAGACCAGCATGGGTGAATCTCCACCTTATCATCAGGTGCTTGCTTTATATCATACCCCTCTTCCGTAAGTAAGTAAAGGCGGGTGATCTCCTCCTTCGCAGCAAAATGATTCGCCAGATGGTACCCGTACTCGTTAAGCGTAGTCTTACTCGGCGGGAACGGAGTTATGAGTGCTATACTGAGGTCAGTTTTCATCTTCATTATACTTTTTTACAACTTCGTATACTTTCTTCTTATTCATTTTTGTATCGATAAGCCCATAGCGCATCTGAGGCCTTCTGCGCCAGGGAGCATCACCGGCCACATCGCCCGGCACATTTTCAAAATCATACAGAGTCCAGATCGCATAGTGCAGATTATACTTTTTAGAGATAGCCAGTACCTGCTCCAGATAGTCCGCCTGCTCTGCTTCAGATTTACCAAAAGGGTACCACCAGGCATCGTAGCTGTGCATACCCGTCTCTTCCAGCAGTATAGGTATATTTAGCTCCGGCAGATTATTCATAAAGGCATCCAGCTCTTTTGGATCCCGGTAGAAGTGGAAAGAAAGAAAGTCCACCTGCTCAGTCAGCAGCATCGACGCCTCAGGCTGGCTCCACCCGATCGTAATTAGATGGTTAGGGTCATATGTCCGTATCCGCTGAGTAATAAAATCAAGCCAGTCCAGCACCTCCCCTTTACCGAAGCTTTCAAAATCCAGATCCGGTTCATTCTTGACATCCCAGGCCAGAAGGGCCGGATGGTCCCGCAGGGCAGTAACCACTGCCTGCGCGTGGCGGTCGCTAAGAGTCCATTCCTCTATTCTGTATCCCAGAAAAAAGTCAAACAGAGTCACTATTACCTTAAGCTCATACACCTGCGCCAGGTCCATTAGCCTTTTTAGCTTATCTATTTCCTCAGGTCTGATCTCCGCCTTGCCAAAGGCTTCATAGGGTATAAATATCCTGAGACTGTTAAAGCCTGCTTCTCTCACCTTCTTAAAGTCGGAAGCGAAATCTATACTATCGAAATTTTCCCACATCATTCTCCACGGATATTGTTTCGGATAGTAATTTAGACTTTTGAGATGCAGAGGCCGGCCGTTTACGATGAAGTGATTATTTTGGATGCTTACTGCACTTTTTTCCAGGTTTTCCGGATTAAAGCGTTTTTCCGGCAACCCACGTATCTTATGCCTTACACGCCAGAAGTTGTCCTCCAGCAGCAGCATCACCTCATATGTAGCCGTATCGTAATGACGATAATACCGCCCCCCGCTATATACCTTATTAAAGCTCACCACTTCATCGGACAGCGTAATAATGGTGCCGTCATCAGAATAGAACTTCAGCCTGAGATTGTGCTGAATGGTCGTGCCCCGGTGGCTGCTTTCCCCATTTTTATAAGACATAGCAGAGGCCTTTAGCTGCTGCCTTGCTTTGTCCGAATAGTAGTCCTTGAGGCCCATTTCATGTCCGTGGCCACTCGCCTGGTACTGGTAGTAATACCCCGCCAGGTAGTCTTTACTGACCTTTTGCAAAGTACCTTCCTCCATGGGGCGGCCTTCTGCCTCCTCTATCCCACTCCACGTATAGTCCGGCCGGTAAAAGTAATCCACCTCATCGGCACTCAGCAAAAGCATACCCGAAGGGTCAGCACCCGTACGGAAATAAGTGATCACCTGTGAAAACCCGTAGAACAGCACCGTGGAAAGTGCCAGGAAGCTGATTATGAGCAAGGCTGCGTAGTGTCGGTTATCTTTCATTTTTTGCTTGGGGATTAAAGGTTTCTATGACCGTGGCAATCTCTGCTTCTGCCCTCCAGGAGCTTATTTCCGCAGGTATCTGTATAGTGGCAAGGCCGTCTCTAAGTTCAGTATCCAGGCGTACAGTATCATCCTGGGTGAGCACCCGCACCTTCACAGGTGTCGCATCGGCCAGATAGTGGCCCGTAAAGCCTCTCACAGGCCCTATGGTAAGCCTTCGCGTAACCGGGGTATAGTGCAGCGGATAGCCTGTGAGCGACGCTTTAAAGTCCAGCGTAAGATCCTCGCTGCTGGTTGCATAGTAAGGCACCTCCGCCCGTATCTGCCAGGTAGTAGGGTAAGCAGGGGCAGGCATTTTTACTTCCGCGCGTCCCTCTGTTGCCCGCCCCACAGCCATAGTCCGGGCGCCCTCACTGTTGGTGATAAGGAAGTGAACAATAGTACCATTGCCCACCACATTACCATGGCGGTCCTGCAGCATATCCGTAGTGAGTGAAATAAGTTGTTTGTCATCCGCATACCCATGCTCCCGTTCCGCCATAATACGGAAATCCTCAGGGTCATTTGCGTAAAAATTCACCCGGAAGGTCGTGTGCGACACGGTATCCGCGCGTATAGTGATAGACCCATACCCCGCCTTAACCGGCGCCTTCATACGCATGTAACTATGCAGAACCCCCGTAGGCCGCTCACCACTTTGTACCTCTCCCTTAGCCATAAGGAGGTAATTCACCAAAGCACCGGGCGGGTACGGGTTATCCATGCTATCCAGCAGAGAGACCACCACCATAGTATGGTCCTCATGGTCAGTAATAAGGTGCTTAGGGCCGGCATAAGCCTCCAGGGCACCCCTATGGCTCGTATCCGGCAGTATGCGCAGGGTTCTGTGATGCAGAGATTGCCCCCTGCTCAGCAGTTGCACACTCAGTACACCAGCCTTACGACTTAATGATAGAGGCAGCATAAAAACAGCACGATTTTCCACAGGTACACTATGCAGTATCTGCAGACCAAAGGCATGCTCTATCATGAGCTGAAGGCTATCGCCCTGCGGCATATCCTCCAGGCAGTAGCTTAGGGGTATATACGATCCCGCTACAGCGGCCCCCGTACAGTCTGCCGGCGTGGCACGTGGACCAGCCAGCGCAGTGAGCCCCCCTATCATGAGCAATATCGTTAGTAGCGTTCTCAAAAAGGTGCGGGATTTCCGATAAAGTGGTTCATATTCAGCCGTATGGCCCGTGTACCGCCCCACGCGACAGGGATAAGGTCCGTAGGCTCTGCCCCTCTTGCAGCCTGATATTTGCGGATGATCTCCTCATTGGCAATCCCGTTTATCAGGATCTTTTCCGGACGGGTACTCACAAGAGTGATGACCTCTGCCGCTGAAGGGGCCGAAATAATAAAGGGTTGGTGCCGGCGGGGAAAGACACTCTTTTCCACCAGCACATGATCAGCCCAGAGTATATGCCCCAGGCTATCGTATTGTGAAACAATGATCTGGCTTATAGTAGCCGTCTTTGATCCGTAGTTGAACAGTAAACCCGAAAAGCCCCTGCTGTCCTGCACCAGATCGCGTATGACCATATCCTTATACAAGTCCTGGGTCGCCACTGACCCCAGTACTTCCAGGGCAAAGCTGACGGGAGGGGAACTAAACTCTGCCTCCAGAAAAAGATCCGGATCAAATATTTTACTGGTACTGTCATAGGCCTGCAACCAGCCCACACCTTCAAAATCCACCCGGAAGGCAGTCATCTCCTTAGGCAGTAGTTTATGCGTCATGTAGTACTTGTCATAATAGCTGGTAAGGGGGGCACCGGTACTATCCAGCAGCGTAGCCTTAATCGTTACATCTGCCGGGTAATCATCCAGGTTTTGCACAAGCCCTGCTACAGCGTAGCGCCCATCCTTCTTCACCAGGCTCGCCTGGTGCACCTGCAGCACCGGACGGTCCAGTACGTCTTTATGGAAGGTCTCCTCCGTCGTAACAGTACGCCGCCCCTGGTTATAGTAAGCGTTTTCCGGCTGGTCAAAATACTGGTTTACCGGTATGTTGTTTTTAAAAGGTTCAGGCACAATATACCACCTGCCTTTTTCCCTGATCACATGGTGCACCTCCGTACGCTCCTTTTCATTCAGGGGAGTAATCCACTGCAGGTGCACCTCTACCCTAGCCTTTCCACTGTCACTATCCAGCACGCTGGTATGAATATTATTCAGCTTGCCGTAGCTGTCTACCAGCCCGTCCGTCACAGAAGTCTGTAAGAGGAACTGGTCAAGGCTCAGGCCTGCACCAGGATACACATAGCTATGGGCCCGCTCGAATTCTTTAAAATCAAGCGCATCATAGTAAGACTGCACCACCTTTTCAGGAGTGTTCTGGGTAAGATTAACAAAGTAAAGATTCGTAACCAGCGCAGCAGCCATCAGCAGCACGAGTATGAGCCAGTATTTAGTTACATAATACAGCCAGGGACGGGCAGTATGGCGTGCTTTTTCAGGGTTCTGGTATACATCACGCAGGATGTCTTTCCTGCCCGAAACATGATGTATCCAGTGCAACTGAATATTGAAGAAAAAAGCCAGCACCAGAACCGACAGAGGCACAGTACCCCACATGATCTTCTGAAACTTGGGGATGTTCTTTTTAGGCAGGACAGAAGGCAGCGTGGATACATCAGACCTCTCCCATACCATTATCCCGTTGCTGAGCTGCTTCACCCTGTGCCAGCCCGTAAAGTACAGCATCGGGTCGTAAAACTTATCATTGCTGAAGATGTACTTCAGGTGAAAGGTCTCCGGAGTAGTAAGGAACTGATGCAACGTGCCTATGCCCTCTATCCCCCGGTACTTGGCATTTTCCAGCCGCTCTATGGCACGCGTAGTCAGCTCCGGCACCCGCCGGGCCGAGTGGTAGTTGCCATCAATGGTAAGGGCATTCGTATTAGCCGACAGCCACGCCATCTGGTCCCCGAACCCCAGTGTGAGAAAACGCCATTTGTAATGCTTGTCCGACTGCAAAAAGTTCAGGATTGGCTTTAGCTCCACCATATCCGGCTGCAATGGCCTGAAGAAGCTGAGGTTCATGGTAAACCCGCTGCTTATGAAAACCATGGCCACCATAAGTACCACCAGAAACTTATGCACAATAGCCGGGTGACAGTCAGTAATCATTTTCCCGATATTCCCCTCGAAAAACCGCCATAGAAATTCCCCGGTAAGGGGTATAGCCATGATAGTAGCCCAGAAAGTGAAGCGCTCCAGCGTCAGTATCGAAAAGGCGTTCTCCCCCAGCAGCAGTTTAGGTATAGGAGTAGTACCGCCAGTGCCCAACAGCACGAGCATGCTGAAGCTAAGCCCCAGAAACAAATTACGGCGGCTGAAGTAGCGGTAGAATAGAAAAGGCATGATGGCCAGCACAAAACCCCATGGAATGATAAAGAATACCAGCCCCGAGCTAAACACCTCTATAAAACTGTCCCGGCTACCGTGCGGAATAGGTACCTGGGCTATCGGGTCATTCTTCGAGTATATCCAGTATGGAAGTATCACCACCACAGCCACCACAATTGTTGAAAAGCCGAAGATTATAATACGTCTGAGGTATTTGATCGCATATTTTAAAAATAACAGCGGGCCTACCTTACGGTAGCTGCCCACCTCCGCATAAGCGCCATCCATTACGGCAGTCGCCATGAGAGGTAACACAAAGAAAACCATGCCGAATATAGGAGTCACGTGATGCGAGCAGACAGCCACACCAATGAGGCTGATAGCATTAAGAAAATACCTGAGCTTGCCATACCGCACATAAAGGTAGATCTCCGGCAGAGAATGCAACAGCCATCCAATACCCATCATCATCGGCAACTGCCCGAATACATGCAGCGCCTCTACCACTGAGGGCGCAAATACAGCAATAAGGGCAGCATAACCAGCCGCAGTCTCATTGCACGATATCAGTTTGGAAAAGCGATAAGCCCCCGTTACGTACAGGATCACTACTCCGAAAGCAAGAGTATACGCTCCGAACTTAAGCCCCCCCACCTTTGATAGCAACGCAATGAGCTGATGCACCAATGGTGGGTAACTTACTAGCTGAAAGCCCGTATACCAGCGGTTTTCCCATGGTTCAAACCACGAACCGGCATAGTGGTCAGCAAAGAAGATGTGTACATATATATCATACGTGTCTTCCAGCGTATTGAAAAAAGAAGCTCCATGAAATAACAGACCTGTGGCCACAGCCAGGGCCAGCATCATATACGTCTTATTGCCGGTAGTGCTTTTCATGCTGGTAAAGAAAGGACTACACTAATATATAATTATAAGCTTTTCGTCCGGTAGTACTGGAAGTACCACCACCTGCATATAACGAGTCCTTTTTCCATTCACCCCCTCCCACGATCCATTTAACTTACATATTCCGCAGATCAATTGAATTATACATCCGGTACCATGATTTGCTCGTCATTTGAAGAAAAACCAGAAGAAATATGAAACACGGAATCGTCATACCCTGCTACAATGAGTCATCCAGACTCCAACTGGATACCTACATCAGGTTTGCGGAGGCACACCCCGATACGACTCTCTGCTTCGTAAACGACGGTAGTGCTGACACTACCCGCTCCACACTGGCACATATCAAAAACCTCGTATCAGAAAATGTATACGTCTACCATGTGGAAGAAAACGCTGGTAAGGCCAATGCGGTAAGACAAGGCGCAAGCTTCCTTTACCGTGAGACCGATGTAGATACCATCGGATTCCTGGATGCTGATCTGAGTACAGGGTTTGACGAGTACGGCGAACTACTGCACGCCATTGAAGCTGATCATAGCCTCAATGTCGTATTCGGATCCCGCAACATGGGAGGCGGCATAGAAAGAAATCCCGCCCGTAAACTAATTAGTGACGGCGTAAAACTATGCATTCGCCTGATTACACGATTAAATATTGCAGATACCCAGTGTGGAGCTAAGGTTTTTCACCGTTCACTGATACCTCTTATCTATAACACGCCCTTCGTGTCCCGCTGGCTCTTTGATGTGGAAATACTGCTGAGACTGAAAAAGAAAATGGGCAAAGCGGCATTCCTTAAAATATTCCTCGAAAAGCCACTAAGCAAGTGGGTACACATGGACGGGTCCAAACTGGACATGAAAGAGTCATTAAAGATTCCCGCCAGCCTGCTGCGCATCTGGAAGCACTATGAACTAAACCAAATAAACATAAGCCTGCCCAAGGCTAAAGGCACTGATTATGCCGCAAATAAACCTATTTCTCAAACCTTAACTACAGAGCTATGAGCGTTTATTTACATCTCCCCTACTCTGAAACCAGAAAACTTCGCGGGTTCAAAAAAATAATCAGGCATATCCTTAAAAATGCCAGACGGGACCGTCCCGGGTATCTGCAGCATATCCTGAACCTGGGTTGTGAGAATGGCTTTTGCCATGCTGAAACCAGAGAACTTATCCGCGATTGTCAGCGCGAATTGATCATAGCCGTACCCGGAGCGGCATAAAAACTGGTCATATGAGAAGGTCACAAAATGTGAATATCTTTATTGAGATATCTCGAAAAGTATTCTCCATACTGGAAAAAGTAAGCCATGCTCCATCAGCCGATAAGTGTTTGCTTATAACAGAGTTTGAAAATAGTTGTGAAGCCATGTTGTCCACAGAACGGTATCCTGATGCATTACTGGCTACGCGCATTTTTGCCGAATCAGTCAAAGGCAATATCAGCGGTGAAAAACTGGCCATGCAGGGCTACTTACTTAGTAAACTCCTGAGCAACGAATCCAGGAAAGAGTGCTTTGGCGATGCCATCCCAGGATACGCAAATGAAAATTCTTACAAGATTATTGAGAGAATGAAACAAATGATATTTTAAAAAAAAGGAACCAAAGAGCCCGGGCGTAAGCTAGGAGGGAAAAAGATGTAAATAAACCTACCTATATCTTTCAGGCCCTGTTGGTCCTCTTCATTAGGTTAAATGCCACCCGCTTACGGTGGCATTTATCTTTACGCGCCAAACAGGACATGGTTACAAACATTTTTCCAATAAAAAAGTAAATCCAATTACTTTTTAAATTTAATTATACCAAAATAAGTTAATCAATATTTATTGATAGAAAGAGTAAACATCAATCTCGTAACTCCATGAGTAAATAGATTTATTTTCTATTTACTCACACAGGTATAACATAATTAATAATGCAGTCACATTATACATATAAACATTTTAAACAAATAAGCACAAGCTTCTGATCTCCAGATAAAAATATTTTTTACTTTTTTTTAATTCCTATCTGTTTTATACCCTATTCATGAAAAATTACATCAAACCAAATTTATTTCCATGTTACCTCACTTATTAATGATTAAGTACATGTTACAAGATTTATAGAGTAGGATCAATCCACTTTCGTTATAAAATTCCTTATCTGTTTTAAAAATACCTGCATGTATAGGCGCAAAATATAGCTTTACTAAGGCTTACCGATAAATGCCGTCTTTTCAAATACAAAAAGGAGTTTTTGATCGATAAGACCTGGCCATCATCCTTTCATAAAGATGAGAGGGAACCTCATTTCAGTCATTGCCCTATGTAGCGGCATATTTTTGATTTTCTTTGGGGAACCTCACTGCCTCTGGCAGGAAGCCTTCAGGTCCAGAGCAAAAAAAGCCGGCTTCTGCCAGTCGACACTCATCAGTCACAGGAATAATTGCAGAAGAATCAGTGGACCAATCAGATGCCTGTATCCAATGGGTGAGTGTCAACCAACATGAGGTATCCATCTACATTATAGAAAGAGCTGGGCCAGATTTTCATCAGCATAGGATGCACCTGCAATAAGTACCGGTGAGGTATACACCATGCTAGACTATGTACCTATGGATGGGTTTAATTATTATAGGATCAAAGAAATTAGCCTGCATGGTGATAGTGCTTATTCAGAAGCAGCCCGCTACTACAAAGAACCCTGGAGAGTAAAATACCCATTGAAGTATACCCTAACCCCATCTCCAAGGAGGGGCCGCAAACCCTGCAGCTAATAGGAGGAAAAGATTTTGACTCATATGAAGTCCTCAGCGTCCACGGAAACCTATTATATAAAGGCCATGTGAACCCCGTAACCATGACAATTGACATACCAGCAGGTACCCTGGTGGATTGTAAAAGTCTGTTATTCTTAGAAATAGCTTCCACTTCAAGCTCTAAAACCTTAAAGGTATTGCTAAAGTAGGCCCAAGGCTTATTGATATGTATCGGCTAGCCACTGTTGCAATCCGCCTCTGTTTCATAGAACAGGCATCCGTCCAGCTTATTTAAGAGCGCTTACCTCTAATGCAAGGATAAACAGAATCACAACGCCCCCATTCAAGATCAACCAACTTCTTTCTGTGCAGCATATAGCGGGATGAAAGAACCTTAAGACCATATAATGATGGTATGTCCATACCCTGTGAGAAACAGAACGGCATGCCTGAACTTCACGGCCGGCCATAAAGAAACTATGTAGTAGTGACAGTCCGGCTACCCGATAGACCACCGCAGAAGCCAAGCCAATCCCTACCGCCTGGAGTACCGCCCCACCAACCTGTCCGACCGGCCCTGGTCGGTGACTAGGTCGCCGTCGGCAAGGCCTTGAAGCATTTTGGGAAGACCGGCAACAGATGGCCGATACCACCACCGTATCCTGCTACATTCAAGCCGTCACCATCAAAGGACAAAAAGACCAGAGAAAGAAGTTATAGAAGGCACCATACGCAAGCCCATATAGTAAATTATGCACGCGTGAAAGTAATTCGTATGTATGTAAAGTTGAAACTCGGTTCAAAATTACACATGCTGCAACAATGACCTTATGTTGAACTGATTTCTGAAAATATTTATGTGGAGCTAATGGTAACACTACCGAACTACTTCAAAAATCTTGCACTAGTGGAGGCCATGAAAATGTTGCAGGGCTGGGTAAGCTCCATTGCAGTCGAGAATATTGATAATGCGGTATTCTATATAATACATTTGGACTCTGGCGTAAGCGGGATTGAAACATACAGGTTCCAGGCAAAGAATGAAATGGCGTCAAAAGATGACAACACAGCAATGGGTAGAAGCAGTGGGAAGGGACTATTATAACTTGGCGCTCACAAATGTGTCTATTGATACTGTCAACAGCTTCATCAGAAAAGCTCGGGAAAGATAGGATTGGTTTGAGGTGGCCTTTGGCGGATGGGACCACCTCGATCCCGAATACAGGATAAACGTGAAGGAAACAGGCCAGGTAGATCCGGCAGAGAGCCTACGGCAAGTCACAGTATCTACCCACTGGTTTCTCGCAGAAAAGGACAAGAACGTACCTTACGAACTTAGCGAACTCAGAATAAAACTTGCGCTGGAAGAGGCAGGAATCGAGGACTACGAGGTGGTTACTATAGAAGGCATTACTCGCAACAGAAAGAAGACGGTAGCCTAAGTTATGTATACGGCTACTGGAATAAAATGACAGAATGACTTACTGAACGGCAATTTATAGTCGGGGAGTAAGAAAGCAGTTTTTATTTAAGGGGCGAGAAGCTAAGGAAGAGTGAGAGTGAGTGAGTGAGTGAGTGAGAAAGAAGAACATATTTCAGCTTGAAATGGCCCGGTAACCCCTAGAACTGGACGGATACCGAAAGACTGCCCATCCAACATCATAACCAGAACAAAAAATAAAAGGCAAGCCCCAATTCATGAAGCTTGCCTTCTAAAGTTTTATAAAAAGGAGATATAGAAACAATTTGTTCTCTATACCTAAAGAATAGAACTCAGGGTTATCTGTTAATAGTTTGGCACCAGTTCCAGGGAGTTTTTAGTCATTGACTCCTGCTGCAATTCTTCATATTCTTTCTCGAACATAAATTTATCCTCTCCAAAAGCAGGAACAAGGTCATCCAGCCAAATTGCTTCAGGGTCATATTTAGCTACAAATGGTCTGTTTACCCAATCAGCATTTCTACCCTGAATAAAAGTTAAATAAAGAACTTTTTTTCCTGAAATAACTCCGGGACCAATAATATGGACTTTACCAGGCCCTGCAGACATAGATGGCCCGCGAACTGTTCTGGCTATACCGCTTACCTGGGAGTATGCTTTCTGGAAGATTTCCCATGCTCTGATTAAGGGCACTGCAAAATAATCCTGCGGCCCTGTATCACGGGCAAGGAACATATAATAAGGTATCATGCCTAACCTGACCTGCTCTTTCCACATAGTAGACCATGCCTCAGAAGAATCATTTATATTACGCATGATCGGAGACTGGGTTCTGATTTCCGCTCCCGTTTCCTTAATAGCCCTCACTGCATCAGCCACAGCTTCTGTCTTCAGTTCAACCGGGCTATTAAAGTGGGCCATAAAAGCAAGGTGCTTACCAGCTTCCTTTACATTTCTAAAAAGATCCAGAACTTCTTCTGCATCATTATCATGCGTAAAACGATAAGGCCAATAACCCAATGCTTTTGTACCTATCCTGATCGTCTGAAGGTTAGGCAAATCTGCTTCCAAAAGAGGCAGTATATAACTTCTAAGCCTGTCGGCTTTCATAATCATAGGGTCCCCTCCTGTAAATAACACGTCCGTAACTTCAGGATGGGCTTTCAGATACTTAATCATCAGCTCAGTCTCCTTCATGGCAAACTTCAGCTCATCTATTCCGACAAACTGAGGCCACCTGAAGCAGAACGTACAATAAGCATGACAAGTCTGCCCATGTTGGGGAAAAAACAAAATAGTCTGATCATATTTATGCTGAATGCCTGGTAGCTTCTGACCGTCAATCTCAGGAACATTCATTTGCTGCTGGCCTGCCGGATGAGGGTTCAGTTGGTACCTGATCTCATTAGCTATAGTTTTTATAGCTATCCTATCACCCCCTTGTAAAATAGCAGTCGCCATTTTATCAAAGTGCTCAGAGGATAGCATTTCTTTCTGAGGAAAAGTGAGGATATACAGTGGATCCTGCCTCACATTTTCCCAGTCAATCAGTTCATCAATTACATAATTATTGACTTTGAAAGGAAGGACATTCCCTACCACCTCTATGGCAAAGCGTTCTTCTTCCGATAAGAATGCTTCTACCTGGGGTATTTTCCTAAAGTTATTAACGCCAAAGACTTTATACTTGGGTGCTGGTTTCATATAACAGACTCCATATAAGTTCATTGGTCCCGCATGGCTTTTGAGCCAGCAAAACCATACTAAAGTATTTAAGTAAAGTTACGATTAGGTGCTACTTGTTAGTAGCTAATGGAAGGCTGAATATCAGAATGCGACAGCAAAGATGTGAATATTACTTTTAAATAAAAAAAATAACCGGGTAAAAATATTTTTTTTAACTACCCATTAATCATAAATTCTTAACATAAAAAGTTAAACTCAAAACAAAAGTTTGGCTATACATTTATCTACACTATTTAAATTTTGAATTTAAACAGCAAACATCTATATTTTATTAGGAACATGTGCTTTTCCAGAGAAAACAAATAATAATAAAATTATACTTTGAGGTTTTGCGCGGCTCTTGGAATTATAATTTCTGTGTATCTCAGCAAAATGGATAAATACCACCTCGCCCCAGTCAACGCCACTCAAAAAATCACCTGATGATAAAAGTACTTTTTAAACAAAAAAAAGCTCAAAAACGTACTTAAAAGTATTTTTACTAAATTTCTTGCTGATTTACTCCCTCTGAATTAATTTTGCATAGGATTATCTTTTCTGCATCAAAACAGAAAAATGCATTAAAAGAAATATTGAATGATCTAAGAAAAAATAGGACATATGCATTGATAAAAAATTTTCATGACTCGGTGGAACCTATAAAATCTTAATGCTGTTCATCTCAGTAATGCGTAAAAATCCAGCCAAGCGTTCCTTTTATAAGTAGGAATAAGGCTTGATACACAGGAAAAGAAAAAAACTAACTGACATGCTCATTGTGAATGAATTAATGGGCAAACGACTATTTCTACATTATGACCAAATTTGATTCCAGCTTATTCTCCTTAACTGCCTGTCCGGGTGGTAATTTCAAGTTCCTTTATAGGGAATCCCATAACTAGTTTTTCCTAATTATCGGCTTCAATATCTAATGCACCTTTTATAGTCATTATGGATTTATTCCATTTTGACTATTACATATTACTTCTATACCTTTTCGGTATTAGATAAGGTATTGTATTATATTACAGATAAGGTATGCCATGAATAACCGTAGCACACCTCACCCATGAATAAATTAAGAATTATCATGTTCAACATGTACCAGCTAGGGCGTATATATAGTGTCCTTATTATATATTTGGCCTTATTTGCTCCTGCAATAGCAATTGCCCAAGGCAATACTTCAAATATAAAGGGAAAAATTCATGAGGATGGTATTCCGGTAGAATATGCCCATATAGGGTTATTTCAATACGATAACGATAGCAATCCGGCAGCTCTGGCAATTTCAGATTCAGAAGGCAATTATTCTCTTTCTGTCGAACAAGAAGGAGAATTTGTACTTAAAGTAAGCTTTATAGGATATGAATCTTACCAGCAGTACATCACCCTTACATCAGGTGAAAACCTAGACCTTGACGTTGAACTTACCCCAGACTCTGAATTACTTGAAAGCATCGAGATTACCGGAGAAAAGGTAAACGTAACCTACCTTCTGGACAAAAAAATAGTAACCTTCAATAAAGAAATGATTGCCGGCACAACATCTGCGGCTGATGTACTGCGCAAAGTTCCTGAAGTGAACCTGGATGCAAAGGGAAATCTTAAAATTAGAGGTAAAAGTGGTATTACTATCCTGGTAGACGGAAAGCCAACCATGCTCTCCCCTGCAGACCTACTTAAAAATATTCCATCCAACACAATTTCCAGCGTCGAAATTATCACCTCTCCTTCTGCAAAATATGACCCGGATGGTTCTGCAGGTGTAATAAATATCATTACCCAGCAACAGCAGGATATGAGTGTTAGCGGTCGGGCAACTATCGGGCTGGGCCTTGTAGAAAAGTACGATGGGAGTTTAAAGCTTGATGTTTCCAAAGGCAAATGGAGCCATTTCCTTATGGCCGGAATGCGGCATGAAGATAACCCGGCAACTGAAAAAAGAAGATTTTTCCGGAATGGCGTATTTGAATATGAAACCATCGCAGAAGAGGATGAAATATCCGAATTCCAAATAGCTCAGGCAGGAACAGAATTCCAGATAAACAGTGCAAACTCTGTTTACCTTAGTCTACAGTACTCCAACCTGGATAAAAACACTCCTATTAGCCTTGAAATAAATGATACTGAACTGACCGCACCAAGCACAGGAAGCGGTTTGGTTGACTTTGGGATAAGAGAACAGAAAATTCAGACGGGCTATTTACATTCCGGAGAGAAAAGTTCTATCGGAGCAGATATTGTTTACTCCAATGGAAAAGCACGTGTAAACTCCGAAAGCAATACCTCTATAGAAGGGGCAGAAGCATACACGTCTGGCCAGAAAAACGAAATAGATTTTTACTTCTTTGATTATAACGTCGACTACAGCACCTCGCTGGGCGAAAACCTGAAGCTGGAGTTAGGCTATGCAGGCGAAGAAGTCCGCTTTGACAACCAGTACCAGGCCAATTTTAATGGCGGGCAATCTGAGCTATTCTACACCTATAAAGAGAGCATACAGGCAGGCTTTTCACTAGTTACCTTCAAAAAGGACAAGCTTACATTGCAAGGCGGATTGAGATTTGAAAACATACTGCAGGAAATATCTACCCTGCCTAATGATCCATATCAGAATTTATACCCGAGCTTCGGGCTTGAGTACAACATAAATGACGCAAGATCCCTATCATTCAATTATAGCCGAAGAATTTCAAGACCTGATCCGTTTCAGTTTTCTCCTTTTGAAAGACAGGCCAACAGTCGCGAGATTATTGCCGGAAACCCTAAGTTGAACCCAGCTTATACCAATAATGTTGAAATAAGTTATAACTGGTTTACAGAAAAAATGGGACTTCGGGCCACTGCATATTATGCCCTTACAAGCGACCTTATAAGCAAAGTACTTCTGCAGGAAGATGATTTATCCCGCATTACCTATGCCAACATTGATAAGTCACACAATTTCGGAATAGGCCTTTCTGCCGAAACCGACATTAGCAGTTGGTACAGCCTGGATGCCAGTACAGACCTCATAGGCTACCGTTTGAAGGATAATAAGTTTCAGGAATTGAACTATGACGGCGTTTATACCATTGTTAAGCTAAATCAGGTATTCAGTATAGCTGAAGGATTTAACTTACAGGTAAACGGTGTTTATACAAGTGGTTATTTTGAACCACTGCGGAAACTCCGTTCAGTTTACCAGGTAGGTGCCACAGTCGAAAAATCCCTATTCAATCAAAGAGCAGACCTATCATTCAGCGTAAACAGGTTCATATACACTGGTGAAAGAAGCACAAGGTTTTCAGGCCCTTATGAAGTCGTAGAAGAATACGTGCCACAGAATCCTGTTTTCAGAGCTTCATTCACATATCGTTTTTCCAAGAAGTAATACATCCAGGTTTAAATAGATCCTACCGCTTAACAATATTCAGCTATAGATATCAATATGCAAAAATATACGCCAACAGTATCGCAGAAACTAATTCTGATGGACCAGATGGTGTCTCCCAATTCTGCCAAGTATAACATTGGTGGGTATGCTATTTTGAATGGCGGTGTAAGTGTAACGATTTATAAGCAGGCAGTTAAAGACTTTATCTCTTCCCAGGAAGTATTTTCAACCCTATTCAGGGAGTCCGATGGCGAATTTGAGGCAATTATTAATAGTGATAGTTGCAATGCCTATGATATGGAAACCCTCGATTATTCCGAAAGAGAAAATGCCAGTAAAGATGCCCTTTCCTGGATGGAAAGAGAGTTTTCAAAACCCTTTGATATTAAATCCGGGCCTCTTTTTAAATTTTGCCTAATCCAGATAAGCGAAGAAACCAGCTACTGGTTTGCTAATGTGCATCATTTGATTGCAGACGGGTGGTCATTTATGCTACTGTTTAATGGTATAGCTGAGAACTATAGCCGTATAAAAAACGGAGTAGAGCCAAAAGAGGCTCCCCTGCCATATAGTGAATATGCTAGGGATGACAGAGAATATTATAATTCAGAATCCAGCCTAAAGGATAAGGAATACTGGCTGAATGAATTCAGTACTATATCCCCTCAGCTTTTCCGGCCTCTTTATAAAACCAGCAATGATGATGTAGCAGACGCGAGCACCCTATATCTGGATGTAGCACTATCTGAAAGACTGCAAAAATTTGCAGACTCTCATAAAGTATCACTATACCAGTTGGTGCTAAGCACACTGCTTGTCTATTTTGGCAAACGTTCAGGACATGATGATATCACTATCGGAATGCCTGTATTGAACCGTTCCCGCAAAGTCTACAGAAAAATCTCAGGAGTTTTTATGAACCTCCTGGCAGTTAAGTTTGATTTTGATGGCAAACAGTCATTTGATGAGTTGCTGACTGAAGTGAAAGGGAAAATGCGAGAGGTGCTTAGGCATCAGCGTTATCAGTATGGCAACCTTTTAAAAGAGATTGGCGGAAAGTCCGGCAGAAAACACTTGTATGATGTAAGGATAAGCTATGAAAGCTTTGAATTTACCTCAGATATGGAAGGCCTGAACACAGAGGCCTATGCCATGTCAAATATGTATGAAGAAGATCCATTGTCCTTATATATGAGAGAATATCATGGAAATGGGTTTGACATAAGGCTGGTATATAATAAATCATATTTTACAGGTGAAGAAATTGATGCAATAAAAGGGCACCTCCTTCACTTATTCACCAATCTTCCGGAAGTTTCTTCACAAAAGATTGAAGAAATCTCCGTAATACCTGAAAAGGAATTAGAAATACTATTGCAGAGTGGCCGTGGGGCTACTAAAGCCTGGCCTTCTGCACCCTTTTTTCAGCAATGGAAGAAGGTGATTTCACATCATGGCGAGCGGATTGCTGTCTCAGACAAGATGGGGTCAGTTACTTACCATGAACTAAATGATTATGCCTGTTCTTTATTAAAAAAGCTTTTAAATGAAGGAGTGAAACCAGGTGACCGCATAGGCATTATGCCTTCCAGAGACCGGGATTTACCTGCCTCCATGCTCGCCTGTTTATTAGGTGGCTTTACCTACGTGCCTCTTGATCCCGAATACCCTGTTTCACGGCTCACACATATGTGGGAGGATAGTGGGAGTAAAGTACTTTTAAAGTCTCCCTCGGTTTCTGTCCCGTTTACAGGTGATATTAAATTGGTGAACATTGTGTGCCAGGATGTCACTGACGAACTGCACATACCGGAGGTTGGTATTGAGATTCCTTCATACATTATATATACCTCCGGCTCCACAGGAAAACCAAAAGGCGTTTTAATCTCCACCAGTTCACTATTAGATTATGTCTGGACATTTTTAGATTATTTTGACCTTAGTGAATCCGATAAAATTGTACAGCAAAGTGCTATAAGCTTTGACACCTCTGTAGAAGAAATATTCCCTATACTCTTTAGTGGCGGGGAGCTTCATATATTAGAAGACAGACGGGACCTTGATGCCCTCGCTTCTTTAGTTGAAGAGAAAAACATCACTATACTAAGTACGAACCCCCAGGCGATAAACTACCTGTCTGAATCGCCTGCACGTTCTAGCTCTTTGCGAATTCTGATAAGTGGAGGAGATGTTCTAAAGCCTGAATACCTGACAGGATATTCTGATTCAATCAGAATATTCAATACATATGGCCCCACAGAAAGCACAGTATGTGCCAGTTACCAGGAAGTCTTTGCCGAACAAAGACACATCCCCATTGGAAAGGCAATTGCCAACAGGGAGCTTATTATTCTGGATAATAACGGGAATATAGTTCCCTTTAATACAGCAGGCGAATTACATATAGGAGGTAAAGGCCTCGCTATAGAATATGTAAACCTACCTGAGGTTACAACCGAAAAATTCATTAAACATCCTTGGAGAGCAGGCGAAAAACTATACCGCACCGGTGACATGGCTAAAATGTCAGATGACGGAACTGTAGAGTTTTTGGGTCGTATCGATGACCAATTGAGCCTCAGAGGATATCGCATAGAAGCTAAAGAAGTAGAGCTGGCAGTACGCCAAACCGGCCTTATTAAAGACGTAATTATAGATGTTAAAGAGTCTGCTGGTATGCCTGTACTAGGATGCTGGTATATCTCTACCACATCTGAAACACATTCTGCTGCTGATTGGCAGCAACTACTTGAAGCTAAGCTGCCTGCTTACATGATTCCGTCCGTATGGGTACATGTTCAGGAGTTTCCTCTATTGCCTAATGGCAAAGTGGATAAGAAGAGATTGGATATACCCGTTATCCAAACTGAAGAGCCTTCTGATAGTCAGAGCCCTCTCTCAGAACAGGAAACTAAGATTGCTGCTATCTGGAAAAGCATTTTAAATCAGGAAGTAACAAATAACAGCATTTCATTTTTCCAGATTGGAGGTCATAGCCTTACCGCTCTTCAACTATTAAACAAGCTCAAAGCCGCTTATGGATGTGAAATTGCATATAAGGATATATTTGAAAATCCTACTATTGCAAGTCAGGTTAAGTTAATAAAGAGAAGCAGGCCTGCCGAGAAAGTTCAAATTCAGGCCATACAGGATATGCCTGACTATCCCCTTACCCGGGCACAACAAAGACTTTGGGTGCTCAGTCAACTAGAAGAAGCATCAGATGCATATCATATTTCAGGAGCCTTGCGTCTGAAAGGTCAGCTCGATCAGGA
Organism: Roseivirga sp. BDSF3-8; assembly: GCF_041449215.1. NCBI lineage: Bacteria > Pseudomonadati > Bacteroidota > Cytophagia > Cytophagales > Roseivirgaceae > Roseivirga > Roseivirga sp. BDSF3-8. Next base: position 3,918,677 of record NZ_JBGNFV010000001.1, on the reverse strand, counting down.
AAAGATAAAACAGGCAATTACCGGTCTTCTAAAAAGGCATGAATCTTTACGAACAGTATTCTCTGAAAAAGAAGACGGAGAACCCAGGCAGGAGATTAAGCCCTTACACATTTTTGACGAAAAGGTGTTCAGTTCAGAGGCGGCCGGTAATGATGATGAATTAAAGACATTATTAAAAGCAGCTATCCAAACACCCTTTAGCCTAACAGAGGGCCCTCTTTTCAGGGTAGTGCTCATACGCAAGAGTACAGAGGAGTATTTACTTGTATATGTGCTTCATCATATAATAGGTGATGGCTGGTCAATGGAAATTCTTTTCAATGATTTTATACAGTTGTATAATCAGTTTGAAAACGATAGAGCCACCCTACTCCCTGCACCTAAAATTCAGTATAAGGATTATGTTGTATGGGACACCAACTCCGGACTGAACGAAGTAAGTGGGGAATACTGGAAAAACCGCTTTAGTAATGGCGTGCCTGTACTGGAATTACCGGTGCAACATCCCCGCCCTTCTGTTAAAGGCTATAAGGGTAAAGAAATAGTTGAAATAATTCCTGCGGAAAAAATAGACAGCTTGAAAAGCTATTGTGAGCATAATGATGCCACATTATTTATGGGATTGTTTGCCGCGCTAAACACTCTCCTTTCCAGGTACTCCAGGCAGAATGATATTGTTATTGGCACACCCGTAGCCAACAGAAAATTAGAAGAAACGCAGAACCTTGTTGGTCTGTTCTTAAACATATTACCGGTAAGAACAGAAATTCCTGTAGGAGCATGTTTCAATGAGCTCATAAAGATTCAGAAGAAAGAGGTCGTCTCCGCATTTGAACACGACTCTTACCCTATTGACCAGCTCATTTATGATATTGATTATAAAATAGATCCGAGCAGGTCACCGCTGTTTGATGTCATGATTGTTTTACATAATCAGGCAGAAATGGACCATACGGGTGGCAGCGCTTCTAACAGAACAATCAATGGTTTATCCATCGAAAACTTTACAGGTCTTCCCAAGGATACCAGCCAGTTTGATATAGTATTCTCATTTCTGCAGAAAGGAGATGCCATGTCGCTTAGTGTGGAATATAACACGGAGATTTTTGAAGAGTGGTTTATCAGACAAATTATAAGTCATTTTAATCAGCTCATCAACTCCCTGCTTCAATTCCCGGAGACCCCTGTAAAGGATCTTGATTATTTTACAGCATCTGAAAGAGAGGCATTCCAGGCAGGTGGCTTGGTTGAATGGCCTACTGATAATACCCACACGACGCTGGACTCCATGCTGTCATCTGCTTCAGAGTTCCCTGATAATGTTGCAGTTCAGGGAAGTGGAGCCTCACTGTCTTACAAAGACTTGGTGGACCTTTCAGAGAAATGTTGCGCATACCTGCAAAAAAACCATACAAAGCCAGGTGACACTATCGCGGTTAGTATTGCTGACAGATATTACCTGCCAGCCCTCGTTTATGGTATCTGGATGGCAGGAGGCGTGTATGTTCCTATTAATAAGGATTATCCTGAGTTACGGAGGAAGGTAATTACAGAAGACGCCGGATGTCACCTGACCATTGGTGATGAAGATCTTCATAGTATTAAAGCGTGTACATTAATAGCTAAAAACTCTCACCCTGGTCCTGAAGATGTAGCATATATTTTATATACCAGCGGAACAACAGGTAAACCTAAAGGAGTACCGGTTAGTCACGCAGCTCTATCAGACAAATTACAGGTTGAAGTTCGGCTTCTGAACCTGCAAGACCTAATTAATACCTGTCTAATTACAAATTACAGCTTTGACGTTAGTTTGCTGGAGCTTTTTCTGCCAGCATACACTGCAGGCACATTACTGGTACCTGAGTTATCTGACCTCTTACAACATGAGGAGCTGGTAGATAAGCTAATAACCTGTAATACTAATATTTTGCAAGGAACACCTACGTTTCTTGAAGCAATGTTCAGGTACCTCCCACAGCATTCTTTTGAAGGGCTGGGTGAATCTTTGAAAATCATATGCTCAGGCGGTGAGTCACTTACGCAAAGCCTGGTAGAACTTGTAAGAGAAAATCTTCCGGAAGTAAGGCTGAACAACCACTATGGCCCTACAGAAATCACAATTGATGCACTCGTGTATGAAAATGTGAGAGAGATGAGATATAACGCTATCGGAAAACCGATGCCTAATACTTCAGCATATCTCTTCGATCGCTTTGACATGCCAGTTCCGCATGGGGTACCGGGAGAATTATATATCGGCGGTTATAGCCTGGCCAGCGGTTATCTTAATAAACCTGAACAAACTAAACAACAGTTTATAAAGCACCCTTATAAGCCAGAAAGTAAGCTTTATAAAACTGGTGACCTGGCCTCTTCCCAACCCGATGGCACTTACATTTTTCACGGAAGAGCGGATGAGCAGGTGAAGATAAGGGGGATGCGGGTAGAGCTTGATGAAATCAGTCGACAGATTGAAAGTATAGAAGGGGTTAACCAGGCAGTAGTTATATGTCATAACAATAACGGTAATACTCTCCTGCTTGCATTTGTTACTTTAGGTAAGGATTCACATGTGTCGTCTGAAGATATCAGGAAATTCCTTTCAGAATCTCTACCTGACCATATGGTACCTAACCATATCAATCGGATAGATGCAATTCCTTTGAATGGTAATGGGAAAATTAACAAACCTATGCTAATAAATATGGTGGATTTATCGAATGATAAAAATCACCATATAGTTGAACCCGGCACTGAAACTGAAAATATTCTTGTAAATATCTGGGAGCAAATACTCGGTAAGTCTCCGCTGGGTACGGACAGTAACTTCTTTGACCATGGAGGAAATAGCATTCTACTGGTTCGGATGCGCGCCGAAATAAGAAAATTATTTGGTCTGAATATAGAGATAAAGACTCTTTTTCATTCACCTCTGATAAAAGAACTGGCACCCATTATTGACGACCTATTGTGGTTGCAAAGGCAACCGCATGATGAGGAAGATGAAGGAGAACTAATTGATGAAATTATAATCTAAAGGATCCATGAAAAAAATAGGCAAAACTATAGTGATCCTGTTGATTTTAGCGGGCTGGATATATTTCCTGACCAGCCCATATGAGGGACTTAACTCCCCTGCTGAAATCTCCAGCTATAACAACGGTTTATTAACTCTTGAACCTCTAAAAACAACAGATTCTGAAATTAGCGGCTTACCTTCAGAGGCTACTGTCAAGGTGGACAGCATAGGCATTCCGCATATATTTGCCAAGGATGAGAAATCATTGGGTTATGCACTTGGATATATGCACGCCCGTGACAGGTATTTTCAAATGGAAATGATTTCCCATATAGCTATGGGTAGACTAGCAGAAATCATAGGTGATCCAGGCCTTGGTTCAGATAGCGAATGGCGGGCGTTTCTCTTTGAGGAAAAAGCAAAAGAAACCTATTCTAACCTTGCTAGCACTAACCCTGAGCTGCATGCCTACCTGGGGGCATATGCAGATGGTATAAATGCTTATGTAGAACAGGAGAAATCATCTGAAAGAGACCCGCTGTACCTTTTGTGGGACTATGAACCTAATCAGTGGGAGCCTTCATACACATTCCTCATCCAGTGGTATCTAAGCGCTCAGCTTACGTATTATACTGATTACGTTGATAAGCAGGAATTACTAGATAAGGTGCCGGAAGATATCCGCAAAATACTATATCCGACAAAACCTGAAAACCAACGTTTTATCATTCCGGAAAGTGAAAAAGTATTAGCGTCTTCAGAGATAAAAGAAATGCCCGTAGCCGGGATATTCCGGAAAGGAAAAGCGAATACATATAATACTACTCCGTCCAATAAAAGCCTTGGTAGCAACAATTGGGCTATTGCCCCTCAAAAATCAGCCAAAAATCAGGCAATACTTTGTAATGATCCGCATCTGGCGCTGACAGCACCTGTAATTATGTATGAAGTACAACTATCTTCCCCAAAGCTTCAGGCATATGGATATACTATCCCGGGAAGTCCGATTGTTGTAAGTGGTCATAATAGTAACATAGCCTGGGGCATAACCAACGGAGGTTGGGATGTAACGGAATTATACGTACTGAAAACAGACTCTACCAAGCCTGGAACATACTTTTATGAAGGAGAATGGCTGAAAACGGAATCTAAAAAATATACACTGAACAGTAAAGGGCAACCTCCTTATGAGATTACGGTAGAGTATTCTAAACTAGGAAAAGTAGTCAAAGATAAAGACCTCACATATGCTGTGTACTGGCACCCGCAAAAGGGTACCCATGCAACCCAAACCTTTTGGGATATTATGCAGGCTTCTGACTGGAACCAATTCAAATCTGCATTGAAGGGTTATGACCACCCTTCACAAAACTTTGCCTATGCAGACAGAAAAGGGAATATAGGTATAATAAGTGCAGGAAAAATGCCTGTAAAGCCCGAAGGATATGCGGGAGGGTTGCTTGACGGCACCAAAAAAATGACAGGCGAATACCTGCCTTTTGATTCTTTGCCTATGGCCTATAACCCCGCCCAGAATTACATATTTTCTGCTAACCAGGAGCCTGAGCGGGATGGCGATTACTATTCATCTCAATGGTATGATGACCTTTACCGCCCCCGCCGTATAGATAACCTACTATCTGAAAAGAATGATTTCCAGGCAAAGGATATGACTGACCTTCAATCTGATGTCGTGGACCTTATGGTTGCTGACATACAGGGGATTGCTAAGAAGCACCTATCAGAAAATAAACTGTCCGATAATTGGAAGCAATTTATGGAATGGGATGGGACTTTAAGCCCTGAGGATGACATGCGCTTTATGTACAAGGCCTTGAGGCAAAGTATTAATGAAAGCCGCACAAAAATTGCTGAAAAGCTGGATGTGAAAATGGCCCCTACCCTGGATCAGTTTATCCACTTCTTATTGACTGAAGAAGAAATAAAACTGAACGGTGAAATAGTAAAAACAGATAAGCTATTCGGTGATATAGCAGAGCGTACTGATTCATTGATTATAAGCCAATCTGGTAATACCCCTACTGGAAACCCCTTCTCATTTGAAGTAGGCCACTTAACAAGTCTTCCCGGATTTTCTATACCTGTAAATGGTATGGGTGGAAGTGAGAATACGGTTAACGTTAACTATGGTGCCTTCTCAGTAATAAGAACTGTGGTAGCACTGGACAGTACCGGTATAGAGTCTTGGATGATTACTGCCGGTGGGCAAAGCGGAAGAGTAAATTCACCTCGATATTTGCAGCAACTACCTGACTGGGTTAGTAATCAACCCCACCTTACTCAATCTCCTGAGCAGCCTGAACAGGTAAACCAAGTAGCTCAAACCATTCACTTTAAAAAGAACTAGCGATGAAATGGATTAAAGCGTTCCTTTTACTATTAATAATATTAGTCGGGCTACTACTGGTTGACCCACTGGTACAGATTTCACTATTTATCCTGGTAGGATTTAGTCTGCCCTTCTGGTGGAAGGCCAATGTATTGCCGCTGGTACCTACCGTTCTGACACTGGCTTTAATTACTACTATTGTAATATCTGTCTTTTATGCAGGAAGCAGCAACCTGGACCTCTTATCCAGAAATACTACTATCAGTGAGACACTTATACTTTCTATAGCAGGGCTAATAAATATGCTGACAATAGCTATATGTCTGCTTATGCCTGCATTTCTTATTCGCCTATGGGCGAAACCAGCTAAGGTATAAACCTCATAAAAACACTAAAATATTATGAATATGATTCCTCAGCCCACAAAAGAAAACCTTCCTCATTCTCTCGATTTGGAAGAAATGGGTGTTAAAGACCTGAATACATTTCTTCAGTGGTATGAGGAAAATCAGGAAACCTTGCAAGATCTTTTAAATCAGTATGGCGGATTATTATTGAGAGATACCTACATCCGGCAAGATGATGACTTTGCTCAATTCTCTGAAATAGCATCCAAAGGCAGTCAGCTCAATTATGCATCAGGCAACTCGCCCAGGTCCAAAGTTTTAAAAGGTGTTTATACATCCACAGAGTTTCCTGCCGACCGTACTATCGCTATCCATAATGAATTGTCTTATACCTCTTCATGGCCGGCTAAAATTTATTTCTGCAGTATTTTACCTGCAGAGACTGGTGGCGAAACCCCTCTTGCCAATAGTAGAATGATCTATGAAAACCTGCCTGAATATATCAGGAATGAGTTTGAACAGAAAGGTGTAGCATACATCCGTAATCTTCATGGGGGCAACGGTGTAGGTGTCTCATGGATGGACACTTTTGAAACTACCGATCCGGCAGAAGCTGAAGATATGATGCGAAATGCAGGCATGGAATTTCGATGGACTGACGGAACGGACAACCTTTGGATTAGAGATGTGAAAGATGCAGTTATAACGCATCCGGTGCATGGTTGTAAAGTATGGTTCAATCAGGCCGACGAGTTTCATCCAAGCAGTAACGGCGTGGAAATGTACCAGGCCATGCTCACCTTATATGGCGGTGACACAAGCCAGTTTCCTTTGTATGCACAATTTGGAGATGGGACAGACATTCCACTTGAATACCTGGATACAATCAGGAAAGTAATAGATGACTGTATTGTGACTTTTCCGTGGCAGAAAGGTGACCTGCTATTACTGGATAACATTATGGTAGGGCACGGTCGAAGACCCTTTACCGGAAAAAGGCGCACACTAGTCGCAATGTCTAATTAATTATATCTAATCATCACAGATAAGCTAAGACCAGCAAATAACTTCATGAATATTCTTCAGCTAGTAAAAAAACTTAAGCAGGCCGGAATCTTTTTAAGTGTTCAGAGAGGTGATCTAAAGGTAAAAGCCGCTAAAGGTGTCCTTACACCAGAACTTGTACAGGAAATAAGACAACATAAAGCCGAATTGTTGTCTGCTCTTTCTGTTGATGAAGAAGTTACGTCTGTTCCCCTTGCTCCTGAAGCGGAAGATTACCCCTTAAGCATGGCCCAGGAGAGTATTTGGGCATTAAGTCAGGATGAAGTTGGGTCTAAGGCATATCATATGCCTGTGGTTTTGAAGCTGAAGAATGGTGTTGATAAAGAAGTACTTTCTCAGGCGCTTAAATACATAGTGGGCAGGCATGAAATCCTGCATACAGCCTTTCCTGAAAATGCTTCCGGTGAGCCAAGACAGAAGATAGAAGATGAAAATCTTCAATTGGAATTCAAGGATGCACGAAGCTATTCAGAAGAAGAATTACGTATGATGATTGAAACGGAAAGCATGAAGCCGTTTCAATTAAATGTTGCTCCTTTACTGAGAAGTACGTTGCTGCTGGTAAATGAAGAAGAGTATATTCTTCTTATAACATTACATCACATTATTGCAGACGGTATATCGCTTGATATATTTAAAGAAGAGCTATTAATATGCTACCAGGCATATTATGAAGGGAGCATTCCATCTTTACCAACATTAAGTCATCAGTATAAGGATTACGCAGTCTGGCAAAAAGGAAATACTACTACCTCTTCTTATAAGAAATCTGTAGAGTATTGGAAGCAAAAGCTAGCCGGTGAATTGCCTGTTGCTGATCTTAAATCAGATTTGAGAAGGCCACGGTTTAAAACATATAATGGTAATAAGGTCCATTATACCATAAATTCTTCTCTCTATTCGTCAATTAAAGCATTCGCTGCAGAGAATCAGAGTTCTCCCTTCCCGGTTCTGATAGCAGCTATAAAATCCCTGATGTATCGCTATACAGGTAAAGAGGATCTCATCCTGGGGACTGTAGTGGCTGGTCGTGAAAAAGAAGAGTGGCAGAACTTAATCGGCCTTTTCCTCAATACGCTTCCTCTTCGTAGTTCGGTAGATGGCAGCCAGACCTTCGAATCATTTGTTGCCTTGCAACAGAACACATTACAGGAAGCATTAAATTTCCAGGAGGTACCCTTTGCCAGTCTGGTGGAAATGCTTAGTCAAGTGCCGGACCATAGCCGATCTGCCATCTTTGATATAATGGTCATATTCAATGAATATGAGGCTAATACTAATGCCCTAAAGTCGCTACAGCTTGAACCATTTGAGAATGACCAAAGAACTACTGCTCAGTTTGACATAACATTCTCCTTCCATGCCCACTCACAGGGCCTGAACCTGACCATAGAGTACAATACTGACCTGTATGACGAGCCGTTTATCCAGCGATTCGCGCGACATCTGGATACTATGCTGTCAAGTGCAATGGAGGCTCCTATGGCCTCTCTGGATTCAATTGAATTTTTAACAGGTACAGAAATAAACCAACTACTTGGTGACTTTAACCACACAGAGCGTCCCTATGACCTGACGAAGACACCTGTAGACCTCATCAGTGAATCTGTAGCTCAAAATGCAGATAAGACTGCCATAATCAGTGACAACAGGAAGCTGACTTACAGAGAGCTTTGGGAAGAGGTTAAGACACTTTCTGCATTTTTAAAAGACAGGCATCAGGCTGGCAAAGGAAAGGTTATCGGAGTACAGGTTTCCCGCACAGAGCGCCTGCCCTTAACATTACTTTCCGTATGGTACAGTGGAGCTGCCTACCTTCCATTAGACTTGGCCTACCCGGAAGAGCGAACAAGATACATCCTGGAAAACAGCGGGTGTGATCTGGTCATCACAGATGAATGGCTTGAAAACTATGACCTTGAACAAAAAGGCAATCTCCAAACTGAGTTACCATGTGCAGGAATTGACGAATTAGCCTACGTCATTTATACCTCAGGCTCTACAGGAAAGCCAAAAGGAGTCATGATTTCGCATCGTAACGCTTCATCCTTTATTCAGTGGGCCAGAGAAGAGTTTGACCAGGCTTCTTATGACCTTGTCTATGCAGGTACTTCACATTGCTTTGATCTAAGCATTTTTGAATTCTTCTATACGTGGGCTGCAGGTAAAACTATCCGCATTATACAGTCTGGTATACATATTCAGGACTATATATATCATGACAGAAATGTTCTCATTAATACTGTACCCTCTGTAGTTCAGCATCTTCTGGGTGAGCCGGAATTCCCATGGAGCCATGTAAATGTTTTGAATATGGCTGGGGAGGCGGTACCTCCAAGGTTTAGAGAAGTATTGAATTACAACCAGATAGAGGTTAGAAACCTCTATGGCCCTTCAGAAACCACCACATATAGTACAAATTACCGGTTTACCGATAAGGATCAGGACATACCCGTAGGAAAGCCAATAGCAAATACAAGAGTATATATTCTTGATAATAACCATAAGCTGGTACCGGTTGGGGTAAATGGGGAAATATTCATTGCCGGTGCAGGCCTCACAATGGGGTACCGCAATAAACCGGAGCTTACTGAAGAACGATATCTGCCGGATCCATTCTGCCCGGGAGAGAAGATGTATATGACAGGTGACCTTGCCAGATGGGACAATAGGGGTCAGATACATTACGTAGGACGTAAGGACCATCAGGTAAAATTACGTGGTTTCAGAATTGAGCTGGGCGAAATCGAAAAAGCACTGGAGCTGCACGCTCAAGTGGAAAAAGCGATTGCAATGGTGATTCCTTCTGATAAGAAGGGGCCACAACTGATAGCTTGGATTAAAACGCCGGATGAAATTGATGTTAAAGAAATTAAGAGTTTCATCCAGCAGTTTTTACCTCCTTACATGACTCCAGACCACTTCCAGTTTATGGAGGAGTTTCCGCTTACACCAAATGGGAAAGTAAACAGGGCGGCACTGACGTGGAGTGAGGGAAATCAGGACGATCAACCTGAAGAACTTATCCTTCCTGGTAATGATCTTGAAAAGAAAATATTTGGTATCTGGAAGGAAGTACTGGGAGAGGCAGCTTCTTTCGGAATTACCGATAGCTTTTATGAGGCAGGTGGTAACAGCCTGCAGGCTGCACGTCTTCTCTCTCTGCTAAAACAACAAATAGGAGTAGGTGAAGGAATACGGTTTGTATTGGAAAACAATACGGTAGAAGCCCAGGCAAGGAAGCTATCACAAACAGATAATACTATTGAACTACCTATTCCTGTAGCTCCTGACCGGAATAGTTATCAGCTAACCGGGTTTCAGGAACGCATGTGGGTGCTGGCACAGGCAAGCGGAGGAAATGAGGCATACTTACTTTCCGGAGGCATCAGTATTTCCGGAAAGTTGGATGTACCGAAATTAGAAGAAGCATTTAAAGCAGTTCTTGACCGTCATCACCTCCTGCGGGCCAGGTTTGAAGAAAACGAATATGGTGAAGCAGAGTATAGCATTATTCCAACGGAAGAAACTTCCTTTACATTAGAAGTACTAAAAAAACCTGCGGATAAGGAGCGCGACCTTGCTGTAAAAGAAACGCTACATACAGCTATTGACCTTAATACAAGCTTACCCATAAGGGCTCTTCTTGTCCAGTATGGAGAAGACAGGTTTGAACTGATTTATACTATCCACCATATAGTTGCAGACGGGTGGTCATTAAAGATCCTGGAACGTGACCTTATAAGCTCTTATACAAGACTGGTCCCGTTTAATGACAAAGGGCTTGAGCCACTGGAAATTCAATATAAGGATTATGCAGCCTGGAAAGCAGAACAGGCTGACCATTCAACCCTTCAGTTTTGGAAAGAAAAACTGGCTGCCCCGATTCCTGAGCTTACACTTGCCGGTAGCAGACCACGCCCTTCAGAAAAATCTTTTAAGGGTTCTTCCAAACATTTAACTGTATCGGAAGAGATTACAAGTAGGCTTAAAGAATTATGCGTTCAAAATGGGACTACGCTATTCAGCGGCCTCATTGGTAGCCTTCAGATGCTGTTACAAAGGCTGAGTGGCCAGGAAGACATTCTAATAGGTACTGCTGTAGCAGGGCGTGAACACAGCGCCTTACAGGATCAGGTTGGACCATATCTGAATACCATCCCTTTACGTGGTAAAGTAAAAGATGGCCAGCCATTCGGTGAAGTGTTGACAAATGCAATGGAAACTGTCCATACTGCGCTTGAGTATCAGCACCTTCCATTCACAAGTATGCTTCATCTGACCAATGTGCCATACTCCCGTAACAGGTCTGCCCTATTTGACGTGATGGCCGTACTGCAAAACCAGACGCAGACAGATTTTGGGGCTGAGGGTATAGTGGAGTCCTCCGGGCTTACTTTTAAACAAGTCGACCTGGAAGAAGGAGAAACAAGCCAGATGGATCTTTCTTTCTTCTTTATTGAGAATGAAGGAAAATTAAAGATAAACCTAGTTTACGATATTTCGCTCTTCGATGAAATGGTTGTTGAGCAAATACTGGGTCGCTACCAGGATTTGCTACAGGGCATAGTAAATAACCCTAACGCCAGTGCAACTGATCTGATCACTCTTAGTGATAACGAGATATCATTTATCAATAATCAAAAGCAGTTGGCCGGACGTAAAACCAGGCCTAAAAAAGAGAAAAGCGGCTCTCCCCAAACTTCTCTTGAAATTAAAATATCAGAGCTTTGGAATAAGGTACTTGATACTAATACCGAATTTGACATTGAAGATAATTTCTTTGAGATGGGAGGAAATAGTCTGCATGCTGCAAGGCTTGTATCCCTCATTAAAAGAAACATAGGATTACGTCAGGGAGTACGTTTTATCTTTGACCAACCTACAATCAAATCTCAGGCTATACAGATAGAGGCAGAGGATGAAGCAGGTACAGAAGCGATAGAAAAAGCCCCGGAAAAGAAAAGATATCCACTGAGTGCCTTCCAGGAAAGGCTATGGATCATGCAAAGTCTGCAGGAAGAGGCTTCCCAAGCCTATCATGTTCCCGGCGGCATGCGTGTTTCCGGCGCATTAAGAGCCGACCTGCTGGAAAAAGCCTTCCGGCATTTAATAACAGAGCAGGAAATACTACGTACTACCTTCAATGAAAATGAATATGGAGAGCCATATCAGGAGGTTAAGAGTGCTGAGGTAGTACAGTTTACAATGGAGCTTCGTGAGGTCTCTGACGAACAAGCCATTGAACAGATCATTCAGGAGCATGCATCCGAACCCTTTGACCTGAAAAGCGGCCTGCCTATCAGAGCCCTTCTGCTTAAAATTTCAGCGGAAGAGCATATATTGCTTTACTGCCTTCACCATATAGTTTGTGACGGATGGTCACTGAAACTTATGGAAAAGGAGCTGATGGCTAACTACCTGAGGCTGGTTGAAAACAGAGGTCCTGAAGAAGGGGCTTCACTTGTACAATTTAATGATTACGTACATTGGAAATCTTCTCAGGATTTATCCCAGGCAAAAGCTTATTGGAAATATAAGCTTAATAGTCCTCTTCCAACATTCAGCCTTCCTGTAAAAACATCAAGGCCGGAAGAAAAAACATTTAAAGGAGCCAGTTCCCACACTATTATACCTGAGAAATGGGTAAATGGCTTAAATGAGTTATGCAGAAACAATGGAACAACTCTTTTTACAGGTCTTCTGACCTCTCTTAAGGCCGTACTTTCTCATTATAGCGGCCAGGAAGACATCATTATAGGAACGGCTGTAGCAGGGCGCGAACATCCTGACATTCAGGATACTATTGGCCCTTTCCTTAACACTCTTCCTATAAGGACCACTATATCACATAGGGAGGATTTTATACATGCTCTTCAAAATGTTAAGTTATCTGTAGTTGAAGCTTTTGATTTTCAGCAGGTTTCTTTTGCTGAAATGCTAACACTGACCAGACAGTCTTATGATGCTTCGCGCTCGCCGATTTTTGACATTATGGCTGTATATCAGAATCAGCAAAAGGCAGGTATTGGAGGGGATGTTAAAGCCTTTGCAGAATTACACGGCCTGGAAATTCAACCACTTCCTGAAGATATATCCCGGACAAGTCAGATGGATATGTCATTCTTCTTTGTAGATCAGGAATATGGCCTGGAGCTAATACTCGTATATAATACCGATGTATATAGTCAGGAAATTATCGACAGGCTCTTAAATATATACCTGAAACAACTGGAATTTTATATAACCCAGCCCGAAAGAAGTCTGGATTCATATGAATTTCTGAGTAAGGAAGAGCTGAAAATACGTGCCGAAAACCTTCAAAATTCTGTTACAGGTACAGTTAATGTAGAAAGCCAGCCTGCACCAGCCCGTGACTTCAAACTGTCAGAAGGTAGTCTGGAGGAAAAAATACACCAGCTATGGCAGCAAGTTATAGACGAAAAGCAGCAGTTTGGCCTGGAGGATAATTTCTTCCAGGTTGGAGGTAACAGCTTACATGCTGCACGTCTGTTAAGCCTGATTAAGAGACATATTGGGGTTAATCATAATGTGCGTTTTGTATTTGAATACAGCACTATTAAAAGCCAGGCTGATTATATAAACGGCACTTCCCAGGCAGCTACTGAAACTGGTATTCCAAAAACCCCTACTCAGTTTCACTATCCATTGAGTGCGTTTCAGGAGCGTGTATATGTGCTCTCTAACTCAAAAGATGGTGGTGAGGCCTACCATGTACCGGGCGGCTTAGAACTTAAGGGAGAGATAAATAAGGAAATGCTTGAGGCAGGATTTCTTCACCTTATAGAAAGGCATGAATTATTAAGATCTGTTTTTGAAGAAAACCAATATGGTGAACCTGTAAGGCGGGTATTAGGTACTGATGAGATCAGGTTCAAATTAGAAGAGTGTAAAGTGTCTACCGAGGAAGAGGTAGGCGATTACATCAGCAAGATTACAGTTGAGCCATTTGATTTAGCCTCTGGCCTTCCTATCAGAGTATTGATTGTAAAAGTATCTGAGCAGCATCACTATTTACTGTATTGTCTACATCATATAGTATCTGACGGCTGGTCCATTAAGGTGATGGAAAAAGAGCTGATGGAAACATACACGCTATTACGACAGGGTAAAAACCCGGCTGTTACTCCATTGCCTATACAGTTCCAGGATTACCTGGTCTGGAAAAACAGCCAGAACCAGGAAGAAGCTGCGGCGTATTGGGAAAATAAACTTGCCAGCCCCCTCCCTACCCTGGAAATTCCTGTGGACCATAGAAGGCCCAAAGAGAAGACCTTTAATGGAAAGACTAAACATCTTACTATACCTGCAGAAGCTTCTGATATGCTTGAAAATCTCTGCCTGGAAAATAACACAACGCTGTTTACAGGCATAGTCTCAAGTCTCAGAACCCTACTTTGGCGCTACTCAAATCAGAAAGATATTATTATTGGCACCGTAATAAGCGGCCGCACACATAGTGATACAGAAGATCAGATTGGTCCTTACCTTAATACTTTACCTCTTCGAAACCAAATAAATAGTGAAGCCACTTTTGTAGAAAACCTATCAGAGGAGCGTAAAGTGATTCTCGATGCATTTACCAACCAGGAGTATCCATTTGTCAAAATGCTTGATTTGCCTTGGGTGGAATATGATAGCAGTCGCTCTCCGCTATTTGATGTTATGGTCGTTTACCAAAACCAAGAGCAGGCAGGTATTGGAGGTAACGTCGATGGGTTCATTTCTGAAACCGGACTTGAAATAACGGGATTGGATGACAAGGGCATGCGTACCAGTCAAATGGACATGTCATTTATATTCGTTAAGCAGACGGAAGGGCTTACACTTTCTCTGGTATTTAATACTGACATATACCCGGAAAGCTTTATCGGGCGGTTACTGGACAACTATCTGGCGTTACTCCAGGGTTTAACTAAAGGGTCTGATAAACCTGTAAGTAAGTTAAAAATGGTCAGTGAGGAAGAGGCTCAAAAGCAGCTTAACTTCCTAAGTGGCTGCGTAACAGAATTCCCGATTGCTTCTGTAACAGAACTTTTCGAGGAACAGGTAAAGCACACACCAGACAGGATTGCCATTACTGATGAAAACAGGGAGATAACCTATTCCAGGTTTAACGATGAAGTAAATCAACTGGTAGGGTTTCTAAAGGAAAAAGGAGTTCGGCCGGGTGAAAGGGTGTGCATCCAAATGAAACGCAGTGCAGATATGATAATTAGTGCATTTGCTGTTTTGAAATGTGGTGCTGCATATGTACCGGTAGCTATTGATTATCCTGAAGAAAGAAAGCAGTTGATAATAGAAGATAGCGACTGCAAGCTTATTATTAATGAGACGTTGTATGGAAGCTTTCAGAATGTTCAGGGGAACTTTTCTGCAATAAATCCTGAATATTCAGTACCAGCAGATTCAACTGCTTATATAATATATACATCAGGATCTACTGGCCGTCCCAAGGGCGTTGTTGTAAGTCATCGTAATATCATCCCCCTTACCCGCAATACCAATTTCGTTAATGTTGGCGAGGAGGATGTTTTATTGCAGTGGTCAAGCTTTGCATTTGATGGGGCAGTATGGGATATTTTTGCCACCCTGTTAAACGGAGCAAAACTAGTAATGCTCAGGGAAGATGAGATAGCCTCTGTAAGTAGTATCAAGGCAAAAATTGAGGCTCATAACGTAACTCTGCTGTTCATTACTACTGCACTTTTTAATGTCATTGTCGATACAGATATCAGTACCTTCAAGTCATTACGAAAGCTTTTATTTGGCGGTGAATTAGTTAGTATGGACCATGTAAGCCGCGCTTATAACCACCTGGGTAGTGGAATCATCCAGCATATGTACGGACCTACTGAGACTACGGTTTATACCACTTCATATCCTGTCAATGAATTTAAACCGAATAGCCTTACGATACCTATTGGCAGCGCCCTGAGCAATAACACAGTTTACATTCTTGACGAAAACCTTCAACTGGTTCCTCAAGGAGTAATAGGTGAAATATGCATTGGTGGTGACGGACTGACATCAGGTTATTATAATGATATAGAGAAAACCGAGCAAAAGTTCATACCCCATCCATTTGAACCAGGTCAAAAAATATATAAATCAGGGGACTTGGGTCGCTGGCAGGAAAACGATGCTATATCCTTTATAGGTAGAGTTGACCATCAGGTGAAAATAAGAGGTCATCGTATCGAGTTAAGTGAAATTGAATATTTCCTGAGCCAGATACCGGAGATTAAAAGTCTGATTGTCGTAGTCAGAGAGGATGAAAATGGGGAAAAATTTCTGTGCGCCTACTTGGTTGCGGAGAACTTTGATGAGAACTCGGTAAGAAATTCTTTGAAACGGGTATTACCTGATTATATGGTGCCTGACACCTTCATGCTAATGGAGGAACTACCCATTAATAATAATGGTAAAATAGACAGGAAAAGACTGCCTGATCCTATACGTGCTGTTAAAAATATAGTATCTCCTTCCGGCAGTGCTGAGGAAGCTCTGCATAATATATGGCAATCCCTACTAGGCAACCGGCAAATAAGTGTAACCACCCCATTTGCCGAGATGGGAGGACATAGCCTGAAGGCTACACGACTAGCAGCGTCCATTAGAAAAGAATTTGGCGTAGAGATATCTCTAGGTAGCCTGTTGTATACATCTATAAGGGAACAAGCCTTATCGGTTAAGCAGGCAGATGCAGCCATACTTCCTGAGATTATATCCTATCCTTTACAGAATAATTATCCCCTTAGTCAGGAACAGAAAGGTGTGGTTCTGGCTGATATATTTCAGAATAAAGGAAGAGAGTTTTCTATGAGCGGTAGTCTTGTATTGAATGGAAACCTTCATATCGAAAACTTTAAGAAAGCTTACAGAACATTATTTAATCAACACGATTCACTGAAAACAACCTTCAAGGCTGATGAAAATGGAGAGATCAGGCAATGGATAAACAATGTATATTCAGATGAGCAAATATTTATATTAAAGGATATATCACAGGCTGAAGATTCTGCTGCTGCAATCAGGGAGGTATCAAATAAAATGTTTGAAAACCCTCTGGACCTGCAGGATGGGCCATTGATGCGCTTAGCCTTGATTAAATGTAATAGCAATAAACATGTAGTAATCTATTACATGCATCACGCCATTGCAGATGGATGGAGTTTACAGTTGATCCAGGAAAACTTGCTATTAAACTATGCTGAATATTCAAAAGGCACTCAAGAATTTCCGGAAAAAGGATTACAATACACCGATTATGCTATCTGGCAGGAAGAGCAACTAAGAAATGGCTACTTCACACCATTTGAAACCTATTGGCAAAACCAGTTTAATACTAAACCTGAATTTGCCAGGATAGTAGAAAACGATGAGCCCCGGGTTGAACAAGGTTCAGGCTGGTATCGCCATTCATTTGACGAAAAATTATTTGAATCCATTCAGGCTAAATCTCAAAAGGATAAGCTTAGTCTGTTTACGCTTAGTTACGCTGCTGTAAACCTTATGGTTTACACTTATTCAGGGCTGGGAGATTTGACAATTCCCAGTCCGTTTGCCGGCAGGTTTGATGATTCTTTGTATCGTGTCTTAGGCTGTTTTGCTGACCTGGTTTTATTGAGGGTAAAATTTGATGTAAATGGCACCATTGATAACGCCATAAAAAATGCAGGAAATACAGTTAGGGGCGCATATCAATATCAGGCCTACCCATTATCCTTAATGCATGAGTTTCTTCAGGACAGCTATAAATGTGATATAGCAAGCGAAAGCAGACTTTCTGTAAACTTCCTCAATCTGGATATAAACAATCCTGAGGAAGAGGATAAAATCCTTTCTGATACAGGCTTAACTACCAGCGCGTATCATGAGGGGGATTTCCATAGCAAATTTGACCTAAATTTTGTGTTTAGCGTTCAGGATGACACTCTTCAAACACGTATAGAATATAATAAAAGCCTCTATTCTTCAGAATTCATTGAAAATATGGCAGAACGACTCAATGATATCTTCCGCATGATGACAATGGAGCCGGAAACTACACTAGCAGATCTTAGAGACGTCTACAAGTCACAGGCTATCCAAAGCGTATTAGATGGCGCCATGATGGAGCTTGATGACGATTTTTAAGCTAAACCTCATTTAAAAGAGAAAAGACAGGACGAATATATCATATGAAAAAGATTATACATGCCCGTATAGAACAGAGCTGTAAAAACTTTGCAGATAATACCGCCATTGAAGACGGCTCAGGCTCCTATACCTACAGGCAATTACTTGAAACTGTCGAGAAACTGGCAAAGTATATTTTGGCCGAGAACAGTAGTAAAGGTGGTACCGTAATGGTATTGTTACCTCGAGGGTTTGCTATGGTAACAGCTCTTCTTGCTACGCTCAAATCAGGCAAAGTTTTCTTGCCAGTAAGTCAAAATCTTGGTGAATCTTCGTGGAAAAGGATATTTCAGGAGATCAAACCTGAAATGGTGATCTCGAATGCATCCGGCCTGGAATATTTGAATAAACTTATGGGCACTCACCAACAGTCTGTAGGACATTTGATCCTTGCACAGAATGGTGAAGAAAGCCCCTCTGTATATAAATGGGAAAAGGACGCATACATTGCCTCTGAAACCCCTGTCAATACTGAAGAGGTTCGTTTTCCTGTAATAGACCCCCAGGACTCAAGCTATCTATATTTTACATCGGGCTCCACCGGACAACCCAAAATTGTAGAAGGCAAACAAGTTAGCCTCAGCCACTTTATTGACTGGCAGGTAAATGAACTTGATTATAAGGAGAATGTAAAAGTGAGTCAGTTGGCTGCGCCAACTTTTGACGCTTCCCTAAAAGACATCTTACCAACACTGCTTGCAGGCGGCATCTTATGTATTCCTTCAGAAGATGTGATGGCAAACATCAACCATCTGTATAAATGGCTAAAAACCAATCAGATTCATACGTTTGCCACTGTACCTTCAATTTTCAGAGCGCTGATGCAGGAAATGGAGGCATCATCTGAAAATACCGGAAATGCCCTACCTGAAGTTCGTAAAGTTCTTTTAGCCGGTGAGGTATTATACAGAAAGGATATAAATCGTTGGCAGAAAATAGCAGGTCAATCATCAGAGATCATAAACCTGTATGGCACTACTGAAAGCACTATCCTTAAAACATTCCATAGGGTTAATAAAATAGATGAGACAAGGCTGGAAGAACCATTGAGTGTAGGTAAGCCTATTGGGAATACTATCACTATAATCCTTAATGAGGACTCAAAACTATGTGGTATAAACGAGCCTGGTGAAGTATATATTAAAACCCCTTTCCTTTCTAAGGGATATTACAACGACCCGGTTGCAACCTCTGAGATATTCGTTACAAACCCTCTTACCGGAAAGGAAAATGATATAGTTTATAAAACTGGTGATGAGGGCGTCTACCTGAATGATGGATCTGTCAAGCTAATCGGCAGAAAAGATAAACAAGTTAAGCTAAACGGAATACGCCTTAATTTATCAGGGATAGCTTCATCTCTTTTGCAAAATGAGAATGTAGCCGAAGTAGTATGTTTATTACGTCAGACAAAAGACGGTGATGACTATCTGGTTTGCTATTTTACGGGTAATGGAAATATCGATGAAGAATTACTTCACCGCTTTGCTGAAGAAAAACTCAACAAGCATGAAATACCCGGACATTTTGTAAAACTTAAATCATTCCCCCGCAGCCAACACGGGAAACTGGATAAAAGCGCTCTGCCTGATCCACTTGAAAGACATATATCCGGGGTTGAAGAACAGACAATTGACTCTTTAAGTGAGACAGAAAAGGAGTTAAAAGAAATATGGGAAGGATTCTTCAAAACCGACAATATCGGTCAGGAAGACAGTTTCCTTCAGATTGGCGGAAACAGCCTTAAAGCTTTACAAGTTGGAGCTTTGATTACCCAGAAGATGAAAGTAAACCTGGGCATTGCAGGCATCCAGCAACTGTTCAGAAAGCCTAAACTTAAAGATTTTGCCTCCTACCTGGATGAGCTAAAAGGCAATTCGCCCAAGAAAATAGCCGGTATCACCCGAATACCTGATGCAGAAAGTTATCCGGTATCCTACTCCCAGCAGCAAATCTATATGGCCTGTCAGTCAGCAGATGCTAACCGGGCTTATAATATGCCTAAAGCCTACCAAATCAAAGGACGGCTGAATCCTGATCTGTTCATGGAGTCTTTCAGGAAAATGACGGACAGATATGAAATACTTCGAACGTCATTTCATGAAGAAAATGAGGATATCCGACAGAGAGTTCACTCAGGTGAGGATACCAATTTTATACGCTTAATTGACCTTCGCGAGGAACCTGACCAGGCTTTGGCTATTTCGGAATATGTAGCTGAATGCACTTCACATGTATTTGACCTGGAAAAACCCGGCCAGTTACTGGTATATCTAATTCAATTATCTGAGGACGACTTTGTGATGGCAGTAAACATACATCACATTATCGGCGATAGCTGGTCTGCAAAACTCATGGCCTCTGAGTTATTTGATACATATGCAGGCCTGATCAGTAAAAGTGAAAATAAAGAACTTCCAAAGCTACCTTACCAGTTCAGAGATTATGCTGTTTGGGAGCGCCAGCAACTTCACACCGAAGCCGTAAAGCCATTAAAAAATTACTGGCTCGGCCACTTAGGCATGAGGCTTCCCAAACTGAACCTGCATACTGATCACTCCAGACCTGAAGTCAGGACCATGGAAGGCAAAAGGTTTGAGTTTGAGGTAAAACCGGAGCTTGCGTCTGTTATAAGCAAAGAAGCATCCCGTCTTGGTGTAAGCAATTTCACCTATATGATGAGTGCCCTTTACCTCCTTTTATTCAAGTACTCGGCAGATGAAGAGATAGTAATCGGCGTGCCGGTAGCTACCAGGAACCAGCCAGGCCTTGAAGACCAATTAGGAGTATTTGTTAACACAATTGCTGTTAAAAATAAGGTAAATAATGAGCTGACTTTGACAGATTTTATCAAAGCCGTTCATAACAACCTTCAGGAAGGTTACAAACATCAATTTTACCCTTTCCAGGAAGTGGTGAGCCATTATCACCAGCAGGTGGAAAGAAATCGTACTCCTATCTTCGATGTAGCTATGAATATGCTGAGCTCTGGCTCTGAGGATAGCATACCTTCTGCAGCAGGACTGGAGATTACCGACTGGGAGAGTAATCACAGTACCAGCAAGTTTGACATGACACTGTATGTGTATGATGACCTGGATTCCGGAGCTATACCTTTTATCGAATATAATGCAGCCCTGTTTGAAACACGCACTATAGAACGATTAACGGAAAGGTATCTGGGTATACTTTCAAAAATGGGTGAAACTCCTGACGATAGCTTAAAAGCTATACTCCAGGAAAAAGTGGCCGCCCCTGCTATAAAAGCAAGAAGAGTTAGAGTAAATCAATAAGCAGAGACAATCAGCATAATAACCGTTATGAGCAATATACTCGATCAAGCTCCTTTATCTTATATACAAGAGCGCCTGTGGTTTATTGATACATTTGAAAAAAACAACCTCTACCAGGGAGGTCCGGTGTATCATAACCTTCCGCTAGTAATTAAAATTCAGGGAAGTCTCTCCGTAGAGGCACTTCGTAAGTCTATAATTTTTCTTACGGAAAGGCACGAAATATTGCGTTGTACGGTGGGCCAGGAAGGTGACAATACTACCTTATCAGTGCATGAAAACCTGCCTGTTCCGGTACAGATACTTCCTCTTCCCCAAGTGGAAACAGAAGATGATATAACAGCCACTATAAGAGAACTTGTAAATGAGCCCTTTGAAATAGAAGAAGAGCCATTACACAGAGTAACTCTACTTACAGGGACAACTGACCACTTCGCAGTCTGGACTTTTCACCATATTATAGCTGATAAACATTCTCTTAATATATTTTATAAAGAGCTCGCTCATGTATATAAGGCTTTTGCGAAAGGTCAAACACCACTATTACAGGATCTTGACCTTCAATATATAGACTACTCTATCTGGCAAAAAGAACTACCTGCTGATGTTCTGGAAAGCCTTCTTTTGTACTGGAAACATAAATTAAAAGCTCCAATACAGGCACTTGAAATACCATGTGACAGAACAAGAGAGCATGTGCATATATACCGGGGTGCAACTTCAGCCTTTTCTTTAAATAAGGAGGCTGGTGTAAAGCTCAAAAGCTTATCTGAATCTTTAGGGATATCAGAAAAAGCCCTCTTTTACACGGCATATCAGGTTATGCTGTATCGGTACTCCGGTCTGGATGAGATAGTTACCGGAACATATGGCACTAATCACATTAGTCATTTACCAGACTCGGCTGGCCCTGCTGACAACCTACTGGTAATCAGAACCTTTATTGAAAACGGAGAAACTTTTGTCTCTCTTGCCAGAAAAACTGAAGCCTCACTAAATGAAGCTATTGATCATCAGGACATGCCTTTTGAGCAATTGAGCACATTACTCAATCCTGCAAAGGACATGAGTCGTACGGCATTCTTTGATATCTTATTCCATTATGAAGAAAAAGAGGAAGGTATAAATACAGGGGCTGCTACCTGGAATACCGTTGAGACAAATATGGGTCTGGGTAAGTATGACCATAACCTGCTTATTTGCAAAGAGAATGATCAATACGTCGGGTATCTTACCTATAATGAGCTTTATTATGAAAAAGGCAGTATTGAAAACTTCTGTCAAAACCTTTGTCACCTTTTAGAAGTGATATCCCAGGAGTCAGCTTCTCCTATTTCCTCTGTTCCTATTCTCTCTGAAGAGCAATCAAGCTCCATAATGAAGGGGATGGACTATGCTGATGTTAAGTTTCCGCGTGATGAAAATATCATTAGCCGTTTTGACAAAATTGTTAATGAATATCCTGAACGTACCGCAGTAAAATATGAAGGATCAGAGTATTCTTATAAGGAGCTTCAGCAATTTTCCAACCGCTTTGCAAATTTCTTAAGAGAAGAAAAGTTAGTAACGGAGGGCGACCTGGTTACGGTAACTTTGCCCCGCTCCTCAGAAATGCTTGGAGTATTACTGGGAATTCTAAAAGCAGGTGCATGCTATATCCCAGTGGATCCTACCTATCCACAGGAACGCATTCAGTTTATCCTGGAAGACTCTAACAGTAAAGTTGAAGTTACAGAATCGGTACTCAGTGAATTTATTGCGAAAGGCGATAAAATTTCCTCCCTGCCTACCGATGTAAATACAGATGGAGAATCATTAGCCTATATAATATACACATCCGGAACTACAGGTAAGCCCAAAGGGGTAAAGGTTTGCCACCGAAACGTTATCAGGCTACTCTTCAATGAAGCAAACCTCTTCGATTTTGACCAGAACGATGTATGGACTCTGTTTCATTCTTACTGCTTTGATTTTTCAGTATGGGAAATGTATGGAGCATTACTATATGGCGGTAAGGTAGTAGTTGTGCCAGCCATGACAGCTAAGGACACAGAAGGGTTTTACAAGCTGCTTAAAGAAGATAACGTTACTATTCTCAATCAAACTCCTTCAGCCTTTTACCGTCTGGCTGAAGTAGACCACCGGAGTAATGATAAACTTTCTGCCCTCCGGATGATAGTATATGGCGGAGAAGCACTGGCCCCTGTTAAGCTCAGGAACTGGTATGAAAAATACTCTGATACACAGCTAATAAACATGTATGGCATAACGGAAACCACCGTTCATGTTACATACAAACAAATCACGCTGCATGAAATAGAAAACAATATCAGCAGTATCGGCCGTCCTATTCCTACGCTGGGTTGTTTTGTACTGGATCAGAACCAGTGCATAGTTCCCCGTGGTGTAAGTGGAGAGCTATACGTATATGGTGAGGGCGTTGCGCAGGGCTACCTGAACAGACCGGACCTTACAAAAGAAAAATTTACAGAAGTGCCTTTATTGAAAGGGCAAAAAGTATACAGATCCGGTGACCTTGCCCGGATTCTGGCGAATGGAGAATTAGAATACCTGGGAAGAATAGATAGCCAGGTTAAGATCAGAGGTCACCGGATTGAACTAGGCGAACTAGAGTCTAACCTCCTGAAAAATAAGGGAGTAAAAGATGCCGTCGTCACTACCCGAAAAGATGATGCAGGCCAGGCGTATCTCGTAGCTTATTATACGACTGAAGACAATTTGTCTGCAAAAGACCTACGTATTTTTATACAGGAATTGATACCAGGCTATATGATCCCCTCCTACTTTGTTCCTGTTGATGAAATACCGCTGACCTCTAATGGTAAAGTTGACACCAAGAAACTTCCTGATCCCTCCGATATTGTACAGGATAATGCAACGGAATATGTTGCTCCTGAGACCTCTACTGAGGTGCAGCTTGCACAAATATGGATGGAAATCCTTGGCCTTTCCAGGGTCGGTAAAAAAGATAATTTCTTCGAAATAGGAGGACATAGCCTTAAGGCCACGCAACTTGTTTCCCGCATCAGGGAAAGACTGGGAGCTAGCCTTAAACTAAGTGATATTTTTGCCCACCCCGTACTGGCAGAGCTGGCAACGGTTATAAGTGGTGCAGATGAAAACCTCGAGACAATAATACCCCTGGCAGGAGAAAGAGAACACTATCCCCTATCTCCAGCTCAAAAGAGGCTTTGGGTACTACAGCAAATGGAAGAAGGCAGTACCACTTATAATATATACAATGCCTTCGTTATTTGCAGGGATGTAGATCCGGAAATAATGAAGCTGGCTCTTGAAAGCCTTATTAAAAGACATAGCAGCCTGCGAACTTCTTTTAATAAAGTCGACGAGGAAGTATTTCAGAAAGTGCATGAAGTTTATGATCTGGAGGAATGCTTCAGCTATCATGACTTCAGTAATCAGAATCTCTCTGAGGCGGATATCATCACGCGTGTCCGGCAGATGAATGATTCTAAATTCGACCTGAGCAATCTGCCACTATTTAAGATCAACCTTATACGCTGGAAAGATGATGCATATATCTTCAGTTATGTCATGCATCATATTATCAGTGACGGTTGGTCCATGAATATTTTCTTCAGTGAAATTACTAGATATTACCAGGCAGCCAGTCAAGGCACAAAAGCTGATATAGGCAGTCTGCCTTTCCAGTATACGGATTACGCGGTTTGGTTTGGAGAGCAGGTTAAATCAGGAAAATTAAAAGAACAAGGCGAGTACTGGAAGAGCCAGTTTGAAGAAGGATGGCTTCGCACAGACCTCGGGGTTCAGAAAGACAGGCCTGCGGTAAAAACCTATAATGGTTCTAAGGCTGACTTCCTTATTGATGCACAATTACTCAAAGGGTTAAAGGCAACCTGCCAACAAAATGGTGTGACCCTGTTTATGGGGTTACATTCAGTATTAAATGGCCTTATTAGTCAATACACACATCTTAATGATACTATCATAGGGGTTCCTGTGGCAGGACGTGACGGAACAGGGCTGGAAAAACAAATAGGGTTCTATGTGAATACCCTGGCTGTCCGAACCCGCTTTAACCCAAAGAACACCTTTATACAATTACTTAAGAACACTGCAGAGCAGGACAAAAAAGCATTTGAAAATCAGTTGTATCCTTTTGACCAACTGGTTGAGGAACTTAAACTGAAAAGAGACGTGAGCAGAAGTCCCTTGTTTGACATGATGCTCGTGTTACAGAATACTGGTGATCTGAACCTGGAAAACACATCCTCTTCGGACACGGACATTCTTGTAAGCCCACTAAATTTAGGGGTAGAAGGAAGTAAATTTGATCTGACCTGGTTCTTTGCCGAAACAGAAGAAGGCCTGTACTTACGAATGGAGTTTAACTCTGACCTATATGACACAGAAACGATTTACAAGCTGAAAGAACATTTCAGGTTGCTTCTCGAAAAGGCTACAACATACCCGGATTTCCCTCTTTCTGAATTAAAGGTACTTACGGCAAACGATGAGGAAAGCTTACAAGTCTATAGAAACAAGCTACATCAGCAACCATTAGAAATTGCCGGGCTTTACCATGAACAGGAAAATGGACGCCCTGCATACCAATCACCTGAAACACATGGTGAAATAATTTTAGCGTCTATATGGGAGCAATTATTAAACGTTCTCCAACCCGGACTCGGCGATGATTTCTTTGCGCTTGGGGGAGACTCTATTAAAGCAATACAACTGGTTTCATTACTGAAGAAACATGACTATAGCCTGACGGTTCCGTTGGTCATGCGATATTCAGGCCTCAGGGAAATGGCAAAGCAGCTAAGCAAAGGTCATACTCAAACCGAGGAAGAGAGAGTTATTGGTGAACTCCCTTTGAGTCCGGTTCAGCATTATTTCTTTGAAAAGGTAAGCAAGTATAATCATCATTATAACCAATCTGTAGTTCTGGTAGGCGAACGTTTTGACCAGGAAAAGATTAACCTTACTTTAAAAGCCTTATGTGACGCGCACGATATGCTCCGTGCAGTTTACAAAAATGATGAAGGCACGTGGAAGCAACTGGTACAAGATGAATCCAAGGTTAACTTTTTTGTTCACGATCTTCAAAACCACACTTTTGACGGATATAGCGAAGAAATAGACAAACTGGCCACGCAACACCAGTCTGATATTTCTCTAGTAGATGGGCCCTTGTTCAGTGCTGCATTATTCCGCTTAAAGGACCAGGACAGACTCTTACTATTTGCCCATCACCTTATTGTAGATGGTGTGTCATGGCGAATCATCATTGATGATTTCAAAGACATCTACCAGGCGCTTACTAATGGCACTAAAATGCCTGCTCTGAGCAGAACTCACAGTTATAAGCGTTGGTCAGAAACTTTAACAGAGATGCAACACAGCGATCGGGTGAGCAATAGTCTTGATCTGTGGAATATTGATAAAACCTCTATAACTAATCTTTCATTTAAGAAGGAAACAAAAAACAATCTTGAAGAAGATGTTTGTACCTGCCAGGGGGAAGTAGGCGAACGGCAGATCGCGGCCATCCAGCAAGCAGCTAACCAGTGGGTTGGAACTGACTTGCAGGATATTCTGATCGCAGCCCTAAATATGGCTATTCAGCAAAATGTAGGTAATGGCGAAGTCAGCCTCATGATGGAAAGCCATGGCCGTGATGCAATCAAACACCTGGACCTAAGCAGGACAGTAGGTTGGTTTACAGCAATATACCCTGTCTTACTTCCTGAGGTTAAGGATCAGGATCTCTTGCTTTATCTCATAGATATTAAGGAGAGACTGCGCAGGTTCCAACGTGCCGGTAGCAATTACGGTATTGCAAAATACCTTTCTGGTAGAAGCATGACGGAAGATCCGCAAATGTGCTTTAACTACCTGGGCCAGTTTGATTCCGGTGAAAAAGAACAAGGCAGCAGCATTACTCTAAGTACAGAGGCCCGTGGAAAAGAGCGTGCAGCCGAACAGGATAGGCTGTTTAGTATAGACTTTACTGCAGCCTTGGTGGATAAAAAACTCCAGTTCAGTATAAAGTATAATAAAAATCAATACTCAGCGGAGGTCATTAATGCTCTTGTCGAAGCATGGAAAACAAACCTCCTCGAATTTGGAGAAAATCTGACTAAGGTCGAAAAGACATTCCTTACTCCCAGTGACTTCAGGACTGTCGGCTTGTCAATGTCATCGCTGATTTCTTTCCAGCAAAAATATAAACTGGAAAATGTCTATGGACTTAGCCCGCTTCAGCAAAGCTTCTTTTTCCACCATATCCGTTTCCCTAAGACCAGTGCTTACTTCGAACAGATGAGATATCGCCTGAAAGGTGATATCTGCCCCGAGACTTTTCACAAAACCGTGAAGGCATTATCCGACCGCCATCCGGTAATGCGAAGCCTTTTCAGAGATGATCTTGCCTCACAACCCGTTCAGGCAGTCATATCTGATATAGCACCTGTGTACAACTTTGAAGTTATTAAGGATCTTTCGTCGTCAGACAAAGAATTCCGACTCGATAAGTTTGCAGAGGAAGACAGGGAAAAGGGTTTTAGGCTCACAGAAGAGTTGCCAATTCGGTTCCGGCTATTCCAGTTAGCACATGATGAGTTCGAATTTATTTTAAGCTATCATCATATTATTATGGATGGGTGGTGTATACCCATTATAATGAATGACTTTCAAAAGCTCTATACTGCATTCAGGTCAGAAGTGCAGCCATTGTTACCCGACCTGGAGCCATTTGAGAATTACATCAATTGGCTGGAAAACTACCCGCAGGAAAAAGGTGAAGAATATTGGAGAAAGCTTTTGCAAGGATACCAGTATAGCACCAGCATAGGTATAAGTAAAACTGAGCAAACATTCAATGAGTCCTCACGCGATCTGCAATACGAAGAAATAAGGCTTGAAGGAGAGCTTTTCCATAACCTTGAAGCCATGATCCGGAACAGCCGGACGACCTTAAATGAGGTAATTCAGGCGCTTTGGAGTATATATCTGGCCCAAACGAATGATCGCCATGACGTGGTGTTCGGAACAGTGGTATCCGGCCGCCCCTCAGACCTGGAAGGTGTGGAAGGAATGGTAGGCTTATTTATTAATACCATGCCTGTCAGAATCCGGTTTGAGGAAAATGAATCTGTATCTAACCTGATTGGAGCCCTCAGAAATCAGGCAATTGAAGGAATGCCTTACCATTATACCCAATTGGCAAATCTTCAAAGGCTACATCCTGACGGTAAATTATTTGACCATATCATGGTTTTCAGAAACTACCCTGTAGATAGTGAAGGTGAATCTCCGTGGGAACTAACAGGCATCAAGGCTTATGAGCCAAATAGTTTTGACTTTACAATCCATGTACTCCCTGAGCCGGATATGCTGAAAATACGGTTTGTTTACCACCCTGAAAAGTATAGTGTGAAAGATGTTAGCCGTATCAAACAAATTTTCTCTCAAATGATGGAAGCATTTGTGGACAACCCTCATCAGATGGTTGATGAACAACTACGCAAAGTTGAAGAGATACGGAAATCATTCCGCAAATCAGGAAGACAGAACAGACTCAGTATGTTAAAAACATCATAATTGGTTAACAGGAAGTCACTCGATTAAAATATTTAGCTATGAAACCAAGGAAAATAAGAAAAGGTCTCTCTAACCTTAAAACTAATACTGTAAACACTCAACAGAAACTGGTAGAAAAAACACCGGCTCTACCAGAAGGCGGCCCTATAATGGTCAAAGCACTGATGAGTGGCGTATCCCTGCAGGGGTGGATCAAAGAAAATGAATCAGAGGTCAATACACTGCTGAAAAAATACGGAGGGATCCTTTTCAGGGGCTTTGCAGTGGATACCCGCGAAAAGTTTAAAGCTGTAGTAGATAAACTTGAGCTTAACTCTTTGAATTATACCATGAGGTCATCACCACGCTATGAGGTTACCGATAAAGTGTATCATTCAACCACTCACCCGGCCGACCAGATGATCAACATGCATACTGAGTCTTCATATGCAATGACCTGGCCCATGAAAGCCATCTTCTGCTGTATAATCCCGGCAGATGAACAAGGAGAAACACCGGTTGCTGATACACGGCAGGTATTGAGCAAACTAAGTCCGCAGCTTAGAGAAAAATTCGGCAGGCTGGGAATAAAGTATGTACGAAATCTATCTTCAAAACTTGGCCTGTCCTGGCAGGAGGTATTTCAGACTGAAGACAAAGCTGCGGTAGAGGCAGAATGTAAGCGAAACAATATGAACTTCTCCTGGATAGGAGAAAACGAATTACGTATTGATTGGAAAAAGCAGGCCATTTACCAGCACCCCTACAGCAATGAGCTAGTGTGGTTTAATCATGGATTTTTCTTTAATCAATACACCTTAGAGGACCATTTCAGGGAAATGGTTGGAGAAGATGCCTTGCCGTTTAACACCTACTTTGGCGACGGCTCACCCATTTCAAAAGAGGAATTTAAGGAGCTTAAAGCAGCATGGGATGAAAGCATGATTGTTTTTCCCTGGGAAAAGGGAGACTTGCTTTACCTGGATAATATGTTGATGGCACATGGCAGGATGCCTTTTAAAGGAGATCGCCAGATTCTGGTTTCGTTGCTGGAACCAATGAGTGAAGAACAGTTCGCACCGGAAGCTGAAACTTTAGCCTGATTCCTTCCCAGATTGATACATTAATACCTGATTTCACCAATGGAAAGCTTAGAACAACCTAAACAATATACTCTTTCTCCTGTTCAACAACGTATTTGGAATATCTCCAAAAAATCAGCTAATCCCTATACTGTAGTATGCGCCAACGTTAGTGGTCAATTAACGCATAATCATATTGTTGAGGCAATGGAGCAACTGGGGCGTAAATACAACGTACTCCGATTCAAGCTTGTTAAGGCTGCAGCCTTTGAATACCCATTACAGCAGGAAGAAAATCAGGTTTCGTATTCACTGGAAGTCCTGGACCTTATCCGCGAGGATGAGCAGGAAAAAGCCATACATGAGAAAAAGTTATCATGGTGTGAAGCCTCACCTGAGGAGAGCAACAATGCCCTGGAACTTCTGTGGATTAAAACTACAGATACAGAATCTCAATTATGGATCAGGTCCCATCCCATATTGCTGGACCTGAAGAGCATGGATCTTTTGCTCCATGATTTTTTTGCAGCTTGTAACGGAAACCTATCTGGTGAAGAAGTATTGCCTTATGAAAATTATATTCAGTGGCAAGACGACCTCCTGCAGGATCCGGAAGCTGAAGGCCTTCATTTCTGGAAGAAATTCCAAAACAAGGACCTTAACAATCGCATCATTCCTTTTGAAGGTGAAGAAACAGGTACACCCTGCCTGAAAAAGCACAGGGTGTATTTGACTGCAGAAATTAAAGATGCCTTGGCTAAACTGGCAGCAAAGGAAGATCTGGAAATGTCCCAGCTTATGATTGGGTTATTTTCAAAATTCCTGTACGCTTATGATAATCAGGACTCTATCACACTTGGCATCAGCCGGTTTAACCGGATTTATGAAGAATTAGAGGGTGCCCTGGGCGCTATGACCAAAACCCTGCCTTTGACTCTCGAACCAGCTTTAGAAGATGAAGCCTTCTTTTCAAAACTCAGGGAAGAGGACGAAGCAATAATGGATTGGGATGATTTCTTCAGTTTTGAAAATGCCGGACAAAGCAGCGATGCATCTATTGCATATGGTATAATTACCATACCCGAGGCATGCTACACGCCGGTAAAGGGTGATATTACATACTCCGTCACTGACTTTTCTGAGGTTTCCGAGCCTTACAGGCTTAAAATGATTATTCAGGAGAAACCGGATGCTATTTGGACTGATCTCTATTATGCTGAAGGCAGGTTTAGCCCGGAGGTGATATCATGGATTGGTCAGCAATGGAAAAGCTATCTGAACAGAAAACTCTCTCTGGAGCAAAACAGCTCAATATTATCTTCTGATGTAGAGTGGAATGAAAAGGTAGAGGATGTTATTATTTTAGACCTGTTTTCGTACCAGGTAGCTGAAAATGGTGGAAAGAAAGCTGTAGTCTATAAAGACACTTGTTTAACTTATAATGCCCTTGACCAAAAAAGTAATGCCTTTGCCAGAGTGCTGCAAACCAAATATGGTATTGCCCCCGGTAAGCGCGTTGCATTACTTCTGGAAAGAAGTGAATGGCTTCCTGTAGCTATTTGGGGCGTACTCAAAGCCGGAGCAGCCTATATTCCTATAGATACCGCCTATCCATCTGAAAGAATAGAACAAATTCTTGAAAGTGGTTCATGCAGTGCAGTAATAACAACTAAGGATGTAGCCGCCACAGCAGGCCTTACACATGAAGAGCCCGTTTTGTATATAGGAGAGGAACTGATAGAGGGTGTTTCAGAGGAACGTGTTCCTACTAATATTTCCTCTAAAGACCTGGCTTATATCATATTTACTTCCGGCTCTACCGGAAGGCCTAAGGGAGTTATGATCAGCCACGGCAGCTTTTCCAATTATATCCAATGGGCGAATGCCTACTATACTCCAAATGGAGAAAGGGGCAACTGGGGGTTACTGACTTCCATTGCATTTGACTTAACCATAACCTGCCTGTTTGCTTCTCTAACCCGTGGTCAGCAACTAATTATTGCTGACAAAGAAAAGAGCATGGCTCAGATACTGCAGGAGTTTACAAGCCCGGGATCCGGCTTTGAGGTGGATATTCTTAAACTTACGCCTTCTCATATCACCATGTTGAAAAACCTGGGACAAACTACTACTTCGTTGAAAAAGGTAGTTCTGGGCGGTGAGGCACTTGAAAAGGAACATGTACAAACTCTTTTTTCATGGAATCCTGAAATAGAGATATACAATGAATACGGCCCTACTGAAACTACCGTAGGCTGCGTAGTTAAGAAATTGTCTCCGTCGGATGATCGTATTCTTATCGGTAAGGGAGTTGCCAATACTGATCTTTGCATTCTTGACCATAAACTTCAGCAAGTAGAAGAAGGAATGGCCGGCGAGCTTTATATAGGAGGAAAAGGACTCGCAGAAGGATACCTGGGCCAGGAAGAGTTAACTAAAAAAGTCTTTACCACACTCCATTCGGACCCTTCCGGCGCAAAATGGTATAAAAGTGGAGATTTAGTCCGCCTTACACTAGGTGGAGACCTGGAATACCTCGGCCGGGTAGATAAGCAAATTAAAATCAGAGGTTTCAGAATTGAACCGGCAGAAATCCAGGCTGCATTACAGCAATTTGAAGGGGTGAGCCAATCCTACATAAGTGTAATGGAACAGGACAATCAGAAACTGCTTGTTGCTTTTATTCTGACTGAAAACTCCATTAATGAAACAAATATCCAGGAAGGATTAAAGGCGAAATTACCCGCATATATGATACCTGGTATGCTGGTGCAGGTTGATAACTTCCCCATTACTACTAATGGCAAAACGGATGATAAGGCTCTGCTGCAAATAGCCCATCAGCAAAAAGCTAAAAGTGAACAGGCATATATAGCTCCCAGAACTCCGCTGGAACAGCAATTAGCGGACATCTGGAAGGAAATTTTACCACAGGATAAGGTAAGTATTACTGATGACTTCTTTAACTTGGGAGGCAATAGCCTTACCTTCTCCCAGCTCCTGTTGCGTATTCGCCAGAAAATGGAAATAAAAGTTTCATTTACAGACTTTTTCGAATACACTACCCTGGAAAAACAAGCTTCCTATCTTGCAGGTGCAGAGACTGGTGAGGCAGAAAAAGCAATAGGTAAAGCCCCAGAAAGTGAATATTATCCGCTTTCACCTTCTCAGTATGGTATATGGAAAGCGGCACAGGCAGAAGGAAGCAATATCGCATATAATATGCCCATCCTTTTCCAGGTAGAAGGTCAGATAGACCTTACAGCAATGGAAAGGGCTATTGAAAGGCTAATTACTATTCACGAAAGTCTTCGAACAGTATTTGTACCTGTTGCGGACGCAGGTGTCGGTCAGAAAGTACTTAGCGCCGGAACCTTTACTGATATTCTTGAAATAATTGACGTAGACAGTGAAAGCACGGAAGATTCTCTTTCCGGACTTTTCAGGGAGAAAATCCGTAAACCTTTTGATCTGGCTAACGGTCCCCTTATACGTTTTCAGCTTTTCAGAGTTAGTGATGCATCATATTATTTCCTTTTCAATATGCATCATATTATAGGTGATAACTGGACTATGAAACTCTTCTTTCATCAGTTCTTTAAAGCCTATTTGAGCTTTGAACAGGGTAATGAGCCGGAACTTTTACATCCTGAATTTCAATATAAGGATTATTCAGTCTGGCTTCAGGACAAACTGCAAAGCAGTGAAGGCCAAAAGATGGAAGACTACTGGCTTGCAAGCTTTGAGGAGGAACCAGAGCCCCTCAATATGCCTACAGACCATGTACGGCCTGAGACCCGGAAATATGAAGGTGTAACTATAAACACCGCCTTTGATGAAGAGGAAACCCGTATCCTGCGTGAATTCACAAAGAAACATGATGGTACCCTTTTCATGAGTCTTATGGTATTGCTTAATGCAGTGTATCATAAATATACCGGGCAGCAGGATCTCGTAATAGGCTCCCCTATTGCAGGCAGGGAACATGAGGGACTTGAAGAGCAGATTGGCCTTTTTGTAAATACCCTGGCATTAAGGAACAACTTTGAGCCGGACGTTCAAATAAATGACCTTTATAGTACTGTAAGAAAAAATACTCTTGCAGGCTATGCCAATCAGTTATACCCTTTTGACACCCTATTAAATAAGCTGGATTACCCTGCCCAGCCAGGCCGTTCTCCCTTATTTGATGTCATGATCGTACTGCAAAATGTACCCTACAAACCTTCTGAAGAGGCACCGGAAACTCTTTCTATAAGGGAGATGAAGTTTGACTGGGGCAGCAGTAAATATGACTTCTGCTATTTCTTCGTGGAAGATGAAGACAGAGTCAGAATACACCTGGAATATGACAGTGAGTTGTACAATAATGAGACCGTGCAGAAGCTTCTGGAAAACATAAAATATGTAGTAACCCAGCTACCATCTGCTAAATCCCTCACAGACATTGCACTCCAGACCGAGGCATCAGAAGCGGAGGAAGAGGATGAGTTCCTGTCCCAAATGATGAATATGTAAGGTGACTGACGGGATTAAAGTTGTAGTACAACCATCTATAATTAAGAAAAAACTATGTGCGGAATAGCAGGAATATATAATACTACTAAAACTCAACCGGTTCCACGGGTGCTTTTAGAAAGCATGGTAGAGGTGATACATCACCGCGGACCGGATGATACTTCAATACATACAGATCACCATGTTGGTTTTGGCTTTAAAAGACTGAGCATTGTTGACCTTTCAGGTGGACAACAACCTTTTTTCAGCCAGGACAAAAGCATAGTACTGGTATGTAACGGTGAAATTTTCAACCACCAGGAATTAAGAGCAGAGCTTAGTGCAAAAGGTTATTCCTTTACATCACAGTGCGATGTGGAAGTACTGATTCCTCTTTATCAGGAATATGGTATCGAACGAATGTTTGATAAGCTTGTAGGCCAGTTTGGTTTTGCCATTTATGATAAAAATAAAGAAGCACTGTTTCTGGCAAGGGACCATTTCGGGGTATGCCCTCTGTTCTATACCCACCAGCAGGACCATCTGATTTTTGGATCAGAAGTAAAAGCCCTTTTACAGGTGCCATTCGTGCCCAGAAGAGTAAACCTTATCGGTCTTGACCAGGTATTTTCTTTTCCGGGCGGCGTAAGTCCTCATACGCTGTTTCAGGGAATTAATAGCCTGAAGCCAGGCCATTATATTGTGCACCAGAACGAAAAAACTTCTGTTCACTGCTATTGGGATGCCAACTTCCCCATGGAAGGAGATTATGACTATGGGAAGAAGGAAAGCTATTATGCCGAAAAGCTGGAAGAAAAGCTATTAGCATCTGTAAACCACCGGCTAAATGCTGACGTACCAGTAGGGTTTTACCTTAGCGGTGGATTAGACTCCAGCCTGATAGGTAGTCTGATGCGGAAATTAAGGCCGGGGGCAGATTTCAAGTCTTTCTCCATTACATTTCCTCAGGGAGAAAACAGCCAGATAGACGAAAGTGTACACCAGAGGCGAATGGCATCATTTTTAAATAGTGATCACCATGAGTTTGCCTTTGACTGGAAGAATATTTCAAGTCGCTTAAGGGATATTGTATATCACGGTGAAACTGCTGTAAAAGAAAGCTACAATACCTGCTCACTGGCGCTTTCGGCAAATGTACGTAGCCAGGGCATCAAAGTAGTATTATCCGGAGAAGGAGCTGATGAGCTTTGCGGAGGGTATATCGGTTATAGACTGGATGCGCTCGGAAGCCGTAACCTGGGTGAGGATATGGATGACCTGGACATGATGCTGGAAGACCAGATGAGGGAACAGCTTTGGGGTGACAGCTCTTTCTTCTATGAAAAAAACCAGGTAGAGTTCCGTTCAGTAAAGCAAGGTTTGTATTCGGATGCAGTAAATGAATTATACTATGATTTTGACTGCTTAAATAAGCAACCTGTTGACCCGAACCAGCTTATCGGAAGGCACCCCTTTCATAAGCGTTCTTATCTCGACCTGAAGCTTAGGCTTGCTGACCATCTCATTTCCGACCATTGTGACAGAGTATGCTTTGCCAACTCTGTAGAGGGAAGATACCCTTTTCTGGACGTCAACCTCTTTGAGTTCATCAAGACCATTCCTCCTGAAATTCAGCTTAAAGGACTGGTAGAAAAGCACTTGCTCAAACAAGTGGCTACTAAATACCTTCCCGAGGAAATCATTAACAGGCAAAAGTTTGGTTTCGTAGCTCCGGGTAGCTGCCAGCTCCTGCAGAATAAGGATGAAATGACAATGGACTTGTTGAGCTATGACAGAATCAAGCGTCAGGGCTTTTTCAACCCTGATACCATTGAACGCCTTAAGAAGGTTTACAGCAAACCCGGTTTCAGGATCAATGTACCTTACGACAGCGACCTGCTGATAGTAGTCATAACATTCAATTTACTATTGGATGTATTTGAGATGGAAAGCTTTGATGCATCTACTGTTCCCTCCCCTATTATAGCATGAGCAGGAGCAGACTTCAAACCTTGGCTAATTCAGGAACCCTCTCTGCTCCACTATTCAAGTTGGAGTCAGAGAGTTCCAGACCTGACTGCACTATTTCACCTGAAAATAAGCAGGGAAGTTCATTTAGGAATTATGAAGTACAGACAATTGTTAATGTGCATGGTGTTCTGCTGAAGAGGCATTACGACCGGGACATCAACTTACATCGCTATTAGCAAACCCGTAAACCTAGAATCTGGAGATTTTACTTATACATCTGATGTATATCCTGCCAGCTATAACCCCGGCAGAACAACCTGAAAAGTAATGGAGAAACTAATTTATAAGCAATTCGAACTAACGGCCAGCCATCTACCTGACACAGTTGCACTGGCCTTCAGAGGCGAAGAAACCACCTACCAGCAACTAAACCATAAGGCTAACCAGATTGCACACTACCTAGGCAGGTATGACGCAAAGGACAAGGTAGTTATGGTGGCAATGCCCTCTTCTTCCACCCTCGTAACTTCTCTCCTGGGTACATTTAAGGCTGGAGGAATATATCTGCCGGTAGACCTGACATTTGCTGAAAGTCGGTTACAGTTTATATTTGAGGAATCTCCTGAAGCACTTATTCTGATCTCGGAATCGCAGACAGCGCAATGGGCTCAGCTTTCAGAAAACCTTTACCTGGCCCATCGGAATGTTCATGTCATAAGTGAAAAGGGCATATTCCCCATAGGAAAAGAAGAAAGCCTGTCAGAGTGGGAAACACTTAGCAACTCAAACCCTGAGATTGCTATTGATCCAGAATCGGACAGCTATATATTTTATACGTCAGGTTCCACAGGAAAGCCAAAGGCTATAGTAGGTATTCATAAGAGTCTCGCCCAGTTTATAGAATGGGAATCTACGGAATTTCAGGTTTCAGAAGGCACTAGAGTAAGTCAGCTTACGCAGTTCACCTTTGATGCTTCACTCAGGGACATCTTTTTGCCATTAGCCACCGGCGGTACTCTTTGTATTCCTTCCTTAGAAACCCGCTCAAATATCACCGAGCTAACCAAATGGATTGGTGATGAAAAGATAAACATTATACATACTGTTCCCTCCTTGTTTCAGCATATTACAAAGGCAATGGAACAGTCAGATCAAAAAGATCTATTACCAGAGCTAAAACATATTCTGCTGGCCGGGGAACCTCTATATGCCAAACATATCCAAAGATGGAATGAAGCCGGAGGCACGCATGTTGAAGTAGTTAACTTCTACGGAGCCACAGAAACCACGATGATTAAAACTTTTCATCGTATTAAAGAGGTACCAGCTACACCAGGGCAAATACTCCACGTAGGGCAACCCATAGAACAAGCGTTTACACTGGTACTGAACCAAGGCCGGCTATGCCGGATCGGAGAGATCGGAGAAGTATATATCAAGACTCCGAATATGACAAGGGGCTATTATAATAACCCTGACCTCACCAAAGAAGTATTTGTTCAAAACCCTCTTATTAAAGACAAAGAGGACATCATATATAAAACCGGTGACTTAGGAAGGTACTTGCCGGACCGTTCGCTTGAAATTCTTGGCAGAAGAGACAGGCAGGTAAAAATCAATGGTGTACGTATAGAACTCAATGAGATAGACCAGGCAGTACTTGCTATACCCGGAGTAGAGGAAACCTATGTAAATACTATTAAAGATGCAGATGGTAACCCTCAGATTATTTGCTATTACAAATCTCCGGAAGAGATAGAAGACATCCGGACAAACCTGGAGAAAAGCCTTAATGCTTACGTCCTCCCCTCTTATGTCATTCACCTGGAAGACTTTCCTCTGAATGCCAACGGGAAAATAGACAAAAAAGCTCTACCAACTCCTGAAGAGGTAATACTGGGAAAAGATTTTAAACTACCTAAAGAAGGTACCGAAACCCAAATTGCCAACATCTGGAAAAAGGAGCTTAAGCTACAGCAAATCGGCAGAGACCACACCTTCTACCAAGTAGGAGGTAACTCATTGAGGGCTATGAAAATAGCCGGAGATATCCAGCAGGAAATGGGGCTCGAGATTAAGCTTACAGATCTTTTTGTATATCCTACTATTGCCCGATTGGCAGAATTTCTGGATACAAAAGCGTCAAAGAAAGAAAAGACCACTCTACTACCAGCCCCTAAAATGGCTAGTTATCCCCTTAGCCACACCCAAAAAAGGCTTTGGATAATCAGTAAACTAAAGGAGGCTTCTTTAGCGTACCATATTCCTGTGGCCTATGAGATCAATGGAAAAGTCAATGTAGATGCCCTTGAGCAGGCATTGAGCCTTATCATAGCCAGACACGAAAGTTTACGCACAGTATTCAGAGAAGAAGGTGATGAACCACGTCAGGTAATTTTGCCTGCTGCTGATGTTTCTTTCAATCTTCTGCAGGAAGACGTAAGTGGTATGAAGGCCGACGAGATCCAAGAACGAATTGAGGCTTTCAGAGACACTCCCTTTGCCATGCACAAAGAGCCTCTGTTCAGAGCAGCACTATTTACCAAAGGTGAAGAATGCGCGACTCTTTGTCTGGTGATGCACCATATCATTTCAGATGGCTGGTCTGTTAGCATTCTGCTCAAGGATACTTTACATGCATACGAGGAGATAACAAGTGGATCTGTTCCTGCATTCAATGAACTGAAACTTCAGTATAAAGATTATGCTGTATGGCAGCAAAACAGAGCCAATGACCAGGACCTTAAAGAAGGAAGAGAATTCTGGCACAATAAGATGGATGGTGAGTTACCAGTTCTGGAACTTCCAACGGACTTTCCACGTCCTGCCATTAAAACCTTCAATGGTGCTCTGGCAGAACACCTTATAAGTTCTGAATCTTTAACGGCACTAAAAGAGCTCTGCAGCCAACAGGGAAATACACTTTTTCAAGGTATTTACTCAGTAGTATATACCCTACTCGCCCGCTATACCGGTCAGAAAGATGTGATAATTGGTACCCCGGTTGCCAACAGGACAGAGCCTGAGTTGCAGGAAACAATTGGTTTCTTTGCTAATACTGTTCCGCTACGCATGCAGTTTGATTTGCAGGGCAGTTTTAATCAGTTGCTAAGCCTCAGTAAAAACATGGCACAGGAGGCTTTCGATCAGGCTTCTTATCCATTTGACAAACTCATAGAGGAACTTAAGCTACAGCGGGAGTTAAGCCGTTCTCCTTTATTTGATGTAATGATGGTACTTCATCGTGAAAGTACTGAAGGCGGCAGCCAGCAAGTACTGACCGAGGCAAATGAAACTGCAGGATATAGCAAGTTCGACCTTACATTTTCCTTTAAGGAAACACCTGAAGGCCTGGTACTAAAGGTAGAGTACAATACTGACCTGTTCTCTCAGGAAAAAATTTCCAGAATATGCCATCACATAGGTAACTTAGCGCATCAACTGGTACATCATCCAGAAACTTCACTGGCAAAAATTGATTTCCTTACTGATAAGGAAAAAACAATGCTGAGGAAGATTTCCAATCTAGATACCCTGCCAGAACTACCGGAAACCTCCAGCATGGTGGAACAGATGCAGAAGCAGGTTAACAACAACCCACACAAGGTTGCGATATACTCTGCTAGTGATAATTCAACTATAACCTATCAGGAACTCGATGACCAGAGTAGTTATTTGGCAGCATACCTGCTGAATACAGGAAAAACTACTCCTAAGGGCGTTATAGGAATTTCGTCAAGGCGTCATCATAACGGATTTATTGCCATGTTTGCTGCACTTAAAGCCGGACTGACATACGTATTTCTTGAAGCAAACCTACCTGAAGAAAGAAGGCAATATATAATACAAAATGCAGGCATCGACACTTTGCTTGCGGAAGATATAACTGTTACTTCAGGATGGCCGGTCAAAGATGTATTTTCTATAAAAGAGGGTATTGAGAAAGGGCGGAATTCTGAATGTCCTGAAGTAGTATCTAATCCATTGGCCTATATAATTTATACCTCAGGGTCAACTGGTGAGCCTAAAGGTGTTATGATCACTCATCAGAGTGTAATCTCTATGATAGAAGGGATTCAGCGTATTGAACATATTAAGATCGAGCCTGAAGACCGAAGCGTAACCCTTTCTTCTTTCTCATTTGACATGGTAGTGCATGATGTATATGGCTACCTGTTTAATGGCGCATCTGTCATAATCCTGGATCAGGAAAAGGATATTGATATCCAAAGTATGGAAGAAGCGTATGCTCGCTATGAACCTACAAGGGCAGCAATTCCTACCGCCTTATTCAATGCCATGGTTGACTTTGATTTTAAAGGTTTTAACCAGTTAAGGCTCGTTCTTACCGGAGGTGAAGCAGCTTCAGTTTCTCACTTTAGTAAGTTTGCTGAAAAATATGATACCTATCTCTATAATGTTTACGGACCTACAGAAAACACAGTATACTCTACATTTTTGCGTTTTGATAAAGGCTTCGTAACAAGTAATATTCCAATCGGAAAACCAATTGATTGTATTTCAGCTACCATCAGAGATCAGAACGGACAACTAGCAGCCTTAGGTACTACCGGAGAGCTTTGGTTAGGAGGACACCAGCTTTCCTATGGATATAATAAAAATGAGGAGCTTTACACTCAGAAATTCATCAGGAGTGAGGAGTCAGACGGCATAGTTTATCGTACTGGAGATCTTTGCAGATGGACCGAGGATGGCAACATTCAATATATGGGCCGGGTAGACGATATGTTGAAAATACGTGGATTTCTCGTTGAAACTCAGGAGATTGTAAATA
Source organism: Roseivirga sp. BDSF3-8 (assembly GCF_041449215.1). NCBI lineage: Bacteria > Pseudomonadati > Bacteroidota > Cytophagia > Cytophagales > Roseivirgaceae > Roseivirga > Roseivirga sp. BDSF3-8. The sequence continues at coordinate 3,877,463 of NZ_JBGNFV010000001.1, read as the reverse complement.
CCTTACTGAATAATGACTCAGTTCATAAAGCTGTAGTACTCCCCAGAAAGGAAGAAAACGGCACCATACTGGTCGCCTATCTTGTAGGAAGTAATATAAATCAGGCTGCTATTCGCACCGATTTGCGTAAGCACCTGCCTTCATATATGCTTCCCAAGCATATTATCGAACTGGATTATATGCCGGCAAACAAAAACGGAAAAATTGACAGAAAGAAACTGCATGAACTTCCATTGCCTGAAAGCAGTACCGGTAAGAGCAATTCAGCAGATCTATCAGAAGCTGAATTGCTCATAGCCGAGCTATGGACAAAAATTCTGAAAAAAGAGTCCATCGGTGCTGATGATAATTTCTATGAACTAGGCGGTGATTCTATTAAGGCCATTCAATTCATTGCACATCTTAGGATCGAAGGGTATAAACTAACCATCAAACAGTTTATGCATGGCCCTACGGTAAGTGAAGTTGCAAATAATGCTACACCTATAAGCAGGAATAAGGAGCAGGCGCATACTATGGCAGACGCTATCGGCCAGGTACCCCTTTCCCCTGTAATAAGCCATTTCTTTGATACAGTTACGGAACCTTTCAGGAATCATTTTAACCAATCTGTTAAAATTTACCATCCGGAGGGATTTGATAAAGAGGCCATCACCAAAGTACTCCAGCTTTTAATAGCACATCACCCTGTGCTTAGGTCAAGGTTTACTAAGACCGGGAGCAACGAATGGCAGCATCATATTCTTGAAAAGGGCCCTGAAGTTGATATACCATTATATGATCTGCGGAACCAGAACAATAGCGAAGAGATTTTCATCCGTCAAGCCAATGTCATTCAGGCAGGAATGTCTATTGAAAAGGGTCAGCTACTTCGTGCCGGACTCTTCCGCGATGAAGACGGTGATACCTTACTAATTGCTATACACCATTTGGTGGTAGATGGTATCTCATGGAGAATAATCTTTGAGGATTTAGGTGTTTTATATCGACAGATTTTAGAATGTAAAACCCCTTCTTTACCTGAAGATGCTACCAGCTTCCGTCAGTATATCAAAGAACAGCAAAATTATATTGCTAGTGAAGACGGGAAGGTGGATATACGGGTTTGGGAATCTATGAGAACGGAAAGTCCGGCGAGGATAGAAGTTGAGTTTCCCCAGCAGCCTAATACAGTTTCCGAAACAGCTTCTGCCTCTTTTAGCATGACTGAAAAAGAAACCACCCAGTTACAGGAGGTAGCGGGAAGTATGTCCGGCTTGGAAATAAACCATGTGATGATGGCGGCCCTTGGGCTTACTTTAAATGAACAGTTCGGGACTGGCACCTACCCTGTAACATTGGAAGGTCATGGTCGTGAGGAGCTTACAGAAAATACTGATCTAAGTCGCACACTGGGATGGTTTACCAGTTTGTTCCCTGTAGCATTACCATCAGGTGACGGTGATAGTAGCATAGCCTACATAACACAGGTTAGAGACCTTTTGAGGCAGATACCTTTAAAAGGAGCTAGCTATGGAGTGGCAAGGTATCTGAGTAAGGAAGCAGACCATCTTCCAAAAATGGAATCTCAGGTCAGCTTTAATTTCCTTGGCCAGTTTGAAAGTGATATTGAGGCAGGAGAAGGAGGACAGATGGAAATCCATCTGGGTGAAAAAGGCGCAGAGGTGCATCCTCTTATGGAACGTTTTCATGAATTTGAACTATCCGGATTTATTTCAAACGGCCAGCTTCATTTCTCAATACGATTCGGTAAGAACAGGTGGAGTTCCCAAACAATACAGAACTTCGCAGACCTATACTCCAATACTCTTAAGAGCCTCCTTAATTCCTTAAATACGTTTAAGGCGAATGGCTATACAGAACTCTCATTTAATCAAAGTAATTTCTATAGTGGTAGGCAGATAGTTGGGAATCACTCGGAAATAGGCCCTACCCAGTTTAAAACTCTGGACAAGGAGGCCTTTATCAAGGCAGTAACCTGGTTACAGGAAAGGCATACAAGTTTACGAAGTCACATTGTACCGTTCAATGGCTCATCTTTCAGCTTATCAAGCCCTTATAAAGTACCTATTAACTGGATTGAAGCGGAGAGTAGTACTTTGGATGAGCTAACTAAAACTGAGATGGCCAGATTACGGGATGTGGTTGACACTGCTAACCCATGGGCTATCAGTGTTGTGCAGGCAGGAGCAGACAACAATTCTCTAATGATGGTCTTGTCTCACTTATTCTTTGATGGTTACTCTCAGGGCGTTTTGCAGAAAGAAATTGACATGCTTTATCAGGTAGCTCTAAAAAATGAGACTCCTGAACTTGCCTTGCCTGCATCTCAATACTCTGATTATGTAAAAGCCCAAAAGGATTATTTGGGAACCAGAAACGGCCTAGAAGATATAAGTTTTTGGAAATTACATTTGAAAGGCCAGCCTTTTAAAACCATAGATAAGTCAAATAAAAGTATCAGAGCTACTATCCTCTTAGACCAGGAAACGGCGAATGACCTTGACTTATACCTGGAAAAGAAGGGAGTAAGTCCTGCCGCCTTTTTCCTATCCATAATGAAAACGCTTATGGCAAAAGGTAAGGAAGATGGTGTAATTGCAGTGCCGGTCAGTATGCGGGGTGGAGAAATATATGATACTGTAGATAATGAAAACAGTATTGGATTCTATACAAACATTTTACTGCACCCTTTTAGTAAGATGGAATCAGATGATGATTTTATACAAAAAATAGACAATACGCAACAGCAGTTTGCGGACGAATTAAGGCATGTTTCTTATCCTTATGAACTCCTTATGAAACAGCTTGATGCACCTGAAAACTTCTATCCAATTGCAGGTATGAACTATCATAATTATCAATACCTCTCAGAAGCTCAGACAGGTGGGAATACGAACAATGTACAGATCATAAATTCTGAGGCACCTGCGCAAGCAAAATACTGGTTAGAAATTCACCGGTTTTCAAATGGTTTACGAATTAATGTGACCTTCCATCCGGAAATTGCCGGAACTGAGGAGGCTGAACAATGGCTACATAGGTTCTCAGATATGATCTGCTCCGTAACTGGTAAGACTTTAAGAGTCTGAATAACCTTCTAAAAATTTTAAAGAGCTTTCAATAGTATTCAAATGAATTTACTTAAAGGACATACTGGAAAATACATTCTATTCGTATTACTGGGCATTGTCGCAGCCGTGGCAAATACGGCTATCATTTATATCATTAATCAAATAATTACGGCATATGTAGATAATACCGAAACGGATACGGAAACGTACTTGTATTATTTTTCCGGAGCTGTCACCCTGTTTTTTATTAGCAGGTGGATGGTATCCTATGGCATGGTTGGATTTATGCAGGACATGCTATATAAAATCCGCCTTCATGTGGTAGAAATGGTACTTAAATCACCTTTTCATCCTCTTGTCAAAAATAAGGAGAGGGTATATACTGCACTTACACGAGATACCAATAATATAGTCAACGCCACTCTGAGTGTAGTAGACTTACTTACCAATTCCATACTGGTAGTAATGTGCCTGGTATATATGGGTATTTTAAGCTGGAAACTACTTCTCTGTTTCGGAGGCATGTTAATCCTCGCCTTGGGAATATACGCTATAAGTGAAAGGAAAGCAGTAACTCTTTTTAATCAGGCAATGTCCAATGATGACCGGTTTGTTAAAAGCCTGAATGAATTGCTTACCGGCTTTAAAGAAGTGATTATTGCCAGGAAAAAGGGCGCAGATATCCGTGATAGGCATATGAAACCCGCACTTGAAGAAGCAGTGGGGCTTAACAAAAAGGCCCTCGTTTTCCACCTTAATAATCGTATTATTGGCCAGATGGCTTTTTATATCTTTATAGGTGCACTGCTTCTTTTCATTGGTAATAATGTTGGTGCTGAACGCAGCCAGATCATCAGCTTTGTATTTGTTCTATTATATATCTGGAGCCCTATTGAAACTATTGTACTTATGGTACCCAGTCTTTCTCAGGCTAAAATAAGCCTTAACAGATTGGGTTCACTTAATGAGGCATTAAGCGATACTGACCGTGGGTATAGTGAGTCACCTAGACAGATTGACTTCAATTCTTTGGAGGTGGATAATGTGATCTACCAATATCAATCTGACACTGAGGATATTCCATTCCGCGTAGGACCAAATACCTTTGGACTGGAGAAAGGTGAAGTTGTTTTCATATTTGGCGGGAACGGAAGTGGTAAAACAACCTTTGTGAATCTGATGATAGGATTATTCACCTCCGACGAAGGCACTATGAAGGTAAATGGAGAAATTATTTCTCCAGATCAATTTGCAGACTACAGAGCCTTATTTGCACCTGTTTTCAGTGACTTCCACCTTTTCCAAGAAGCCTTTGGTATTGAAAACTTTGATAAAGAAAAAGCGGCAGAATACCTCCATATTTTTGAATTGGATGGTAAAGTTGAGATCAAGGAAAACGGGTTTAGTACTACAAACCTTTCCACAGGGCAGCGTAAAAGATTGGCGCTGATTTCAGCCATGCTGGAGAGAAAGCCGGTATTAATTCTCGATGAATTTGCCGCTGACCAGGATCCTTATTTCAGGAGAAAGTTTTATAACGAAATCCTCCCATACATGAAAGGGGAAGGATTTACAGTAGCAGCTATTACTCATGATGACAATTACTATCACCTGGCAGATAGGATTTATAAAATGAGTGAAGGGAAATTACAGAATGTAATAGTTCCGACTCCTTCAAATGCCGAAAGAACTATTGAAATTCTAAATTAAGCTACCTTTGACTCAGCCGGTTTATTTAAGCCGGCTGATTTCTTTTGATAATTAAAATAACATGAACTGTAATAATCCATTATTCAGTATTCATACAGCAATTTTTGTTACAATTGCTGCATGTTTTCTCCTCATTTTTTCCTCATGTAATAACTCAACTGCAATGGAAGAAACAGTGAAGTTTGAAGAAAAAGACATAGAACAACATATAAGTCCATTTGACCACCCTGATGAGCCTGGAATGTTGGTCAGAATTTACGATCATGGAAATATTGTCTTTGACAAAGCAATAGGACTGGCTGACCTGAGTTCCAAAAAACCGATGGATATGAATGCTACCTTCCCCATTGGATCAGTGAGTAAGGAATTTAACATGGTAAGTATCATGAAACTGATCGAGGATGGAAAGATTCATTTAAGTGATACCGTGGGGAAGTATGTTGATGATCTTCCATTCGGTAGCACCATAACCATTGAGCAGTTACTTGATCACACAAGCGGAATCAAGAATTATTTTGAAAAAGAAGGCCATATGCCTGCAAAGCTTGACAGCGCTTTCACTCCTCAGGAACTGGTTGAGTATTTTAAAGGTGACACCCTTGACTTTAAACCTGGTACGGCCTACAAATACGGTAATTCGGATTATGTGCTATTGGCCCTAATTATTGAAAAGCTGAAGAATGAAAGCTATCCTACTCATTTGGAAAAAGATTTTTTCTCCCCCCTGGGAATGAAAGATACGTATAGCAGTCTGGATCAGGATGCAAAAGAAAGCCAAATTTCCGGATACAATAAGGACGGGACTGACATTCAACCAGCTATGAATATACACCCTACCCAGACTTACGGTGTAGGTAGTATAATCAGTACTGTAGATGACATGTATACGTGGCACTCTAAGCTCTTAAATGGTAAAATATTATCAGACTCAGCATTTGCCTTGGCAGAGACTCCCGGTAAGATTGAAGGTGGTGACATAAACTCTGAATACAGAGGCTTTACTCTGATGACAGGTAACATAGGAGGCCGTCAGTTCTTCTGGAATGCCGGAGACATCGCTGGCATTCATACACGATATTTGTACTTTCCGAAAGAGGATATCTATATAACTGTCATTACAAATGTTACTGTTAGCGACCTGCATGACCATGGCGGGAATGTTATGTTTAAAATTGCAGGGGAGTTATTCAAGGAGGAGTCGGTTTTTGTAATTGGCAGAGAATATATCCTTTCGGAATTATAAAACACACCTTATCTATCCTTTCTTTATAGCACCTTATTAATATACAATCGTATAATGTAATACTTCCCAAAATTGGGACCATCAGTTTAGATGATAATTTTTAGTTACCTTTAACTGATAGTAATGAAAAGAAGTAGGAGAAAATCTTCGCCGGCCTTTAAGCAAAAGTGGCTATAGAAGCCCTAAAGAGCAACAGACCTTATCTGAGTTAACTCAGCGTTTTGAAGTTCACCCAAATCAAATCTCGGAGGGGAAACGTGAGTTTCAGGAAAATGCCGATAAGGCTTTTGGAGAGAAAAGCTAAAAAGAGGAGCCTCAGGTTAATGTGGATCAGCTCTATCAGCAGATCGGGCAATTACTGGGTGAGAATGACTTTCTAAAAAAAAGGCGGAGGGCCGTCCCCTTGAAGAGAACCGGCCTGTAAGGCAACAACTGGCTCTGGTTGAAGCAGCTCAGTATACGCAAATAGAGTGAGGTTTTAAATTATCACCCGTAGCAGCTTTTATTATAAGCCTGTAGGCAAGTCTATACAGATAGAGCAGGTGGAGTCTTAAGGAAGTTATACCATAAGGAGCTACCCTTCACCCCGGAAGCCATGGATATGGTACTGGACTTTATGAGGGTGAATAGCCCGGCCAAAGGCTATAAGCTTTGAGCCAAAACTGGCCGTACGATGCAGGACCGTATTGATATTGGGTGGTATGTGGGCATTCTTACAGTGGATGATCACACCTACTACTTCGCACTTAACATAGAAAAGTACAGGGCCGGTGAGTACTTCAGTGAACAACGGGAGCTTATTACCTTCAGGTTGTTAAAAGATATGAGTATTCTCCCTGACAATACTTGATATCAACAAGCCTGCTTAACTACCGTAGTACCTTATCAGAAAAGCTAGCCCTGAAGATAGTAAGAGCCTCTCTCTTTTTACTAATTAAACCTATCAAATCCTAGCCAGACTCGCCCTACCTCAAAAAGGGCTGCCTTCCGGTACTTCGATGAACGTACCGTAAGCACTGCAGAAGGATTCAGATTTGAATCCTGATATGATTAAATAAAATCTCGTAAGCCCTCATCCCCGCCCTAGGAAACAGATGAAATGGGCGCCATGCAATGGGCGCCACCGTCTGGCAGGGGACTGCTATACCCTCCCTGGTAGATAAATTGACTTTATTATAGTAGTCAAACAATCCCGCCATCCGTCACAGCCTGCTATTTTAGCCCCGGCCGCCCCTCAAATGTTGTTTGCCTTAAGACCGGCTATTCAGTACCCCTGACAGAGCCTTTGATTCCGCTTAAAGAAAAAAGGCTGTGAATCCATAATTCACAGCCCTTCTTATTTCCCCGGGGGGAGAGAATTAGTTAGCAGCAATTACATAAGGTACTAATGACACGCGCGCATTTGCTCCTGCGCCGTAGTAGTTCGTGTAGTACCGGTTTTTCTCTATCGTATAGAAAGAATCCACATAGTCATCATCATTCGTCCAGAAAGAGGAAGGCAACACTTCCACTATAGCGCTGGCTATTTTACCAAGCGCATTTACCCAGTACTGTCCGGAGAGGGTACCTGCTATATCAGCTATACCACTCACGATTATGCTCACCAGTTCCTGGTAGTTGTGACCACTATCCTTTTCAAACAACTGGATATTAGCTGCCTGGTACGCATAATCATCCCAGAAAAGCATGATTTGGTTAGGGTAGTAAGTAGTACCGTCCTTATCCAGATAATACATAGGAATTACCGCTACCTCGGCTTCATTACTGCTGTTACGGATACCGCTGGTTACCGCATACACCTCTGCAGAGCCCGATACCCATGGCTCCTGGTCATCATTCAGCCTGATGCTGGTAAGCTTGGTAGTTTCCAGACCGGAAGACTGCGCCATTTCATTCTTTTTGCGGTAGTCTGTGATACCCGGGCTTTGAAGGCCCTGGCGCTGCAGTTCCAGGTTCATAAGCTCCACCTCACGTTCAAAGGCCTGGTAACCATACGTTTCCACTACCAGTACAGGCACATCGGGCGTTTCCATAGCATCCAGGTATACCACCTTGTTATCCAGTGTATAAGCCTTTACCATTTCCCAATCCTTTTCGTCTCCTTGCGGTGGAAAAGCTATCAGCAAGTCATTAGCGTTATATTGTCCGGCAGGCTCATGCAGCCACATTTCAGGAATACGGATTTGCTCACCCGACACCTTTGTGTTTTCATTCAGCAGGTTGCGCAGGCGGCCGTTCACGTTATCATCCAGGCCCGACAGTTCAAACAGAGAGGTCATCTTCATACCCTCAGGGTGTTCCTTAAGGATATCCAGCAGGTTCAGGCGGGTATTTTCTTCATCCAGCAGGGCAGATACCTCTATCGCCATCGCCTCAGTAGCAGGCATAGCCCGTTCAGTTGATGGCTGGGGAGTAATAAGCTCCTCTTTCTGGCACCCGAAAGATAACAGCATTGAGCCGAGCGCTAATGCACAAAACACTTTTTTCATAGGGTTAATTTTTTAAAGATGATTAGTTAATTCTTCATAAGAATAAAAACGAAGCAACCACCGTTCAAGGAAAATGTACCAGGTTTTATAACATCAACAGTAACCCCATAACCGCCCCGACCGCAGTCCAGGCATCAGCAGTACAAATAGTTGCCCTTCGAAAAGCTACCCGTCTGCAGCACAGGCCGTAGAATATTCAGGTAAGAATAAATTGAAGAACCTCAGGGCCGTGTGCTTACGGCGTATTCCCAACAGCCCCAGCCACCATCATCTATAATCCTGCTACCCCACCTCAGCCTCATCTTACATCACCGTACCCAAATAACTATTCCTGCCTTAGTGTGTAGTACTATGTACACGGTATATTTCTAAGGATGTACGAAAAAGCAAAAGCCACCTGGAGGTTTACCAGGAAGATATTCACAGAATTCTTTGATGATCACCCACTCGATCATGCCGCTATTATTGCCTTTTATACCATCTTTTCGCTACCAGCTGTCCTAACCATTACCGTCCACATGGCCGGACTCGTATTCGGACAGGAACAGGTAAAAACCGAAATCCAAAGCAGGTTCAGTAGCATTATCGGTCAGGATAGCGCCCTACAGATACAACGTATTTTAGAGCAGGCCGGCCAGACAGGCGATAGCACCGTAGGCACTATAATGGGTATCGGGCTCATGGTCTTTAGTGCAACCACCGTTTTTGTTGCCCTGCAGGATGCCCTGAATGCTATGTGGGAAGTGGAAGCCCGGCCGGAAAAAGGATGGCTAAAAGTCATCATCAACCGCGTGCTCTCACTCGCTATGGTCGTAAGTATGGGCTTTTTACTACTCGTTTCCCTTACTGCCGATCTTTTTGTGAATTTGTTTAACGACTACCTGAAGGAGAATTTTGCCGGCATTTCTGCACAACTGATCTCATCAGGAGAGTTTATGGTGACCACCCTGCTTAGTACGCTCATCTTTGGGCTTATCTTCAAGGTGCTGCCCGATGCAAGAATACGCTGGAAAAACATCTGGATTGGCGCAGCCGTCACCGCTCTCCTGTTTAACCTGGGGAAGTTCCTGATTAGCCTCATCCTGGAGAATAATCCCCTGTCCGAAACCTACGGTACAGCCGGCGCCCTCGTCATGATCCTCATCTGGGTCTTCTACTCCTCCATTATCTTCCTGTTTGGGGCCGAGTTTACACAGGTGTATTCCCGGCACTACGACCAGGGCATCAGGCCTTCTGAGCACGCGGTAAAAGTAGAAACCAAAAAGGTGCAAATGGACCATGACGGCACCACAAAAGAGGTAAAAGGAAAGAAAGCCAAAAAATTTTAAGTTGAGGAGCAGTTGTTTGTGGCTGGCTTTTAGCCATTATCCACTACCATACCAGCCTTCATCATTTAGGTAAAACCGTCAGCTGCAAGTTTTAACCTAATCCACTCTGGACTAGCAGACCCCTTGCAAGGCGCCCATTGCATGGCGCCCATTGCATGGCGCACTTAAACTAAGTAGAGAAACCAATACCCCGGGCAGGCCGTTTTTAACTTATACCAAGAGTTGGTATCTTTATTAAAAATAGAAAGCAGATGGCTAAAAATACATCGATTTTACTGGGTGATTATTTTGATGACTTCATAAGCAAACAGATCAAAACCGGGAAGTATTCCTCTGCCAGTGAGGTAGTAAGGGCAGCCCTAAGAATGTTTGAATATGAGGAGTCTAAAAAGGCGGATCTCATCAATGAGCTCAAAAAGGGTGAAGAATCCGGATTTGTTGAAAACTTCGACCGTAAAAAGTTTATAGAAGGACTTCATCAGAGGCATTTAGCAAAATAATGGTCTACAAGATAAGTCGCGAAGCAAGCCGGGATATGGAAAATATCTGGACTTATACTTTTAAAAACTGGTCAACGGAGCAGGCTGACAGATATTTAAACCTGATAATGGATGAAATTGAGTATCTGGCTTATAACCCCCAAGCAGGAATTGATTACAGCCATATTAGAGAAGGCTATTTCCGCTCTCGTGTCAAATCACATTTTATATTCTACCGTATCAACGAACAAGAAGAGCCCATCGAAATCATCAGAGTTTTACACCAGCAAATGGATATTTCTTCGCGACTAAATGAATAAAATCTAATCCGGACCCCCCTCTACCAATCCCCCCTGCGGTTCGCCTTTTTCTCAGCCTGCTTCTGCTTACTCTTCAGGCGACGCTGTACCGAGGCTTTGGTTGGCTTAGTAGCCTTTCGCTTTTTAGGCTTTGTAAAGGCTTTGGCCAGGAGTGTGTAAAAGCGTTCCACGCACTGCTCCTTGTTTTTCAACTGACTGCGCGATTCCTGGCACACTACCTGCAACTCCCCTTCCTTATTGATACGGTTGCCCAGCTTTTTATAAATGCGGGCTTTCTCCGTTTCCGAAAGCAGGGCTGAATCCTCTATAGCGAAGCGTAGCTCCACCCGCGTCTCTACCTTATTCACATGCTGGCCTCCCGCCCCTCCGCTTCTGGACGTCTGGAAGCTACATTCCCGTTCTAAGCCTCTTTGCTTTAATTCTTCAACCTTCATACCCTGTACAAGGTATACCTAACACACCAAAAGCTCAAATAAAACTACAAGCCAGCCGCTCGTTTAGTCCACCCCCCGCCGCACAGCACACATACTATTTTATGATGAAAAAAGAATGCACCACTTAATCCAATCAATTCCGGAGAGCTAAGCCCATTGCATGGCATTTAAGCTTATAAAGCTAACGACCCTTAAGCACTTTCAACCCTTTCTTCCTTTTCCCATTCCGGATCGGGTGCTGCTTCAGAATAACAAGCAATTATTCCTTCTAAATTATTATATACTATTTGCTCAAGGGCAAACCAACCAGCGTAAATCCCTGGAGAAAAAAAGTCTTCACCTATTCTTATGGGAAGACATAGAAACCATCATGAGGATGGGTTCGGTTGGCTTTTCACTATTTGAATCAGATAAAAACCAAAATGTGCACCATCACCACCTGTAGTAGCAAAAGATAATGAGTTGAGGGGAATACCAAAATACCCGCAATGTGCCAGAGGACGAATTGGAATGAGGCCGCAATAGTCTACGTGTGTATAGTAGTCTTTACCCCACTTAGATTTTATTTTATCCTCAACCTCATAAAATCTTCAATAGCAATCATAGAACAAGGCAAAAAATTGCTCACAACCTACCCTGTCAAGGGTTCAGCGTCCAGTCAGGCATACACTAAATTAACCAAAATATTATACCCCTGGTAACCGCGAATCAGCATACTGCTTAAACATCTCTGTCTCCCCTTTTTTATTCTTTTAAGCTGGGCTCGCTTCGACTGGGCTCGCTTCGAGCACAGGCCATAGAATATTCAGGTAAGAACAAATGAAGACAGCGACCGACCGTGTGCCCCTATTGGCGTATGTCATAGCAGACACAGCCACCATCAAAAGCCTGCTATTTTAGAAAAGTCATTGAAAAGTACCCTGAAAGCCTAATTTGATTATGCCATGGTTACTTGGCCGGATAAATGAGCTGCTCGCCCCGTCCAGGACCATATGCTGCTGGAAAGTACCCCTGTTCCATAATCAGTATTAAAACTCGATCCTAAAACCAGCCTTTATAATGACTGGATGGGAAATCATCTAATTACGCAAAGCAAAATTAGATAAGAGTTTGTCAATATCGAGTTAACCATTCGTACACCCGGCTGACAGGTACCTTAACAATGCTACTGACCTACCTCTACCCACCATTCATCTTTAAAATTCTGCTTCACTCCATGTTCTGTCCGTGAAACTAGGTGGGCTGATGCAAAATAAATACCCGAATTCATCACAATAAGAATCTAAAAGTGTTCACCTCTACTACGGGCCTACGGCCTTCTGCAGCCCTTAAACTGAATAGGCTAGTATGAGCACGAAACTATTTATAAAATATATGGTCAGTTTGCGGTGCAAGATGATGGTAAAAGAGGAACTGTCAAAACTCGGACTGCATTATGTATATGTGGACTTGGGTACAGTAGAAATCCTGGAAGACATAACAGAAAAGCAAAAAGGAATAATAAAAAAAAACCTGATGCAGTCAGGACTGGAGATGCTGGATGACAAAAAGAGTATTCTGATCGAAAAAATAAAGAATATTATTATTGAAATGATACACCACTCTGATCACCTGCCAAAGGAAAACTACTCAGCATATATCAGCAATAAACTGGGCTATGATTACACCTACCTGGCCAATGCTTTTTCGGAAATGACAGGGACTACCATCCAGCACTTTATCATAATTAATAAAATAGAGAAGGTAAAAGAACTTCTTATTTACGATGAGCTGACCCTTTCCGAAATCTCCTACAAGCTTGGCTATAGCAGTGTGGCCCACCTGTCTAACCAGTTTAAGAAAATCACAGGCCTTACCGCTACATTTTATAAGCAGTTGAAAAATAAGCGTAAGAAAAACCTGGAAGATCTCTGAAACTGCCCGCTTGCAGCGCTACCATCTGGTAATGTGTGATTTATGTAACAAGTAGAAATAATAGTGTAATGCCTTCTTCAGAATATATGTTCACCTTTGATGTACTGCAATATTAATCTTGCAGGATAAATGTAAATTATGGATAATACTAAAACTGATAAAAAATCTGAAGAATTTAAAATGAATGGTAATTGGGACAAGCAATCCAATCAGTTAAAGGATAAGTACCCCCAACTGAATGATGAGGATCTTAAATATCATGAGGGCAAAGAAAATGAGCTTATTGATAGAATAAGTACAAAACTCAATAAAGACAGACCGGAGGTAGTGAATATTCTAAGAAAAGTTCAGCCTGCTAAATAAGTGACTGACTTAATTTAAGGTAAGGGAAGTAAACACCACCTTACCTTAACATTAGGTACTCCCGAGTATATGTACAGACATTCCTAGTGAATTATAGAGAGTTTTTATCACTTCAAAGAAGAAAGGAGTCTATTGAAAGAATTTGTTCAGAATAAATATAATGCAGGTGATACCGTATATGCTAAAGCCAACCCATCTGAAAAACTGGTAATCAGGCGTTATATAGACAAGGTATATTACTGTAAAGTAATGGCCCACCCGGAGCGTAAGGAACTCGTTTACTTTGAAAGAGAGATTATCGAAGACCTTCCCTTAGAAGCATTAAACAGAGAGGCCCGCGATAATCCTGACACATAATAAAGGCGGCCTTCACAATGAAATCCATTAAATAATACATTGGAAATCAGTAAGTAACGAAGCCCTTGATGAGTATATAATATGGACATAGCCAGAAGTTGATAAGCGCTAGAGTAAAGCTGAAGAGGATGTTCCCTTACTGATGCTGCTCTTATTTTACCGATGACAGAAAAGAAGGCAGTTTGAACAGACTCTCCATCAACCTTTAGGCTAATAGGGCTGGACTGGACTTGCTTTTTGCAAAGTCACAGACTTTTTAATCTGCCCTGTGGGCAATACCTCCTCCAATGGATTATAGTTTGCACTTAACTGATAGCCAATGAAAAAGCAGGTCCCGGAAACAGGATCTGCTTTTACTATTTAAGCTATCTGCCTTTTTGTCCCCTGAGTGCATAGCCCTCAAGCTAAGGCTCTATTTTACTGATTTTGAATGATGTGCTTATAAAAATGTGGTACGCTGCAGCGGTAGGCACGAATAATTCCCCTCCCAATAGGAGAGGCCCGACTTTCAGGGCATAGCCCTCAAGCTAAGCCCCTATTTTGCTGAATATGGATAAATTGCTTTTAAAAATATGGCACGCTGCAGCGATAGGCACAAATAATTCCCCGCCCCAGGGAGAGGTCCGACTTTCGTGGTCCGACTTTCGGTGGCCCGACTTTCGGTGGCCCGACTTTCGGTGGCCCGACTTTCGGTGGTCCGACTTTCGGTGGTACATGCAGCAAATGGTAAGAGAGTAATCATTTCAGTGTATTTCTACTTTTAACTTGACGGCTATGCCTTCAAGGCGGGGACGGCATAAAAAGGTGCCAATACCTTTTTATACCAGGGCGGTGCAGGCAGGATGCTTTATGAAAGCGCGCACTCTGCGACCACACCTTAACCCTCAAGCTAATAAAGGCACACCCTAAATACCCTCCTTCGAGCTTGGGTCTGGTCCGACTTTCGGCATACGAGGTCGGCTGGTAATGTTCATTAACTTTGAAATGATGCCTCCGGGGTGGGTTTGGCAGTAGCATGGACACAACGGAATGCTGTACCCACCCCGGCATCATTTCTATCCTTTCATCCTTTCGGATCAATTGCCCCTTACCGTTCAGATCCTATATTAATACTACCAGATCACCCTCCTGCAGGTTCGCTATATAGGCAGCCGCTCCCTGATTACCCACCCCTGTCCATCACCCGGTAAGGGTTCACAACCGGTTTAACCGTCCGCCCACCTTTTTCCTTCGTCCCCCTTGTTGCAGGTATTTTCCTGTCTTCCGCCTCCCTTAAATGCGGCGCTTCTCCAGCCTCCTTCTCAGGCTCAGTCATGACAGGCAGTTCAGCATCCACCAGCTTCTTCTCACCCCCAAGCCAGGCCTTCACCATCACCGTAGCATTACCCGGGCGGTCCCTCGCCGTAATACGTATATACGTAGGGGCATCCGTAGCCAGATTTGTTACCAGCTCATACTCATATAAGGCATTTTCCACCACTACACGGCCCTCGCCCCCCTCTATCCTATCTCCATTAGCATCCAATAGAGTAACCCTAAGCGAAGTAATAGCAAAGTCATCATAAGCATAAATACCTAACGTCTCCCCTGCCCTGCCATTAAAGTTTATCACCAACACATCCTCTATCACAGGTGCTTTGATATAATCCTTAAGAGCAACACTATATACACCCACCCCCGGCTTCACACCCACCCTGTATACCTCACTCAGCGCCGGGCACTCCTTTACCCTATTTCCATACACAGATGCTGCCCTGAACCGCTCCTTATATGCTATTTGCTTATCCGTCCGGGGCTTACAAGAACGCTTTGGCCGGCTCGAGACCACAGTTTTACCATTCAGTTGGCGATACACCACCGCACCACGCACCATACCACGCGCACCCTCTATCCATGGGTTATTTTCTATGATAGCCATATTATAAAGCAGGTCCTTTTCATGTTCATTCCACCAGCAAATATAAATCAGATAAGGCCACATTCAGCGTTCAGGTAAGACAATCATACTTATTGCCAATGGATTACAATTAATGAAATCATAAGTTAATTGCATTATAATACTACTAGTTCCTTAACATGTATATAGCGTCTGTGTAGGGTGAGTATAGGATTTCTATAACCAAGTGTGGATAACCCTCTTTTTCCGATTTTTATATTATTCCGGGAAGTGAAAAAAAATGAACGCCCACACAAACCACCCTGCCCGCACGTCAGCTTTCATCCAAATATAAAGAAATGCCTCAAGCCCCCTCATAGCCAACCGTTTCCACCTGCCCCACCTGTGCGCTCCCCTTACCCAACTGAGCACTAAAGCCTCCTACCGAAGCATAGCCGTCAAGCTATGCCCCTTATTTTGGTAATTAAGAATAAGTTGCTTTTAAAAATGTGGCACCCTGTAGCGACCGGCACAAACCAATTCCCTTCCGGTAGCTCAGCACCTTTTAATGTTTCCTGTTATTCTACCTGTAAATCTACCTTACTACTAGCTTCAATTTTCTGCCTTCGGCCTATGGTATCCGATTTCAAGAGGTAAAAGCTATATAAGAAGCTAATGTGAAAGATATATTTTCTAGGCTCTAGCTAAAGATGATAAGCAGACAGAAGAGGTTCTTTCACGGCTGGCACTCAGTAAATTGTATTCACCAGGCCCTTTTGTGTAGTGTTCGTTAGAACGAATTTATCTGAAATTTACCACCATCAGAGGTCTCACCTTCTGCATAAATTGCATAATTCAGAAAAATTGCCCCGGCCCCCCTCATCAGCCATAGCCGTCAAGCTAAGGCTTTATTTTGCTGATTATGGATAATTTGCTTTTTAAAATGTGGCACTCTGCGGCTATAGGTACAAATAATTCCCCTCCCAATAGGAGTGGCCCGGCATTCCGGAGGTCCGACTTTCGGGCGATCAAAAAAAGCGAAGGCGTGTTTATGGTCGTGGTGGTCCGACTCTCGGAGGTCCTTGCAGAATGCTTCTTCAAGCACTCATTTTTAGCAAATTCTAATACCAGCTACTTCTATATGCGGTCACGCCGA
The DNA here is from genome assembly GCF_041449215.1 of Roseivirga sp. BDSF3-8. NCBI lineage: Bacteria > Pseudomonadati > Bacteroidota > Cytophagia > Cytophagales > Roseivirgaceae > Roseivirga > Roseivirga sp. BDSF3-8. The sequence continues at coordinate 3,860,720 of NZ_JBGNFV010000001.1, read as the reverse complement.
AATGCTGGCCCAATCCTGACCCATAAAGCACTACGTACTTTTTGAACCGTTCCCACCCAGAGGGCTAAGATCGGCTAATATGCTATTTTTAAACTCTTTACCTCCTTAGCTTCACGGCCCTCCTCATCAGAGCACAGTCCATGCAGTCCCATCGGGACCTAGCCTTTGTAGCTCCGGAAAGCCAACATAACACCAAGTCCCGTAGGCACGCTGCCCCCACTACTACCTGGCATACCACCTAAGCAACCAGATCAAAAAGCCTCCGCAATATTCAGGTAGTAGTTATTGGTACGATTACCAAAGCCCCAGTCTCCACGGATGTTAAGGTCCTCCCTTTCATCGATCAGCAGGCGCAGACCAAAGCCCACAGATCCCCGCAGGTTCGTAAACTTAAAGTCGCTGATATCTTCCGCCACGTCTCCCACTCCGGCAAAAACCACCGCCCCCAGGCGCTTCGTAAGCTGCGCCCTGTATTCCACTTGAGTGCTGATCAGGTTACGGTCCAGGTAACGCCCATTATAATAGCCCCGCATGATCTGGTCACTGCCCAGCGCCGCCAGCTCACTCAAAGGCGGCCCACCATACGTAAATTTAGTAACCACTTGAAAAGCCAGCACATCCGAGTGGTCCTTATAGAAGGAAAAGTCCCTCAATGACTTATAATACCGGAAGTCCAGGCGCGTCAACTGAAACTCGTGCGTACCCCCCAGCACCTCTCCGTAAAAGCCATGAGTTAGCTCCAGGTACCACCCCGTATGCGCATTCAGCAGGTTATCCCGGCTATCATACACAGCAGCCAGCTCAGCCCCTACCGACGTGCTGCCCGTTGCACCTGGGAAGTCATCGCTTAAGAGCAGGCCATCCGGTTCCGGCTCCACATTAGAAATCCGGTTATACCGTACACCAGCTCCTAAAAATAACGGCGGCTCAGCCACCCGCTTCAGCAGGATCGGCTCCACCAATATCTGCGTATAGTTATATTTCTCCTCATTACTTTCCGGCGTATTGCGCCCTATACCATAATAAAAGCGCGGAAATATCTGAAACTGCAGGTTACCCGTCAGCATCCACTGCTCCTGCGGGGAGAATATCTCAAACCCCGAGTAAAGGACAATCTGATTCTCCAGCGTATAGATCAGAGACACCGGCATATTAGAAGTACGCGTCTCGTCACCCGATCCCGGCATTTTAAACAGGTACTTGGCCCCCACCCCCAGGCCTACACTCGTCTCAGGGGAGTAGATCACCACCGGCGCAAGCACAATCTTAGAAGGGTAAAGCGTACTGTCCTGTGCAGCCTTTTTCTTATTAGGATGTATCGTAAAGAACTCAATTGTTTTCTCCAAAAACTGAGCAGACCCGGAGGTCGCCGTAAGAAAAATAAAGCTGGCTAGCAGTAAAAGTCTTTTTATCATTTCCTGAACTGATAAATTTATTGGGAGCCGTATATTTTCTCTTTTCTCCCTACAGAATGTAATAAGAGAATAGCCATCAATCTGTTTCGACACATACGACAAATACAGGATAAAAGGCATTTTAACTCTACTGGCGGAGCACTACAGCCTTTAAAAAATACCGTTAACCACCTCTGCCCTCAAAGGCATATTAAGAAAACATTGGCCCTAATCCCGCACCATGACCTGGCGTCCAGGAGGATAATACGCTTATCGATTTTCACTCATTGAGATAACCTTTACCTTTGACATACCCCAACACCCCTGTTAAAAAGAATATAAGAGCCTATGGAGTTTCAAATCTGTTCCGACCTGCACCTGGAGTTTAGTGAAAACAGGAAGTGGATAAAGAACCACCCCCTAACGCCACAGGCTGAGATACTGCTCATTGCCGGAGACACCTACTATCTGAACAGAACCCTCGCTAAGCTCGACCTCATAAAGCAGGTAGCACGAGACTTTAAACAAGTCTATATATTACCCGGCAACCATGAGTACTACGAAGGGTATGACCTCGCCACCGCATTAGAGCCAGTCAACATACCAGTTATGGATAATGTATCTTTACTCAACAATACCACCGTTACTATCGGAGGTGTAAACCTCATATTCTCAACTCTCTGGACAGTCATTGCAGAAAATAAAGAGATAATAGAAAGCGGTGTCGTAGACTTTCGCAGAATACGCTTCGGCGACCAAAAACTGACAGCAAGCCATGTAAACCAACTCCATAGCAAAGCGCTCGATTTTATAGCCACAGAGGCCGCAAAGCCTGGCAAAAAGATAGTCGTGTCCCACCACCTGCCCAGTGCACTCTGTACACATCAGGAATTTATAGGCAGCCCCCTCAATGACGCCTTTTGTGTAGACCTCACAGACTTCATCAGAAGCAACTCTATAGCCTACTGGGTTTACGGTCACAGCCATAGAAATATGCCTGACCTCATCATAAGCGACACCACCCTGGTAACAAACCAGTTAGGCTACGTAAGGATAGGTGAGCACCTTTCATTCAATACAGAGAGAGTCATCAGCATATAATTTAACCTGTGCAGAATTGATCGCCTGGCTGCACGCAAAAGTGGAAAGGCCCGTATGGAAATGCCTAAAGGCGGGGGCTTCCTTTCTTCCGTGCGGAAAAGAAAACAGCTCAATACCTATCCCACCAGAGGTAGCCAGCTGGGCTATCTCAAAGGTCTCCCAATCATCCCCAAACACATCGATGCACATTTGCCCCATGGCCGTGTCACGCTCTTTTTTGACCGTTGAAGGCTCCATAATGATATGCCAGCCCATCACCTCTGAGTAAAAGGACACAACCTTATTAATATCCGGTACAGTAATAAATACCAATGTGTGATAACCATTTTGCGCAAGTACTTTTTGGTTTCATATCTATCAACCGCTTACAATAAGACAGACATCCTACAAAGAGAGCCCCTCCCTCCCCATAGCCGTCAAGCTAAGGCTCTATTTTCCTAATTATGAATAATTTGCTTTTAAAAATATGGCACCCTGCAGCGTTAGGCACGAATAATTCACCTCCTATTAGGCAAGGGGACCGATTAGAAAACGCGAATGCGTATTTCTAATCAGGGAGGTCCGACTCTCGGAGGTCCGACTTTCGGTGGTCCGACTTTCGCTGGGCCCGCATCCGGGAGGTCCGACTTTCGGTGGTCCGACTTTCGGAGGTCCGACTCTCGCTGGGCCCGCATCCGGGAGGTCCGACTTTCGCTGGGCCCGCATCCGGGAGGTACTGGCAGAATGCTATTTAAAGCAGCCAGTTACGGATACTTCTAATGCTGTACCCGACCCCGGCCCAAAAAGTGCTATTGCCTTTTTGAAATAATAATGTGCTATTTTCAAGCCATTTACATCCTTAACTTGACAGCTATGCCTCCCTCCCGGGCGATTATCATTACTGAAAACCTAGCCAGCCTCAAAAAACCCGGATAGATCCATCATTGACTGTACTCAGGATTCAGCCCGAAAGTCAAGGCTCAATAGCAGAGATTTTTGTAGCAGGTTAAAAAAAGCGCGCTATAATCACTACTTCTTACTCAGGCAAAACCCCATGGGTGAATCTGACATAGAAAAAATCGATATGACTAATTTAATTAAACTTTAGAGCACCAAGACCACCCGGGTCATTGAAGGTTATAACTTAATCAATTTAAATTCCAATAGCCCTGTAACTAGCATTTAATAAAACTAAACCGTTGGTATGACAATCATTATATATGGCTTTTTAGCACTAATTTGAAGTAAAATTATGCTATATTCACATATGAGATTTTTGATTTTCAACCATTAAAAACCTATAGCTATGAAAACCAGCAAATTATCCCTTTCCGAACTATCTGTTAAAAGCTTTGTAATTGAAGGCCAGCAGACAAGCCGTATTTACGGTGGTCTCGAAGAATTCAAGGAGTTAGATCCTGACTCCACCCTTATTAACGGTCAGTGCTCAATTGAATGTAATAGGGGTTAAGCAAACCCCATTCTATACCTGTACCCCCATTTACGGTATAGCCATCAAGTTAAGGATGTAACTAACTTAAGCATAGCAAATTAGTAATTCCCCGCCCTTCCGGCGGGACGGTTTAAAAAGGCAACAGCACTTTTTGAGCCAGGATTGAATCCGGCATTCCGGCGGGGCTTGGCTAGTGTTGAAATCAGTACTAACTAACTCTGCTCAAAAGAAACATTCTGCCAGTACCTCAAAATTGGTCGGGCCAAGCTGGTCGGGCCACGTTACTATCAGTATGATTCAACCGAAGCAGGAAATGCCTTCGCGTTTTTATTTCCCCCGATAGTCGGGTCTCTCTCCTGCCACAGGAGCATAGCCCTCAAGCTAAGGCTCTATTTTGCTAATTTTGAATGATTTGCTTATAAAAATGTGGTGCTCTGCAGCGGTAGGCACGAATAATTCCCCTCCTCATAGGAGAGGTCCGACTTTCGGTGGCCCGACTTTCGGTGGCCCGACTTTCGGTGGTCCGACTTTCGGTGGTCCGACTTTCGCTGGGCCCGCATCCGGGAGGTCCTGGCAGAATGCTATTTAAAGCAGCCGGTTTCAGCCAATTCTAATGCCAGTCCCGCCCCTTATTCGCTAGTTAGCGAACCATCCCCGTCAGTCAGCTGACTGACCGGGAATTGCTCATGGGCTATTGTTAGCTATTTACATCCCTAGCTTGACGGCTATACCCTCTTACAGGGAAAAGTACTCCTCTTTTCAGGTGGAGTTTTAGTCACTATGTACCACCTTAATTTTTTTATTTCATGAAACGCAAAAAACTCAAACTATCAAACCTTAGCGTATTTAGCTTCATCACCAAACAAGAGAACCGCCTTACCGGTGGAAATGTACCCTGGACTCAGATGGCAGGCCAAAGCTGTGCGGGTTGCACTGACAATTGGACCTAAGAGATCCTTACCATTTATAAACAGAAAACCAAAAACAAACCATGCCCGGCATCGGCCGGGTGAGCGAATAAACAGGCCGGCTTGTAACGGCCTGTTTGTTTTATACGGCAGGCACTCAAATATGCAGGCCACACTCCGTCTTGGGTATATCGGACCACCTGCCGGAGCGCCCCTTACCTTTCTTAGTGCAATGGATACACCCCACAGAGCCATACCCTCTCGCTTCCAGCGGGTGAGCCGGCAGATCGTAAAGAAAACGGTAAGTGGAGATATCCTCCTCAGACAGATCAAGGACAGGGTGAAACTTAACGATGCCATCCTGCCACTCAAACACCTTACGGTCCTTACGGTGAGGGTTCTGGTACTGCAATAGTCCCGCAATCCAAATCTTATACTTGCTCTTGAGCATCTCCACAGGGTAGACCTTATTGATATAGCAGCACAGATCATGATTACGCTTATAAGTCTTATTCTTCCGGGTAAAGGTGTGCTTTACCGGATCAGCAGTAACATTTACGATATTCAACCCCAGTTTATCCGTAAGCTCATCCCGGTACTGCGCTGTTTCCCTGAAGAGATAGCCAGTATCTATGAAGTGCACAGGAAAACCGGGACGCACCTTGTTCAGCATATGTAAAAGCACCACCGAGGTCGTACCAAAAGAAGAGGTATAGAATACATCCTCCTCACCAAAATCATTAAACAGCCTCTCTATACGCTGCCCCGGTTCTAATGAGCCATACTGCTCATTTAATTTTTCAAGACTACCAATCATCTTTCGTAAGCTTTAGGTTGAGAACGGTTAGCAGTAAGGTCAGCAGTGAGTGCATTCAGCTTTTCTACCTTCTCCTGAAAGTCTCCCGTCATCATGTTACGCACCTCGTGCAGATTCTGCAGCAACGCATCAATGTCCTCAGGCAATGATTCTTCCAGTAGCTCGCGAAAGCGCTTGGCAAAGGTCGGAGACTTTCCATTCGTACTGATACCTATTTTAAGGTCGCCCTTTTTCACTGTAGACCCCAGGTAAAAATCACACAGATCAGGCGTATCCGCCACATTCGTAAGCAAATGACGCTCCCACGCCATTTCCCTTATCTCCTCACTCGTCTCCCGGCTGCCTGTAGCAAGGATCAGCAGATCCGCCCCTTCCAGGTCTTCAGGCACAAACGCCCGTTTATGTAATTCAATAGTCGGATGGCCCTTCCCTAGCTCATAAAGCTCATCACATATATCTATCGCCACCAGAGTGATACGTGCCTCCGGGTTATTTTTCAGCAGAGCCTGCACCTTTTCCAGCCCCACAGGCCCTCCCCCTACCACCAGCACCCTCAGGCGGTCGATCTTACAGAAGATAGGAAACAACGTATTACCCGGATTATGCATAACTGATACGTTTAATCGCATTTTTCAACTCAGTCGGCTGTGACGCCTCCTGCCAGATAGAGGCCGAGCCCACCGCCTTGCCCACAATCACCAGCGCCGGAGCCGCTATCCTGTTTTCATCACGCAGGCTCACCAGCTTACTCGCAAGCCCAGTGTAAACCCGGCCCTCAGCCAGGCTACCCCTGCTGATAATGGCCGCAGGCAAGTCCTCCTGCTGGTAGCGGGCATACAAGTCCGCTATCTCCTCCACCTTACGCAGCCCCATAAAGAATACAGCCGTCGCCGAAGACTGCGCCGCCAGTGACACATCCTTAGATAGTTCCCCGCTGCGGGTAGTCGCAGTCACCACCCAAAAGCTCTCATTGATGCCACGGCACGTCAGAGGTATGCCATAGTGGCCCGGCAGATTAATGCTTGATATACCTATCACCACATCCGTCTCAATGCCAAACGCCGCCGCGTAATCCATTTCCTCCTTGCCCCGGGCAAACACGAAAGGGTCACCCCCCTTCAGCCTTACCACATGCCTGCCCCGTGAGGCGTGGTCCACTATCAGGCGGTTTATATCATCCTGGCTCGCGCTATGAGCACCCGCCCGCTTACCCACAAAAATCTTCAGCGCGCGGGATTTCGTATAGGCAAGCATTTCAGGCTGTACCAGGGCGTCGTACAACACCACATCCGCATCGGCCAAGGCTTTAGCCCCCTTGATAGTCAGTAGTTCAGGGTCTCCCGGCCCCGCGCCTACCAGTGTTAGTCTTCCTTTCATATCTAGGCTTTATAATAGTGTTGTACAACTTCTTTGTCCTGTTCATTTTGCTGGCTTTGGCGGTAGTCCCGCACCTTTTTCAGAAAGTGCGAGGCACTGTCGATATACCTAGCCGCAAACGTTTCAGTAGGGGTCTGTGACCTGATCTGCAGCACGTGGCTCGCAAAGCCATCCGCCAGACCAAACTGAGCGCTATCAAAGTGCTCTTCAAAGTCACTGATGATCTTATCATGCGTGTTGCAGTGCACATCCCTGCTGAGTAACAGCGCTTTGGCGCCGATTACGAAGGCGCTGTACGCCTGGTAGACAGCATCCGGCAGGCGGTCGCGGCTCAATGCCTTCAGCGCAAGGTCATAACGCTCCTGTGCATCATTGATAATGGTCGCCACCATATCATAACTGATGCCCGCACACTCACCCGTACCTATTTCAGGGATAAAAGCCTCATTATGCCCCCAGTCGATATAGTCAGACGGCTGCAGGCTCGCCACATCCGCCAGCGGCTTCAGCAGAGAGTAGAAGTACTTCTTGCCCTGGCGGCTCACATAGTCATTAAAGTACTCCCCCTCATTTCCATTCGCCTCATAATCATCCAGTAGCGCACGCAGCGCATACGTGATCTTTTTCGTCGGCAGCTTCACTATTTTCTCCGCTATATACCCCTTCCCATCCGGAGCCACACCACCCCCAAGCACCACCTGCAGAGCTGGAATCACTTGGGCACCGTCCTTTATAGAGCTACCATGAAAGCCAATAGAAGCCGCCATATGCTGGCCGCAGGAGTTCATACAGCCACTGATCTTAATGTCAATATCCGTATTGCTGATAAGGTCCGGGTACTCCTCGCGGATCACCTTTTCCAGCTCCACCGCCACCCCCGTACTGTTCGTAACCCCCAGGTTACACGTGTCCGTGCCCGGGCAGGCAGTGATGTCCGGCAGCGCGCCAAAACCGTCATCACCCAGTCCCAGCGCCTTTAATTTCTCATAAAGAAACGGCAGGTTCTCCTCCCGTACGTACTTCAGCAGAATGCCCTGGTTGATGGTAAAGCGGATATCATCAGCCGCAACCCCAGTGCCCACCAGGGCCGCCAGCTCCCGCGCCACCCCAGAAGAGAGATTACCCAGCAACAGCTTGATCTGTACACCAAAGTAGCCCGCCTGCTTTTGGGCAAAAGTGTTAGTAGCCTTCCACCTTAAAAAGTCAGGGCGGCCGCCAACATCCCCATCCTCCGGTGTGGCCCTAAAGTCCCTGTGAGGAGGCACCTCCTCCTCCCCCTCAATAGCAATACCCTTATGCAGCAGGCCATTCCTTTCCTCCGCTACCAACTCCAGAAAACGCTCCAGCCCTAAGCCCTTACGCTCATCCAGCATAAACTTCATCCGCGCCTTCATACGCTTTTCACGCTCCCCGTAGCGATCGAATACACGAATGGCCGCTTCAAGGAAAGGTATCAGCTCATCAGCAGGCAGAAACTCATACGCCGTAGCCGCTACAAAAGGCTGGGCACCAAGGCCCCCTCCTACCACAACCTTGAACCCCCTGTTCCCCGATCCGTCCTCCTTCGGAATAAAGCCAAAATCATGGAAGTACGTATAAGCACTGTCCCTATCACTCGCGCTGAACGCCATCTTGATCTTACGGCCCATGTCCTGGCAAATAGCATTACGAAGAAAGTATTGAAATACAGCCTCTACGTAAGGAGCCACATTAAACGGCTCATCCGGATCTATACCCGCCCTGGGCGATCCTGTAATATTGCGTACCGTATTACCACAGGCTTCCCTGGTAGTCACACCCTTTTCCTCCAGTTTAGCCCACATCGCAGGGGTATCCTCCACATGCACATAATGGAGCTGGATGTTTTGCCGCGTCGTCAGGTGAAGGTTTCCATTCGTATACTCGTCGCTTATATCCGCCACGCGTATAAGCTGTTCCGCCGTTACCTTACCGTACGGGAATTTAATGCGAAACATCTGCACCCCCGTCTGCCGCTGCCCGTAAACACCACGGGTAAGACGAAAGGCCTTGAAACGTTCCTCGGGAATCTCGCCACGTTTAAAGCGGGCGATCTTTTCTTCGAGTTCTATAATATCTTCTCTGGCTTCGCGAGAGAGATCTTTTTCTAAGGATATGTTCTGAAGTGTCATGGTCTAATTCGGGATTAAGCATAAAAAAAGCCTCCGGGAAAGGTCCGCGGAGGCTGAGCAGGGTATAATGATTACATACTACAACCAGGCGGACCGGAGTCATTCATACAGCAGCAGATACAGCATAACATAGCCATTGTAGTACAGGTTACTACTGTAGATAAAGTAAAAGGGCGGTATGTGTTAGTTATCAATATCATGTGTGATTAGCGGCCAGGTGTACCTTAGAAGCACGCAGCGCATTTTCAATATCTTCCAGTATATCATTTACATTTTCCAGCCCCACACTGATGCGGATCAGACCTGGCAGAATATTCACCCGCTCCTGCTCCTCCTGGCTTAATTTGCTGTGAGTGGTGCTGGCCGGGTGCGTAGCCGTGGTACGCGTATCACCCAGGTTAGCCGTAAGAGAGATCATAGACAGATTATCCAAAAACTGCCTGGCACGGTCATACCCACCCTTTACATTGAAGGTAATGAGCCCACCCCCATAGCGCATCTGTTTTTTGGCAAGAGCCTGCTGCGGGTGGCTCGCTAGAAACGGATATTTCACAAACTCCAGCTCCTTATGCCCCTCCAGGTATTCCGCCAGGCGGTGAGCATTGTCACAGTGCTTTTCCATACGCACCGCCAGCGTCTCCAGGCTTTTGCTCAGCGTCCACCCGTTAAAGGGCGACAAAGCAGGCCCCGTATGGCGTGCAAAGAAGCGCACCTGCTGTATCAGGTCTTTTCTGCCCAGTACCGCACCCGCTATCGTGCGGCCCTGTCCGTCCAGAAACTTAGTCGCCGAGTGCGTAACCAGGTCAGCCCCAAAGCTGGCCGGGTTTTGCAGGTAAGGCGTTGCAAAGCAATTATCTACATTCAGGATCAGATCGTGTGCTTTCGCCAGCTTACCCAGCCACTCCAGGTCTACCAGGTCCAGCCCAGGGTTACTCGGCGTTTCCACAAAGATCATTTTCGTATTTTTCTGAATTAGCCCCTCCCACGAGTCAGGATCACTCAGATCAGCATACGTATGACTAATACCCCATTTAGGGAAAATACCCGTGAGTATCTGGTGAGTAGATCCGAAAAGGGACCGAGAAGCAAGGATATGGTCGCCGGATTGCAACAGCGCAGCCATACTGGAAAACATCGCTGCCATACCCGAGGCTGTGGCAATACCATCCTCCGTGCCCTCCAGCAGGCACAGCTTTTCGATAAATTCGGTATTGTTCGGATTAGAAAAGCGGGTGTAAATATTCCCTTCCACCTCATCATTGAACATGGCCCGGGCATGCTCGGCCCCGTCAAATACAAAACTGGAAGTCATGTATATCGGTGCAGAATGCTCACGGTGCGGGCTTCTTTCGGACTGAGTGCGTACAGCCTTTGTTTCAAAATGCTCGAAGGATTTTTTCATATGCTATGGTAAGCCTGAAAGCTCACGGCAATGCCGGGAATAAATGAAAAATGATAAAACAGGGGAATGCCGCTGGGGCGAATGCCGGTCAGTAGCCGGGTTATGCTAAAAAGCGTCTGGGATTAACAGTAACAGCAACAACAACAGGTACCGGCCAAGTGGGAAGTGGGCCGGAAAGTAGCAGATGGTATGATAGCCTGGTTGTTGATAATTCTGATAGTCATTGTTTGTCAATTTATATCTCCCAAAAAACACGGGCAGGATTTGGCACCTTGTAAATCCAGGTTGCCAGAGGGTCACAGAGCCTGTCTCTCACCTCTTCGCTATAAACCGACTATTTTCATAATCGATATCACAAATAAAACGGTGTACCCGGTACAATGCAATACGTGAGGGGGTAAATTTTTTTAAAAAGATGATAATTCCAGGCTTTACTCCCCCCTCGAAAAACAAAAAAACCCGGCCTGATAATCAGGCCGGGCTATTTTTTTAACCAAAGATAAATTTAGGAAGTAGGTCCGTTATCCACCTTGCTCTCTATAGCCGACTGGACGTAAGAGGGTAGTTGAGAGAAGAGATTATAGCCCCTTACCTGCTCAATGTAGTCAACCGTAGTACGGTAACTCGCCCAGTTGGTGCTTACATTCATGCTGTTAGGCATGTCCACCGCAATCACCCGAGTAGAAGTGGTCACACGGGACAGATCACTGGAGCCTTCCGGCAATACCAGTATCACCTTCCATACCCGGTTAGGTACAGTCACCTTATTGTTCGCAATTTTGCTTTTATAGCCATTACGGCCGGAACCACCCGTACCGTAGCTTCCCATTATCACATACAGCTCCTTGTTCTGATAGCGCACGAGGTCACGGCAGTAGTTTTCCAGGGAGGCCCATGCACGCTGATTCACATCAGGAGACTGGGGAATAACATTGGTCATGTAAAAGGTAGACTGGTTTTCTGACGAACTCAAGGTACGGTCAGCAGACGGGCAGTTATGACCCCGGTCGAAGCCCGAGTTCGTATAATCACCACTGCTCACACGGTACCAGCCCGAAGGCAGGGCATAGTCCTGGTAAAAGCCGCTGGAGCGTGAGGCGCTTCCGAGCCAGGCCTTGTTCAGGTGCCAGCTTACCCAGTTCGGCGTGCCCCGGTCACGGTGGTAAGACATGGTATACTCAGGCTTCGTAACACGATAGTTCCAATGGTAGTAGGAATTGCTACTGGCGCCGCTTGGGTTACCCATAGCCAGGTTATTGTCTTTGTAGACAGTCGCCATGTTTTGCATGCCCTCATATTTGAAGCTGGGGTCTTCGCCAAGAAAAGCCTCCTCTTCAGGTGTGTAGCGGTCATGGAAAGGAATTTCGTTGGCAGACTCAGTATCAGTACCCGGGCGGATCTCCTCACGCGAACAGGAAACGGCCAGGAATACAGTGGCCAGCAGACATAGCAGGTAGCTCTTTTTCATTGATAGATAGAATTAGAAATAATTTTTGGTCGATTTTAAAATGAATACGTACCAAAACTAGGTATTTTATACGTTGAAACACCTAATGTTAAGGCATAGTAATATTTCCTTAACAAAGTCTTGATTTCCAATCTCTTCAGCCCTGTCGTCACACCCCCTATCCACCCTAAAAGACTAATTTGAATAGACCAAGTCTGCCAAAATCAGCTGTTTAACAAGCTCCTGATGTTTAATTATTTACATAACCCAAGGCTAAATTCTCACATTGAAACTTCATCTAACCACCTCCAACAGGTTTACCTAAAATAAACTAACGCATTACTCAGGTTTATTTTGAAATAATTGTTCCAAAACAAGCAACCTGATTATGGAACGTTCGTTTCATTACTCAAAACCATTCATTAATTCATTATGATAAATTTAGAAAACAAGGTAGTCGTAATCACCGGTGGCAATAGTGGCATAGGGCTTGAGACCGCCAGGGTATTCCGGAAAAAAGGGGCCAGGGTGATTACTAACGCCAGAAACGCCCAAAGGCTCAAGGAAACCGAAGCTGAGTATGGGGAAATATTTGACAAGGTACTGGTAGCAGACCTCACTAAAACAGAGGAAACATCAAAGTTCTTTGATGAGGTAGGCAAAGCATATGGCCGTATCGATACGCTGTTTCTTAATGCAGGTGTAGCCTACCTTGCCCCCATAGACCAGATCACCGATGAGCTATATGATGCTCAGTTTAACCTGAATGTGAAGAGCCTCTTATTTTCCGTAAAGGCTGCACTCCCCTATCTGACTAAGGGCTCGTCCATTCTCATAAACACCTCTATAAACGGCCGCATAGCCATGCCTGGCAGCACCATCTATGCAGCCACAAAGGCAGCTGCGCGGTCAATCTCTCTGGTACTGGCGGGAGAACTTGTAGATAGAGGGATTCGGGTTAACGCCATTGCACCGGGACCTATAGAAACGCCCATATTCAGCAAGATGGGTATGCCTGAAGAGACACTCAAGGAAACCGCCGCTTCCATACAGGCACGGGTACCGGTAGGCCGGTTTGGCAAGCCTCATGAGGTAGCCTCACTGGCATTGGAACTTTCAACAAATGACTACATAACAGGACAGGAATTTGTCGTAGACGGAGGCATGTCGGCCCTTTAATGGGAAAATCTCTGTACATTTGGGCCTATGCCCAGACCTAAAGCATTCGATAGAGAGGATATTCTGGAAAAAGCCATGAGGCTCTTTTGGCAAAAGGGGTTTCATGGCACTTCTGTACAGGACCTGGTGGACCATCTGGGCATTAACCGGTCTACCATGTATGCCAGTTTCGGAGACAAAAACCAGCTGTTCCTGGACTCTCTGAAGTACTACCGCAGCCGGCAAAAGGAAGTGATGAAGGAAACCATCGGGAAAAAGGCCTCTTTCAGAAGCTTTCTCGACAGTTTTTTGAAAGACACCATAGAAGAAATACTGACCGATCCTGACCGCAAGGGCTGTTTTATCGTAAATGCTTCGGTAGACAGGGCGGCAGAAGACCCTCAGGCCTGCTCAGAACTGCAGCATAACCTGCGTGAATTCACAGACACCTTCAGCCACCTGATGAATGTGGCAAAGGAAGATAAGGAAATAGCCCCACATACAGATACGGAAAAGATGGCGCAGTTTCTTTATAACACCATATCAGGCATGCGGGTACTGGGCCGCACCAATCCGCCGCGCCACGTGCTGGAAAACATTCGGGAAGTGACGCTCCAAACCATTCTTAAGGGAGGTAATTAGGCTGCTTTGGCCGGGTATATGACCTCTTCCACTGCCTGAGATTGTGAGCTTTTTCCTTTGCGATCCAGGGCCACTGCCACCACCAGTAATACCAGCGATACGCAGCCGACAGATATATACACATCGTACGCTCCATAGCTGTTTTGAAGCATTTGCAGAGCCGCCGTCTTGCCTATCAGGTTAAATAACAGGGTGGAAAGCCCTATAAATCCGCGAAGGCGCGCAAGCATGTGCTTAGGACTAATCTGGATCAGGCGCACCTCTGACAGATTACCCACAAAATTAGACCCTATGCCCTCGGTGCCTTTAAACAGGCGCCCCCCCAGAAATGTCTTCAACTGACTACTTACCGGCAGATAAGAGGCTGCTCCGGCTCCTATGAAGGAGAGCGAAAGCAGCATAAGGCTGAAGGGCAGGGCACGTTCGGTAATTCGTCCGCTGAAGATAAAAAAGCCTGCCACCAGCTCGGCCACCGTCTGCACAGCCTGGTATTTGCCTATATCACCAAGCTCACCGCCCCAGCTTATCACCAGTTTGTACATAGCAATGCTGCCTGCTCCCCAGCACAGGTGAGCCGCTGCATAGACCAGGATAATAGAGACAAACGTACGGTTCTTAAGGGCAAAGCGCAGGCCGGCTCCCACGTCATTTCCTATTTGTTTCATGCGGGTCTTAAATGCCTCACCTGCTTTCTTCAGGTAGCTTTCTTCATCCTCCTGCCCTTTAATTTCGGCTTCGTCCCCCTCAGCTTTCTCTCCCTGTACCTCAAAGGGGATCATGCGAAAGGCAGCAATGGCGAGAAGAAAGGTAATGGCGTCCAGCCACAGAACATTATACCCCAGGGCAAGAGCACCGGCCACCCCGGCCAGTTGCCCACCTATGGTACTAAAGCGGCCGACGATACTCTGCAAACCCTGGGCCCTGGAAAGCTGCTGAGGCGGTACCAGCCCGGGGAAATACCTGCCGTAGGCTGCCCCGAATGCATTATCCAGAAACTGGCGGGCAATCTGCAAAGCAATGAACCAGTACAGGTTAGAGCTAAGTAAAAAGAGCAGGGTGATGGCAAAAAGCCCCCAGTTGGTTCTGATCATGACCTTGCGGCTGGGCTTACGCTCCACCACAGCCCCTATTAACAGCGGCAGGCCACTGAGTAGGGTAATGAGCCAGGGGATAGTCTGAAACTTATATAAACCCTGCTCGCCAACAAGCTTGACTAACAGGACGGCGAGAGCGGCTTCGGACAGCCTGTCTCCAAAATTGCTGATTCCCTGCCCCGCAAGGAAAATCATGAAATTCCGGTTCTTGAGTACGTTATTCTGTCCGTCTGCCTGGTGAGGGGCAGCGTTCTTTTTCATAGGTGGGGGAAAATGGTAGGAAATAGTACGGGTAAGAAGGCAGTAATACCGTTCTTATTCAGCAGAAGTAGTCAGGAGTCTCACAATTCCTTTAGGACCGGCATTAATCGTAACAGGCGTATTGCCTGCCCCGTACTTCTTCTTAAAGTTGCCCTTTGAAGGGTAAGAACTGCCTGTATTACCGGTCACATACACCGTTGAGGCCATTACATCAAGCGCCATACTCGCTTCTTCCGGAAACGCTATCTGTATGCTACCCCCTCCCGTATTTATCCGGACAAAGTCGCGCAGAGCACTCATATCGGCATTGATGTTTCCGCCATCCGTATCGAGGTCCAGAGTAGCATCCAGTCCGGCCAACCAGGCATTACCCCCCGAGGTTCGGAGTGTAATATCCCCTTCTGCCATCAATACATTAGTCTCTCCTCCATTGGTGTCGCCGTCCATAGTGCCTTTAAATCCGTTGAGAGCTATCTCACCACCGCTACTTTTGACCGTATGCTCTCCACCGGTGTAGTTCCTGAATTGCACATCTCCGCCGGAGGTATTGATGTCCGTATTGTAAGCCTCAGGCACATAAAGCTTTATAGAAACCTTCAGGCCGTCCTGGTACCCTCCGCTTACCTGGTTTACAGTGATAAGGAAGTCACCCCGGTCTTTACGGGCCTCCATTTGTATGTCATACTGCTTTATGCGGTCAGATACCTCTCCTGCGCTTAACTCCTTGTTCCAGTAAATGGATGAGCCGTACACTTCCGCGCGGATTCCTGGTTCATCGTGCTGTTCGATCAGGATACCGCCATTAGTCCCTTTAATATCTACCTGCAACTTAGTGATACCGGCTATTGCTGCCTGATCGAAGGTTTTCGTGTCCTGAAGTTTGCCGTCACCACCAGAGGCATACAACAGGGTGCAGGAAAAGCAGGTAAAAAGGATGAGTACGCTTAAAAATTTCATTTCAGGTCTGTTTAAAAAAATAAGGTTGGTCTGATGAATATTAAATGGACATGGTTTCGAGCATGGGCAAAACAAGGGAAGCCCCCTTCATTTCGTCTTCCTCTTTCACATACCGGTCGCTAAGCACAGCAATTGATTGCTGAAGGGTTTTGTCCTGCATCACCTCATTACAGAGGCTAACCAGCTCAGCCGAAGTAAGCCTGAGCAAATCTGCCCCCCGGCCTATCTCACAGCTTTCCACGCGTTGCACATTAATGGAAGTTTCTATGCTCCGAGGACAGATAACCATGGGTACCTCCGCTGCCAGGCACTCTTTGATCGTACCTATGCCTCCATGGAAAACAGCCAGAGAAGAGTAGCTTAGCACCTGCACCTGGTCTATCCACGGAGTGGCAGTCACATTGTCCGGGAGTTTTCCCAGCGGGGCTATGTCCATGTTAGAGTGCGCAAGGACCATATGCCAGTGAGACGGGGCTTCATGCCGCATCATCTGCAGCATACGGTGAAAAAAGTAGCGGGTCTTATCCTGGTGCATCGCTGACTGTGACCCCATAGAAGCAAAAATGATCACCTTCCCCTCCTCCTTTAACCGGGCCAGCTCTGGTACCTCTCCCTGAACCCGCTGGTTGAAGCCGGTAGTGATAAACTTCACATTATCGGGAAACACCTCATCCGGCAAGAGCAGGTCACGGGGAGCGGCTATCAGCTCCCGGAAGCCCTTAAGCGGCTCCAGCAGCGCCGAGGTGCTCTCCGCCGAGGGGTTACCTTGCTGTAGAAAGCTGAGGACACGCGCTGCCATACCCGCATGGAGCTTCATCACGATGCTCTGGGCAAAATAGGCCGGGTCCAGTGCCACATCCCTGATATGCGTAGTGAACAGCACCTGAGGGATACCATATTTCTGATTAATAAGCAAAGAATCGAGAGAGACAAAGTAGGTACACACCATAAGGTCCGGTGCCAGCTCGTCCATAACACTATCCAGGCAGCCCTCTATAATGCCTGCGTAGTGATATCCATTTGCTGCTTCGGCATCGTGGACAAACCCCTCCGGGAAGTACTCCTGCATGACCACCTGACAGTCAAAGCCCTGCCTGGTGATAAGAGGTACCATGTCGGGTATGGCCAGGTAGCAGACCTTATGCCCCTGCCTGATAAGATCATTGGCCAGTGTGAATGATGGAATGATGTGCCCCGGAAAATGATCAAATAGAAAAGCAATAGTAGCCATAAGCTTCAGTAGTAGTGTTATGTGAAAGACCTTTATTATTCATAGCGCTCATCGGTCAGAGTAAGCAGAAAGGCTTCAAGGTCCTTCAGTTGCTTCTTATCAAGATTAAGCTTGATCATATTCTCGTGCCGGTTCAGGCTGTTGCTTACCATGGCATCGGGATCGTTATAGTACTCCAGCACTTCCATAAGTGTAGCCATAGAGCCATCATGCATGTAGGGGGCTGTCACCGCAATATTACGTAGTGTCGGGGTCTCAAAACTACCCAGGTCCAGGCTGTCGCCCGTCACTTTAAAGCGGCCCACGTCGGTCTTATCGGCCCCGTTATACAATCCGATATTGAAGAAGTCATTATTACCAAAGTGCGGCTCTTTGTGACAGAATACGCACCCTGCATCGTATAGGAACAGTTCCATCCCCCGCAGGGCAGACTTGCTCATGGCTTTGTAGTCCCCTTCCATATACCGGTCATAGGGAGCAGTATAAGTGGTCAGATTCTTCTGGAATGAGGCCAGCGCATGCGCTAAGGTGGTAGAGGAAGGTTCCGTTTGATACACATGCTCGAAGGCCCGGGCAAAAAACGGATTTTCCTTCAGGCGGCTGACTGCCTCAGGTATGGCAAGGTCCATTTCCTCAGGGCTGGCAATGGGTATAAGCGCCTGCTCTTCCAGCGAACCCGCACGCCCGTCCCAGAAGAAAAACTTCCGGTAGTTGAGATACATGGCGGTAGGCGTGTTACGCTTGGTAAGCTGCCCTCCTACCCCTTCGCTAAGGGAGGCATTGTCAGCAAAAGCAAACTCAGGCTTGTGACAGGAAGCACAGCTTACCGTCCTGTCACCCGATAGTATAACATCATGAAACAGGGCTTCGCCCAGTTCAATTGGGTTCGCAGGCATGGGGCGATCGGTGCTCCCATCGCCGGAGAGAGTCAGGCTGCATAAGAAGAATGCGCCTGATGCCAGCAGCATCGTGATTCTGAGATGGGGTATCATTTAAGAAATGGTTAGTTGAATACTTGACAATAGGACCCTTCAGGAAGAAGGGCGTGCCATGGAGTAAATTACTTACGCTGGGCAAATAGCCAGGGCATAAATTCCTCCATATGCTGCAGCTCATCCCAGCAGAGGTGGCCTATTCCTTTGAACTCGGTGTATTTAGGCTTACCTCCTGAGGCTCTTAGCTCGGCTATACTCAGACGGGCAAAGGCAGAAGGCACCCACTCATCTATTTCACCATGAAAGGCCCATACGGCTGTTTTTCTGGCATTTCTAAGCTCCTTCTTTCTTTCCTTTTTATCCCATTCGTTGTACCGCTTGTAAGAAGCTATAGGTACAGCCGCAGCAAAACGTTTCGGGTAGTTGGCAATGATCTCCCAGGTAGACCAGCCACCGGTGGATATGCCTACCAGGTATTGCCTTTTTTTATCAATGCTATAGGTAGTATTTACCTCGTCAAGGGCCATAAATACCTCATCCACGTAATCAAAACTCACCTCTTCCACCGACTCAGTGAACGTCTGCATATGCCAGGGGCACTGAGGCACAAAAATGAAGCAGGGGTACTCCTCACGGGCTTCATCGGTAGTAAACTGCCATATAAAGTTTCTGAGCTGAAGCTTATTATCATCGCCATTCTCACCGCTGCCATGGAGGTAGACCACCATCGGATATTCCTTAGCTGGATCGTAGTTCAGGGGCTTGATCAGGCGATAGCGTACCGTATCTGTTTCAGTATAAAACTCATGCGGGGTGCTTATCTCAGGATTAGGGAAGAGCCTCAGGTAGTCGTTATACAGCGTAGAGCGACCATCACGCATTATGTAGCTCTCGTGTTCCTTATCATACAGCATAGTCCGGTTATCCGCCACCTCCACGTCACCTTTGTACACGATAGGCTCATTCTGGCTCAGTACCCTTACATAGTTATCCTTCACCATCACCTCCCCGGCCGGTGCACTGCCAGTGTTCTCCACCGAAGCACTTGCATTGTCATCCGCATCAGGGTTTTGGATCACCGTTATGCCGTTGTGGTCGCCGTAGTCGAAAGTGGCACGGGCGCCGTCAAAGTTCATCCCGTTATCAGCCAGGTAGCCAAACTGCCTGAAAGTGTCTTCTACCTTATCATTGAGCCGGTTATTGGCTACAATGGCGTACTTCTTTACCATAATATTGATATTGGACGCTTCATGCAGCGGCCATCTCTGCCATAGCTGACCGATATGTCTCATGTTGACACTGGGAATGCGCGGGTCAGGCATAGCCACATTCGTTTGATTGTTTCCATATATCACCACTTTATCATACAGCGATGTTGTACCTGTCTGGTAGTCCTGTGCCGAAGTATCCGCCATCACACCCCGGTTATGAAAGTCGATCATGCCACGGTTTATGTCGAGGTTTACCAGCCCTATCTTCTCAGCTCCTTCATCTGCAGTGATAAGCTTGAACGCCGTACTGTTCGGTATATCCACGAATACCACCGTGTCCATTTCCTGCCGGGACATGGTGGGCTTGTACTTAGGGAAATCAAACAGAGTGTTGAGCATGTAAATCACTCCTTTAGCCTCCGTTTCCGTGGCAGGTGATTCGCCCCGGAGTACCACACCCGTCGGTATACTCAGGTCTGAAGTAAAGTGGTACGTACCTGCGGGAAAGTACAGAACACCCCCGCCATCGGCAGAGATATCAAGCATGGCCTGTCTCATAATAGCAGAATCCACTACCGAACCTTCGCCCACCAGGCCTTCCACTTCATTGGCCACCACCACCTGCTGCCAGGAAATCTCATCAGTCCAGTGGTCCTGTAGGTCGTAGCGTGCCGCTACCGGGTTGTCGACAGGAGCTTGGGCAACCGCGAGGCTGCCCGCAGCGGGTAAGATCAAAACGGCAAGGGCTAACAGGCCGCATCTTAGAAATAGGGAATACAAACGTTTCATAAATAGGGTTGCTTTTCTATGGTATTGTGATTGAAGTAAAATGCCTGTCCGCAGCCTCTTCAGGCATCAGACAATAGCGTTATGACAGATCTATGCGTATCGGAAGCCATGTTTCCTAGCAGACTCAGGTATATACCGGAGATATCCTCTATCCGTGAAGGAGTGAATAGCTCTGGCCGGTAGTCTATGATCAGTTGCAGGCCGTCCGTGTATTGATGAAAAGTGAAATTGAGATCGAACGTAGGCGTGCCCTTATCACGGTGCACTGCCTCCTTTTTACTCTCCGGCAATGCCCCGTGGCGCGTAAAATCGATCAGGTGAATAAACAACGCACCCACCAGGTCGGTACTTACATCCAGGTCTTCCAATATGTATTCGAATGGATAGAGCCTGTTTTCCATAGCCTGCGCATTTTCCTCATTTACCTGCTTCAGAAAGTCATGCGTAGGCTGATGTGGATCTAATGTGGTTCGTAGCAGCAGAGTGTCCAGGAACCAGCCCAGTTGAAGATTAAGCTCCGGCCGGTTACGGATGGTCACCGGTGAACCCAGGCAGATATCCCTCTGACCGGAAAGGCGCCCAGCCAGCATGTACAGGCTGGCAGTAAGCAACGCAAACATGCTTATGCCAAGGCCATCTGCCAGCGCGGTAAGCTTATGGTAGGTATCGCCGTGCAAGAAAAGGGCAAAGGCACCACCATTTTCAAGAGGCTTTGCATTGAAAAGCGTCCGGTACATCGTTACCTGTAAAGGGACCGGCACCTGATGGAAGTAAGCATCCATGTCTCGTTGCAGGCGCTCCCTGTGCGAGGTCACCACAGCCTTTTCAAAGGAATAGGGCAGCTTGAGGGCTTCCGGTCTGGTTCGCATAAGGTCATGCCAGTAGGTCCTCATTGTATCTGCCCCTGGTCCGGCAAGCATGGCCTGCTGCCATACGGCATAGTCTTTTAGCTGAACAGGCAAAGAGGCGGGCAGTTCTGCCGCCCCCGTACTGAAGTAGGTGTAAAAGCTAAGCAGTTCACTGCGGAAGGTCTGCATAGACCATGCATCGGATATGATGTGGTCTATGACAAGGCACAGCCTGGTTTCATCCCCGGGCAGGTGATAAGCATACACCATCATCAGCGGTCCGGTCTTATGGTCAAACCTGCGAGCTATATGCCTGCCTATCTCCTGATGGCACACCTCTGCGGCATCCTCCCTTTCCCTGAGGTCATATTCGCACAGGAGCTCGGGCATTTCGGCGGCAGGAATGACGTGCTGCCATACCTTGCCCTCATCATCTGCGGAGAATCGCGTCCGCAGGCTCTCATGGCGCGAAATCATAGCTGCCAGGGCCTGTCGCAGGGCAGGCATATCAGCATGCTGCATGACTTCCTGCTCCATCATATTGAAGGCAAAGGCAGATTTCTTAAACCGGTGTTTCAGGTACAGGCCTGTCTGCCCGTGGGTCGCAGGATATTTGTCCTTCTCTTCGGCCAGAGGCATATCTGTCAGACACTCCACGTCCTTCTGTTTCAGATGCTCTGCCAGCCCGCTTGCCGTAGGGAATTGAAATATCGACCTGATGCTAAGGTCTTTATTTGTCTTTTCCGTGAGGCTATTGATCGCCTGCATGGCTTTTAAAGAGTGGCCACCCAGTGAGAAGAAGTCCTCGTCTGTACCTACGCTGTCCAGGCCCAGCACCGCCGCAAAAACCTCGGCCACCATGGCTTCCGTAGCATCCACAGGCAGTTGCCTTATCTCCCGTACGGGCCCGGCTACCTCCCGTGCCTGCAGGCTGGCGCGATCGACTTTTCCGTTAGGCGTAAGGGGCAGAGATTCCAGCGCCTCCAGGCGTGAGGGGATCATATAGGCAGGCAGCTTCTGACGCAGGATGTCCATAACTTCCTCTGCTTTGGACGTACCGGTGAAGTAGCCAGCCAGCAGAGGATCAGCAACAGTACCTTGTACCACCACGATCGCCTCATCCACTCCGGGGCACTGGCTTATCGCCTCTTCAGTTTCGCCCGGCTCTATCCGATAGCCACGAATCTTCACCTGGTGGTCTATTCGCCCCAGGTAGGCGATCTCCCCGTTGGGCAGGTACTTACACAAGTCCCCGGTGCGATATAATTTGCCCCTACCGAAGGGGTTATCTATGAATCTTTCCGCAGTCATGTCCGGCCGGTTCACATACCCCTGCCCCACTCCCCTGCCGCTTATGGCCAGCTCCCCGGGTACCCCTACCGGTTGCAGATGGCCGTTTCGCATGATATAGGCCCCCGCCCCGCTGATCGGTTTACCGATAGTGATATCGGCATCCGCTTCTATTTCCTTGATCGTACAGCCTACGGTAGTTTCTGTAGGCCCGTATTCATTAAATACGCGCATGGCCGGGTTAAGCTTTTTCAGTATCGCCACATGGCAGGCACGCAGGGCCTCCCCACCGATAATAGCTGTACCAATGCCCGTACGCTCAAGGCCCAGCATGTCAATCATCTGCACATGCGAAGGGGTAAGCTTGATGGCGGTAAGGCCGGATTCCGGTAGTAGAATAGCTTTCAGGCTTTCAGCCACGTCTGCCTGATCGTAAAGCCGGATAAAATCACCCCGCAAAAGGGGTGAAAAGATGCTAGTATACGTCAGGTCAAAAGCGATGCTGGTAAATACGGGGAAGTGGTGGCCTCCCTGGTCATTAAAGTAGTATCCGTCCGCCCAGTTTATGTAGAAGCTGAAATTGGCCCGGGTAATGGCCACCCCTTTAGGCCGGCCGGTGGAGCCGGAGGTATAAAGGACATATGCCAGTGATTCAGGGCGGGTACTTATGAACACATCCGGCGAGTAGCTTTCCAGCTCGCCCCAGATCGCATCCAGTGCAAGAGCGGTCCCCTCGAAGGCATCCGGTCCGGCCCCGGAATCCGTAAGCAATACAGCCGCCCCGGCATCCTGCAGCTTATAGGCGATGCTCTCGGCCGGGTGTTCGGGATCCAGCGGCAGGAAGGCAGCCCCGGCGCGTAAAATTCCTAAGAGTACTACGGGCAGTTTATCAGTGCGTCTGAGGCATAAGGCCACCGTTTCTCCATTACCCTTCAGCCCTGTTTCCATAAGGTAATTGGCCAGCCTGCCACTCATTTTCACAAGCTGGTCATACGTCATCCGGTGACCCTCGTATAGCACGGCGGGTGCTTCCAGTGTAAGGCTTGCCTGGCGAAGCACCCTCGTGACAAAATCCTCTTCGGATACGGCCGCTGCCTCTTTATCCGTTACCGGCAGACTGTCAACCTGCGCCGCAGAGAGCATAGCGGTCTCATCAAGTGAGCAATCTTCACCACTCAGCATCCAGTCTAGCAGCCGGAGCAGGTGACCCATCATATCCTGTACAAAGGGCTTGCTGAACAAGGCCTTATTATACTGTATGGTAAGCTCTAAACCGGTATCGGTCTCAAAAAAGCTTACCGTGATATCGAACTTGGCCTCATTGTTTACAGGAGCCATCTGATAGGACTTCACAAGGGCCTTTTGAGTGGGTAGGTGGCCGCCTGTCGCTTCCTTATCACTAATGATCTGGTTAATGACCATTACATCAAAGAGAGGATGACGGTTGGCTGGTGAAGGCAGTTGAATGTCTTCCACTAGCTTATCAAAAGGATAGGCCTGGTGGGTGAAGGCCTCCATCATGCGCTTATGGGTCTTATGAACCAGATCGCTTGCCTTATCCCCGCCATCAAAAACCGTACGCAGGGCAATAGTATCCATAAAGAACCCGATCTGTCCGGCCAGGTCCGGGTGACTCCTACCCGTAGCCGGCAGGCCTAATACAATATCATTCTGCCCGGTGTAGCGATACAGCAGGGCATTGACCACTGCAAGCTGAAGGCTATGAACACTGGCCCCTTCGTTGCGGGCAAAGGCCAGCATCTTATGGGCGTAGCCCTTATCCAGCGTATGGTGGATAGTCTCACCGGCGTAGGTCCGGCTAGCCGGTCTCTCATAGGTAAGAGGCATATCCAGTACGGGAATAGGCGTACAGAAGCGCTCATGCCAGTAGGCACGGTGTGTCGCCAGGCCAGAACCGCTCAGTTGATGCTGCTGCCAGGCGGCAAAGTCTTTGTACTGAATGGCCAGTGCCTCCGGAGCCGGGCCTTCACCACGCTGATGTAGTAAAATAGTCTGCAACTCCCGGGTGAAAATCTCCAGCGACCAGCCATCTCCGATGATATGGTGAAGGGTAAGGCAAAGACCTGTGTTCTGATCATCCACACGTACCAGGGCCATCCGCAGAAGTAAGCCGGCAGAAAGGTCAAACGGCTTCATGTTCTGTTCACGTAGCTTTTGCTCCATCAGGTCAAGCGCCTCTTCCTCTCCTGCAGCCTGCACGATGTCTATAGCAAGGGTGATGTCCTCAAAAGGAATGATCTGCTGGCGGGGCTCACCATTCTTTTCAATAAATACAGTACGGAAGCTTTCATGCCGTTGCACAATGGTACGCAGGGCTAAAGCTATCTCACCGTCTGTAAAGTCCCCTTCTACCCGGTAGGTAAAGGACATATTATAAGCCGTGAGCTCAGGGTTCATATGCTGCAGTATCCACACCCGCTTCTGGCTGTGCGACAGCACATAATCCTCCGATTCAGGAACAGGCTCAATGGGCGTATACAACTTACCTATGTTTTCCTCCTTCAGCCTTTCCGCCATAGTCAGCGCCGTGGGGTACTCAAAAAGGTCAGTTAGCGTCAGGTCTATTCCGTATTCCTTGTATATGCGGCTGGTAAAGGTGAGTCCTTTCAGTGAGTGCCCCCCTGCGTTAAAGAAATCATCATCAGGTCCGATGGCATGATTGGCGAGAATCTCCCTGAACAGGTCAAGCACCCTGCTGAGCACAGGGTCACTGACAGGCAGCGAATGTGATGAGTCCGCTATGCCAGAGCCTGAGGGAATCATCTCCAGCAATTTGCTTCTATCCACCTTGCCATTCCTGTTCAGGGGCAGCGCTTCCAAGCGTTCCATGCAGCCGGGTACCATATAGGCAGGCAGTTTTTTCAGTAATTCGCCTTTGAGCGTCTCCACCTCGACAGTTCCTGAATAGAAAGCGGCCAGGGTTATTTCGCTGGTTTTGCGGTTAGGCAATACCAGCGCCTGGTCTACTCCTTCGCATGCTTCTATAAGGGTCTCTATTTCACCGGGTTCTATCCGGTATCCACGAATTTTCAACTGGTCATCCATCCGGCCACAGAAAGCCACAATGCCACCCGGCAACCACTTGCCGCGGTCGCCGGAGGCATAGAGGCAGCCCTCTCCAAAAGGATTGGGAATAAAGCGTTCTTCAGTCTGCCGGGCGTCATTCATGTAGCCAAGGGCCAGACCGTCTCCCCCGAGGTATAGCTGGCCTTCTATCCCCTCTCCCACAGGTTGTAGGTGAGAGTCAAGAATGTAGGCAGAGGTCCCTCTGATCGGTTTACCCAGGGGTATGCCCTCAGGATCAATTTCTTCTATCGTATGGCACAGGGAGAAGGTCGTATTTTCCGTAGGGCCATAGCCATTAATGAGCAGCAGGTCCGGGCACGCTTCCCGCAGCTTGCCAAGGTGATTGGGTGATAGCTTATCACCTCCGGCCAGTAAGTATTCCAGCGACGCAAACACACCGGGGTCTTCATCAATGACCTGGTTCAGCCATGAAGAGGTCATCCACATGTGGGTGATGCGCTTCTGCTCGATAATTTCGGCCAATCGTCTGGGGTTCAACAAGTCTTCTTTCGCCACCATTACGATAGTTCCGCCATTCAGCAGCGGACCGAAGAACTCGAAGGTGACCCCGTCAAAAGCGAGCGAGCTGGTAGGCAGCGAGCGCGTAAACGATCCCAGGGGGACAAAATTGGTACCGTGTACCAGCCGGGCAATGCCCCGGTGAGGGACCATTACGCCTTTCGGTTTACCGGTAGATCCGGAAGTATACATGATGTACGCCAGGTCATCGGGCCCATTCGTCACCGGGGTAAAGCCTTTGGATGAGTAATGGAAAAGCTCCTCACTGCTAATAGCAGGCGGACATGAGTCAGGGAGGGAGCCGGCAAGGTCCTTATCGTAAATAACGGCAGCCGCCTCAGCGTCCGATATGATCTGTCCGATACGCTCTACCGGACTGGCATCGTCCACAGGTACATAAGCGGCACCTGCTTTCAGTATACCAAGAATAATAGCCGGCACCTGCAGACTACGATTAACCAGCAGGGCCACATGGGCACCGGGTTTGACGTTATGAGCATTCACCAGGCAGGCAGCTACCCGGTTGGCTCGCTCATTCAGCGAGCTGTAATTCAGGGAGACGTCACCCAGCTCTACCGCCACATGATCAGGGTAGGCCTTCAGTACTTTTTCAAACAGGCCGGTCACGGTTTCTTTGGCTGCAGGGGCCACACTGCCGCGAGCCCATGCCATTAGCCTGTTTTTCTCCCCCTCATCCATATAAGACAGGGATGAGACGGGTGCTCCCGGCTTATCGGCAATGCTTTTGAGAATTTTTTTGAAGTGACCGAGCAGGCGGCTGATAAATGCCTCGTCAAACAGGGAGGCATCATAGTCCATTCCTATCAGCAGATCCCCGTTATCATCAGTGCGCGCATGCCACCAGAGATCCGCCCGGGCTGATTCGAACCCGGCAGGCAGCGTATGCAGGGTGATTCCTGCCCTGCTATCATTGCCATCTGTGTAACCTTCATGCCATGAATACCCCACATC
This sequence comes from Roseivirga sp. BDSF3-8, assembly GCF_041449215.1. Classification (NCBI taxonomy): domain Bacteria; kingdom Pseudomonadati; phylum Bacteroidota; class Cytophagia; order Cytophagales; family Roseivirgaceae; genus Roseivirga; species Roseivirga sp. BDSF3-8. The sequence continues at coordinate 3,833,698 of NZ_JBGNFV010000001.1, read as the reverse complement.
AAACAAGGGATGGCGGGTACGGTCTATTTCTACGTCCAGGTCCTTCACCAGAAGGTCAAAGGGGTACTCCTGGTGATCGGAAGCCGTCATGAATGCCTGGTGCTCTTTTTTAAGTACGTCGATAAAGCCCAGGGAAGGGTCTATCTGACTGCGCAGGGCCAGGGTATTGACAAAAAAGCCTATCTGATTGTGCAAAGGCTTTTGGGTACGCCCTGCTACCGGAGAGCCAACCACGATATCCGTCTGATGAGTATAGTGGTAGAGAAGACTCTTGATTGCGGTGAGAACCAGGGAGTAGGCCGAAGCTTCTGCTCCCCGGGTATTTTTTATAGCCTCTTCGTACACGGCGCTTTCTATACGCAGCCCTGTGGAGGCTGCTTTTCGCTCACCATTTGCCTGCCTGTGGTGCACCAGGGGCAGATTAAGTGACGGTAGTTCACCGGAGAAGAGGTTGTTCCAAAACTCCTTTTGTATCTGATAGCTGCCTTCCGCCAGACGGCTCTGTTCCCATACCGCAAAATCACGGTATTGTACCTCCATTTTAGGAAGCGAATCCGGAGCATGGGTCAATTGACTTTCGTAAAGCGCCAGAAACTCTCTCTGCAGTACCCCCAGCGACCAGCCATCACAGATGATATGATGGATTACGAGCAGTACCGTATGCTCTGCCACACCGGAGGGCCAGCAATGAAGGCGAAACAGGGGACCCTTGTCCAGCCTGAAGGGGTCTGCAATAAGGCTTTTCACCTCTTCCTCGAAAGCTTCACTGCTGCAGTCAATCAATTCACCGATGTGCACAGGCACAGTAGCCTCAGCAGGCGGCAGTACGATTTGCCTCGCCTCGCCTTTTACTGAGCGGAAGAGGGTCCTGAGGCTTTCGTGGCGTTTTACCAGTTCTTTCCAAGCTCCTTTGAAGGCCGTGATATCCAGCGCACCTTCTATCCTGAACAGGAAGGGCATGTGATAGGAGGTGTCCCCGGCGTGCGTCTGCTGATACATCCAGAGCCGCTGCTGCGAGTGGCTCAGGGGGTAATCGGTCTGGTCCTCTACAGGACATACTTGCTTATGATCTGCCACAAGCTGAGTGTCCAGCCATTGCGCCAGGCTGTACACATCCGTCATTTCAAATACGTGACGTAGCCGGGCTTCCACTCCCAGCCTCTCCTTTACCTCAGCCACAAGCTGCATGGCCCTGAGGCTGTGACCTCCCTTATCAAAAAAGTCATCGTGGATACCTACCTCCTGCCTGTTAAGCACCTGCCGGAAGATGTCCAGCAGGACTTTTTCAGTCACCCCATTCCCCTCTTCCAGCGTGGTCACGGCAAGGCTCAGGGGCCTTTCGGCCAGCACCTTCCGGTCTGCCTTTCCGTTGCGGGTCAGGGGTATGGTCTCTACTTGCTCCAGGTGAGCAGGCATCATGTAGGAGGGTAGCCGGCTATGCAGGCTCTTACGTAGGTCTTCTGCCGGAAAGGCTCCTGTATAGTAAGCGGCCAGGAATAGTTCACCCTGGTCGGTGTGTCGCCTCACCACCACTGCCTGTTCTATCTCCGGCAGTGCCTCGATGGCATTTTCAATTTCTCCTGTTTCTAGCCGGAATCCTCTGATCTTTACCTGGTCGTCTTTTCTTCCCAGAAATGCCAGGGTGCCGTCCTCTCTCCAACGGCCAATGTCACCGCTCTTATAGTAGACGGTGCCGGCAGCCTGATCGGTAATGAATTTCTCAGCCGTGAGTTCGGGATTATTCAGATACCCGGTAGCCAGACCGGTACCGCTAAAGCATATCTCCCCTGGTACGCCGGCCGGTACAGGCTGCATATGATGGTCCAGCAGGTGAACGGAGGTACCCCGCACAGGCCGGCCGATAGGTATGGCAGTTTCGCCATCGCTTTCTTCTATGCTATGGCACAGGGAGAAAGTAGTATTCTCTGTGGGTCCGTAGCCATTAATGATATTCAGGTCCGGGTACTGGTTTCTGAGTCTGGCTATGTGTGAGGGACTAAGTTTATCCCCTCCGGCCAGGAGGTGCTGCAGGTTTTGGAACAGCGTGATATCCGTATCCAATACCTGGTTGAACCAGGCAGAGGTCATCCACATGGTCGTGATACCCTTGGAGGTAATCATTTCCTTTAGTGAGCCGGTATCTACCAGGTCTTCCTTGTCGCTCAGGTGAACGGAGCCACCGTTAAGCAGCATGCCCCATATTTCAAATGTAGCCGCATCAAATGCCATCGAGCCGGTCTGCAGCAGGCGGTCCCCGGCTGATAACATCACGTAACCGGGATCTTCTACCAATCTCACAATAGCACGGTGAGGTACCATGACGCCCTTAGGCATACCTGTGGAGCCACTGGTATACATGATGTAGGCGAGCTGGTCCCCGTGCCCGGTCAGTTTGAGTGGATCCGGCGAGTCCGTCAGGCTGTCCAGTTGCAGATCCAGGGCGAACAGGGGACCCTGAAAGTTACCCATGGCCACATCCAGGTGATCCATATCGGTCATGAACATAGCCGGGCTGGCATCCTCTGTCATAGCCTGCAGGCGGGCTTCGGGCTGGTCTGTTTCGAAAGGCACATAGGCTGCCTGTGCTTTCAGTATGGCCAGCATAGCCACTACCGATAGTGAGGACCTGCCGGAAAGGAGTGCCACCCGGTCGCCGGGCCGGATGGCACACTCCTCTCTCATATGCCTGGCGAGCTGGTTAGACAGCTCCTCGAGCCGGGCATAAGAAAGTGTCTGTACACTGTCTGAAACAGCCGGAAGATCGGCAAACCAGGGCAGGTTTTTATTCCAGATATCTATAACCGTAAGGTCAGCGTCATGGCCGGAAAGGCCCTCTCCCAGCCTGCGTAATTCTTCTGTTTCTCCGGATGTGAAATATGAAAGACTGGCAATGGGTGCGGAAGGCTGCCGCATGGCCTCTCTGAGTAAGGCCACCAGGTGAGCCAGCAGCCCTTCGGCCATACGATCGCTAATCCGGTCTTTTTCATACTCAAGGCCAAGACTAAGCGAACCTCTGTTATAAAATCCGTGCCACCATACCGGGGCCTTCGCCACCTGTATGTCCCCATCAAAGGGTGAAATGCCCAGACTACCCTGTTCTACAACAGGCTTTTCAGTATAAGTATCATGCCAGGAAACCCCTACTTCATAGAGCTGGCCTGATCCCCGGGTACCGGCTGAACTGACCTTTTCCACCAGGAGATCATAAGGATAAACCTGGTGTTCCAGCCCTCCCATCATGACCTCTTTTGCCTCATCTATCAGCTTATCAAACCCTTCTGCTTCACTGAATCGGGTGCGGAAAGGGATGGTATTGATAAATACCCCGATAAGGTCCTCCAGGTCGGGGTGCTGGCGACCTGCTACCGGCGAGCCTATCACGATATCCGTGCGGCCGGTGTAGCGATAAAGAAGGGCATTAAGAGCCGAGAACACCACGGTAAAGGGACTTATCTCCCTGGCCGCGGCGCAGGCTTCTATCTCACTCACCAGTGACTCATCCAGGGCTATTTCGGTGGTACCTGTTTCCTTAGGAGCATCTGTGTTATTGTCGGAAAAAAGATCCAGCGAAGGAATCTCTTCACTAAACACACGCTGCCAGTAGGCAAGGTGAGCTTCTGCCCGGTCGTCTTCCAGGTTGCTGTTCTGCCAGTGGGCGAAGTCCTTGTACTGAATAGGTAGCCCGGGAAGCAGGGGGCTTTCATCCTGAATAAGGGCGTGATATACCTTAAGCCAGTCCCTTTGTAATATCTCCATAGACCACCCGTCACACACAATGTGGTGAAGGGTAAGCAGTAAGATGTGGGTATCCTCAGCAGTCTGCCACAGGCTGATGCGGAAAGGCAGTTCCCCGGTAAGATCGAATGGCTTCGATGCCTGTGTACGATTTGCCTCTCTCACCAGGGCCTCTGGATCTGAGCTGTACTGCACATCTTCTAAAGGGATGGCTGTAATAACATGTGAGACGGGAATTACTTTTTGCACAGGCCCTTCCTTGACCTCAGGAAAAATCGTCCGTAGTACTTCGTGCCTTTCCACTATAGTTTGCCAGGCGCTTCGGAAAGCGTCCAGGTCAAGAGCCCCCTCCAGCCGGTAGGCATAGGGCATGTTGTAAGCGACGTCCGCAGGGTTTGCCTGCTGTAGTAACCAAAGGCGCTTTTGGCTGTGAGACAGCGCATAGTGAGCCGCTTCCGGCAGAGGCTGCAGGTGGCTATACACCGTATCAGTCCCTTTTGCAGCCAGCAATTCTGATAGCCCGATGACGGTAGGGTTAGCAAAGAAATCCTTCAGGTTTACTTCCACGCCCGTTTCCTTAAGCACATGGCTGATGACCCGCATGGCCTTTAGCGAGTGCCCGCCCCGGGTAAAGAAGTTGTCAGTAATGCCTATATCGTCTCTTTCCAGCAGCTTACGGAATATACCCAGCAGCATGACCTCCATATCTGATCGGGGCTCTACCAAGCCTGACTTTTCGGTGATTTCAATACGCGAAAGCAGCTTTCTATCCACCTTGCCATTCGGGTTCAGGGGCAGGGAGGTCAGTATCTCAAATACAGAAGGCACCATATAATCCGGCAGGGAAGCAGACAAGGTGACCTGTATGGTATCTTCACCCGGTGCCTCGCTGCCTGCTGTGTAAAAGGCCGCCAGGTAGCCGCTACCATCTGCATGGTGACGGAGTACTACGGCCGCTTCGGCAATAGAATCTATCCGGAGCAGGGCACGCTCTACTTCTCCCAGTTCCACACGGTTACCACGCACCTTTACCTGGTTATCCACCCGGCCAAGGTATTCGATAGTTCCGTCTGGCAGCCAGCGGGCCAGGTCGCCAGTGGCGTATACCCTTTCGGTTTCACCAATAGCCAGCGGCATGTGCCTGAACTTCTCTTCTGTTCGTTCCACTTCATTCAGGTAGCCATTAGCCAGGTGATGGCCGGTAATGAACAGCTCGCCGGGCAGCATGGCGGGCTGCTGCCGGCCACTTGCATCCAGGATGTAAATGCGGGTGTTTTGTACCGGCTTTCCGATGGGAGCCTTTACCGGCAGGGGGCCTGTTCCGGCACACATGGTATGCGTAGTAACTACATGAGATTCCGTAGGGCCATAGTGATTATGTAACTGTACCTCAGGATTTTTCTTTAGAAAATCTGCCAGTGCAGGCGAGATCATTAATTGCTCTCCTGCGGTAATGATGTGCCGTAGTGCATGACGCTGAAAGAGGTGTTCCTTATCAGCAAAAATGTTAGTCAGCACTGAGCAGGGAAGCGAAAGGGTGGCAATATCATGGTCAGCTACATACTTAGCGATGGCAGGAAAATCAAGCTTGAGTGCCTGGGGCAATACATGCAACTCTCCACCGTAACCGAGTACGTAGGCCACATCCTGCAGGGCCACATCAAACCCAAAGCTAACATACTGGAGGTAGCTGAGGCCGGTATCAATACCGCTCTGTGCCCGTTGCCACTCCATGAGGTTGATCAGGGTTTTGTGCGTTTGCTCCACCCCCTTGGGCACGCCGGTAGAGCCTGAGGTATAGATAAGATAAGCGGGGTCTTCCGGCAATATTACGGGCATGCTCACTGCCGGATAAGTTTCTTCAAGCGCTTCCCAGGCCATGCGTGGGCAGGCAGAGCCATTCAGCAGTCCGGCTACTTCCTCTTCGGTCAATATCAGAGCAGGTTGGGCCATGTCCACAATGGTCCGGAGACGCTCCTGCGGCAGGGCGGTATCAAGCGGCAGATACACCCCTCCCGCTTTCAGTATGGCCATCATAGCAATCACCGAGCGGTGGCTGCGGGAAAGCAATACGCCTACAGGGCGCTTGTGTACATCCCTGGAAGCCAGGCAGGCGGCCAGCCTGTCCACCTCAGCACCAAGCCGGTCATAGGTTAAGACCGTCTCCCCAAACACCAGCGCCCTTGCAGCCGGTGTTTGTTCTACCTGATGGGTAAATAATTCGGCTACATGCGCGTGCACCAGAGCTGTTTCCTCTTCGGGACTACGCTCGGCAAACTCAGCCACATCAATCTCATCGGCAAGGACTATGGCCGAAAGCTGTACGGCAGGGTCTGCCACAATCTGGGCCAGCAGATTGATGAAATGCCGGTGAATCTGATTTGCCACGGCCTCATGCATAGGCGAATGCTGCCAGGAAAAGGAAAGCTCCAGCGTACCTTCTGCCAGGGCAGTAGTAAACTGCCAGCCTGCATACGAAGGCATCACAGCATGAACCCCTTCATGCCGGCAGGTGAATGTAAAAGCCCCGGAGGTGACAGGATCAAGCGAATCAGCCTCCGTCAGCAAAGTCTCAAAATCGTAATCGCCACTACCCATGGCTTCTTTAATCTCCTGCCGGGTAGCGATCAGCAAATCCCTGGCCGTTCCCTGCTCTTGCAGCTCGATCTGGTAAAAGAGCGGTGCCTCTCCCGGCGTACTCAGTGCCGGAGGACTGGCCAAAAGCCCTTTATCTTCGGGAAAGTAACGGGCCACAAGCAGCCGCGTAGCAGCCATACACAGGGCCGATATGGCCAGGGGGTTTCCCTTGGCCATTTGGGTTACAGCCTGGCTTACTGATACGGGTAGCTTACCGGTACAGGCACCATCTGTTGGCATATCTGCCCCGGTTACCTCCTGTAGGTCAAGGGCAGTAAGGGGTGATACTGTGCGGCGTGCGGCGCTTATTTTCTCTATCCAGTACTGATACAGAAACCGCTTGCGAAGAATATTTTCCTTGCTCATAAAGTCAATACAGCTTGCTTGTGGGAGAGTTAATCGAAGTCAAAGTCAAGGTCGATGGCATTGGCCGAAGCCACCACTTCTCTTTCTTCTTCCAGATCGATTCTGATGCTGTTAAGGGGTTGGTTTTTATCAAAAAGTATCTGGTCTATTATCAGATCCAGACGCGCCAGCATGGCGTAAATAAAAGATTCTTTATAGAGATCTTCGCTGAACTCGACACCCAGGGTCAGGCCTTCTTCATTTTCCCTGAAGGCAAAAATAAGGTCGTAGCGGCTCATGGGTACATCCAGCTTATAAGGCTTCAGTTCCACGCCTTTGAGACGGGAAGATTTCTGCCTGTTCTCATCCTGGTGCACCACCATGATATCAAACAATGGGGCATGGCCCTCAGGGGTCTGGTAGCGCAGGTCATCCAGCACCTGCTCAAAGGGGTACTTCTGATGCTTGAAGGCCTCCACCACCGTTTGCCTGACCTGCTGCAGCATGTCGGCAAATGTGGCCTCACTACCCACCCGGGTACGCAGAGCGAGGGTGTTGGTAAACATCCCCACCTGGTGCTCAAAGTCTTCGTGACCACGGGCATTTATCACCGTGCCCACCACATGGTCGGTACGGCCGGTCATGCGGGTTATCAGCGTTTTTATTAATGCGGTCAGCAGCACAAATTTGCTTACACCAGCATCCTCCGCCAGCGTTTTCAGGCCTTTGTATACCTCCTGGTCGAAGGGGTGCGCAATGGTCTGCCCTGTGTAAGACTTCACCCGTGGCCTCTCCTTATCACCCGCTACTACAGTGAGGGGTGGGTTCTCCAGTTTTTGCAGCCAGTAAGCCCGGTGCGGGGCAGCATTTTCTTCCAAAAGCTGCCTGCGTTGCCAGTCGGCAAACTCTTTATAGTGAACCGTAAGCCGTACAAGGCCGGGTGCTACGTTGCTTACAGCCGCATTATAGTACTGGCTAAAGTCTCTGAAGAGCAGACCGGCCGACCAGCCATCACTGGCGATATGGTGTATGGTAAACAGAAGTACGTGCCTGCCGGGCGCCATGTGCACGAGTGTAGTACGTAGCAGGGGTCCGCTGGACAGGTCGAAAGGGGCTGAGAAATTCTCGGCTGCCAGGTCTTCCAGTATTTCTTCTGCCTGGTCATTGTCACTCAGGTCAACCACATGGAGCCTCCACCCGGTGGAGGCAGCATCGGGCAGTATCTTCTGCACAGGCTCGCCCTGCACTTCTACAAACACAGTCCGCAGTATTTCATGCCTGTTGATTACCGCCGCCAGCGAGCTCTCCAGCTTGTCTGTTTCCACGTCACCCACCAGCTCATACGCTGCCGGTACATTATAGGCACCGCCGGTCTCGCTGCGCTGGCCCAGTAACCAGAGGCGTAGCTGGGCAAAGCTGAGCGGGTAGTGATCCCGGGCGGGCAGAGGGGCTATTGCCTGATAGGTGGTATGCTCCTGTCCGTCCAGGTAGGCTGACAGGCCGGCAATGGTGGGGTGGGCAAACAGGTCGGCCAGGCTGATGCGCCGGTCAAATACCTTGTATATGCGACTGATGATCTGAATACCTTTCAGGCTGTGGCCTCCCACATGAAAGAAATGGTCATCTATGCCGAGCATCTCTTTCTCCAGTATGGTCTCCCATATCTCAGCCATTTTACTTTCCGTTTCTGTCTCCGGTGCCCGGTAGGCTTCGGTATCGTGAAAGAGGGCGGGGTCTATTTCGGGTAGTTTTTTCTTATCTGTCTTATTATTAGACGTAAGGGGCAGCTCATCCATTTGCATGGCATAGGCAGGAAGCATAAAGTGAGGCAGGTGTGCGCCCAGGTACTCACGTATACCGAGCAGGGACAGACTTTCGCGTGCTGTGTAGTAGGCGATGAGTGCCTTCTCACCTTTCTCATTTTCCTGAACCTTTACGGCCACTGAGATAATGCCATCCTGCTTCATAAGCAGGTTCTCTATTTCGGCCAGTTCCACACGTATGCCGTTTATCTGTACCTGTTCATCTATTCTGCCCAGGTATTCCAATTCCCCCTGGCCGTTCCATCGGCCAAGGTCACCGGTGCGGTACAGGCACCCTTCGCCAAAGGGGCTGGGAATAAACTTCTCTGCCGTAAGTTCCGGGTGATTCAGGTACCCCTCGGCCAGGCCGATGCCTCCTACGCAAATTTCCCCGGTCATTCCCTTGGGCACCAGCTTATCACCCTTACCCAGCAGGTAGATGGTCGTATTGGCAAAAGGCTTGCCTATCGGTATAGCCTTCACATGGCGGTAAGCCTCTGCTTTATCTGCATGCACCTCCCCAAAGGAGGCCCCCACGCAAGTCTCAGTAGGGCCATAGCCATTCAGCACCCGCTTGCTACGGGCATAGTACAAACTATCCTCCAGGGTAGCTGCCTCACCGGTACTGATGATCACACGCAGGCCGGGAAGCGGGCTTCTCTCCAGCAGGCGGATGATGGCAGGTGGCATGATACACACGCTTACCTTCCGGCTATCGATCAGGTCGATTAGGGCTGGTACATTTTTGCGAATATCGTGCGGGGCCATCTCCAGGGTGGCTCCGCTCATAAGGGCCATAAATACCTCCATAAGGCTGGCATCGAAACTGTGAGAGGCTAGCTGAAGCACAGTATCATCCTCACTGACAGGGAGGTAGGCAATATGATCCATGGCCCGGTCAATGATACTTTCCTGCTTTATCTGTACGCCCTTGGGAGTACCCGTGGTGCCGGAGGTATAAATGATGTAGGCGATGTCATGCGGAGAGATTACTACTTCACTGAGTGCCGCGTCTTTTACCTCCTCTATGTCATCCAACATCAGCATATCAGCGTAGCCGGTCAGCTCAAGTGCATCGGCCAGCATCATCATTTCAGTAAGGATGAGCCTGGCCCCCGCATCAGTGATCATATGGATCACCCGCTCCTTCGGCAGGTAGGTATCTACAGGCAGGTAAATGGCTCCTGTCTTGATAATGGCCGAAAGGGCAATGATGGACAACTGAGAGGGGTAAGCCATCACGGCTACTACCTCACCTGCCTGCACGCCCTTAGCCTGCATGTGGCGGGCCAGCAGGGTGGCCTTTTGGTCAAGTTCTCCGTAGCTTAATGTCTCTTCTCCGCAGCGTACCGCCGGTTTGTCAGACTGCCGGGCTGTAACTTCCTGCAGCACCTGGCTAAGCGTACGGCCTTTGCCATAGTCTGCTTCCGGTCCTGTTCCCAGTTTTAGTAGCTCAGATTTCTGCTCCTCCGAAAGAGCGGTGAGAGAGGCCAGGGTGAAAGATTCACCGGTAGCTATGCGTCGCAGTACCTGGTGGTAGTGGGCAATGAAATCTTCCAGCGAATGGCGGTGAAAGACATTACGATTAAAGTCAAACCGGAACAGTATACGGTCAGCAGGCAGAATATTGACATTAAAGTCATAATTGGTTTCTGCATAGCCATCTACCTGGCGAATGGTAAAGGGTGCATCGCCGCTTTTTTCCTCACTGGATTTGTCCAGAGGAGCATTTTCAAACACGAATATGTGATTTACCAGGTCATGACCGGGTATAGAGTTTGCCTGAATGTCCGCCAGGGCAATATGGTGGTAAGGCTCTGCCTTAAGGGCACGCGTATGATGAGCTGCCACAAGGTCCCAGAAGTTCTGCCCCGAATCAAAAGACAGCCTCACGGGAATGGTATTGATAAAAAGCCCGGCGATAGACTCTGCTCCGTGCAGGCCGGCAGGTCTGCCTGAAACGACCGTACCGAAAACCACGTCTTCAGATTCGTTGTACTCTGCCAATAGCAGTCCCCATGCGGCTTGCAGTATGGTATTGAGCGTGGTACGGCGCTCTCTGGCCAGATGCTTCAGCGAATCGCTGAGGTCTTTTCCCAGCTCCAGGTAGATATCTTCATTATCATAGGCCACCCCTTCAGTGGTAAGCACATGTTTGCCGGGCAGGCTGGCGATGGTATTGTACCCTTCGAGGTATTTTTTCCAGTAAGCAGTTCCTTCCTTTTTATTCGTACCCTCCAGGTATTTCAGGTATTTACTGAACTGGGGAGCCGGTGGCAGGGCCTCTTCAGTACCCTGATAATAGGCATAATAGCAGTGAAAAAACTCCTGATGGAGGATGCCGCAGCTCCAGCCATCGAGTATGATGTGGTGATAGGTCCATACCATGCGCCAGGTGTCCTTATCCAGACGAATAAGGTTCAGGCGCATGAGGGGCTCTTTCTCCAGATCAAATGCCTGCTCATACTGCCCGGACTTTACCTGCTTCAGTATCTCCTCCTGCTTAGCGGCGTTTTCGTTGCCGGACAGGTCCATAGTGTCAAAGGGACAGGTACGCTCTTTCCATACCACCTGGGTCAGGTTGTTGAGTCCCTCGTTCAGAAAGGAGGTTCTCAGTATATCATGCCTTTCCACAATCGTATCAAAAGCCCGGCGTACCAACTCCGAATCTACGGCCCCTTTTAGCTCATAATCTATCTGGGTAATGTACGTATTGGATTCGCTGGACTTGAGGTAATGGTAAAACATGCCCTCCTGGAGGGGGGTAAGTGGGTAGGTGTTTTCGATCTGGTGCATAAAATGAGAGTGCATTAAAAAATAGTGGTGAAATCAACGCCCGAACATGGCTTTAACGGTCTCCATATCCTCGTGGTCCTGTTCGATCCGGTGACCCGACAAGGATTCGTCTTTCTCTGCAGTGCTTTTGGTGGCAAGGGCAGCCAGCTCGCGCAGCCTGCCGTGATTAAACATGTCTTTCACATCAAGGAGAAACCCTTTTTTGTACATTTCGGCAGAAATCTGAACCGCCTTGATGGAGTCTCCGCCCATATCAAAGAAGTTACTGTTCAGCCCGATATTCTCCGCTTGTAATACCTGCTGAAAGGCTTCGGCCAGGGCTATTTCATTCTCGGACTGTGGTGGTTCGAATACGGCGGCAACAGATGTACCGGCAAAGGGATCGGGAAGCTTTTTCTTATCCACTTTACCGGAAGCCCCTGCGGGCAGGCTATCGGTCTGCAGTATATGAGCGGGCACCATGTAAGCGGGCAGGGTGAGGGCATTTTTCAGCCCATCCGTATCAAGCGGGGTAGTTCCCACCACCCAGGCACAAAGCACCAGCTTGTCTGTAGCATCTTTGCGTGCAGCAGCCACAGCGTGTGCCACGCCATCCAGCGCCATCAGGGCTTTTTCCACCTCGTATAATTCTACCAGGTAGCCGCGTATTTTGACCTGCTCATCTATCCGGCCTTCCAGGTACAGGTTACCGTCAGCCATCAGGCGCGCCCTGTCCCCGGTAAGGTAAAGGCGCTCTCCCCTACCCAAAGGATGGGGAATAAACTTGCGGCTGGTAAGCTCCGGCATGTTGCGGTACCCGCGGGCCAGTTGAGGCCCCGCCAGGGCCAGCTGACCATCTGCACCCGTTGCTGTCAGGCGCAATTTATCATCTACCACGTAAGCCTGTACATTCGTCACCGGCCTGCCTATTGAGACGGGCTGTCCGCTGTGCAGTTCAGACCAGGTACTGGCTACGGCATTCTCCGTGGGGCCATATTCATTTATCAGCTTCACTTGGGGCAGCTTACGGTAGTGCTTTTCCACCAGTTCATTCCGGGTAGGCTCTCCGGCCAGGGTCACCGCCTTCAGGCCCTCCATGGCTCCCTCCCATGCATCCAGCAAGGCGGTGTAGTATGAGGGTATGGTGATGAAATGGGTAATGCCGGCTTCTGTCAGGAAGACTTTCATCGCCTCGGGCCGTTCCCTTTTGTCCTCTTCCGGCACCGCAAGGCAGCCACCTGCTATCAGGGCGGTGAAGCTGTCGGTAAGGCTGCCGTCAAACGCATAAGAGAACATCTGAAGGCAGGTGGTATCCTCTCCCATCCGGTAAGCCTCTTTTCTCCATAATAACGTGTTGCAAATGGCTGCGTGAGATACTTCCACCCCTTTGGGCTTACCGGTACTCCCGCTGGTGTAAATGGTGTAGGCCACATCTGCCGGGCGGGCATGGCTGTCAAATGCGTAATCCTGCCTGTCTTCGAGCATATCGGCCTGAATGTCATAGGCAAATAGCCCGGTCTCTATCCCGCTCAGCCGGTCCAGGTAATCGGACTGGCTTATGCACATAGCCGGCTTTGCCTCGGTCATGATCTGGTGTATCCGTTCTGCAGGATAGCCGGGGTCAAGGGGCAGATAGGAGGCGCCTGTTTTCCAGACGGCGAGTATGCTGGTGACGGTCCAGTCCCGCCGGTCCATAAGCAAGGCCACCTCCTTGTCGGGCCCTATATCATATACTGCCACCAGCTCTGCTGCCAGGCGGTGGGCCAGGCGGTCTAGCTGACGGTAAGTCAGTGTGGTACTGCCATAGCGCAGAGCGGGCGCCTCAGGCGTGCGGCTTACCTGCCCGGCAAACAGGCCGGGCATGGTGAGGATGTTCACACTTTCTGCATAGTTCTTTTCTTCGGTCAGCAGTCCTTGTTCAAGGCTAGCGTACTCCTCTTCCAGCAGTACGGGAGCGTTTTCCAAAAGAGCCTGTTTATTATTCATAAAGCCCCACACCTGTTCCAGTCTCTTATGAAAAATAGCTATCTCCTCGTACCCCAGACAGGCCTCTTCAAAGCGATACTGTATGTTGAGGCGGCCATCCTGCAGTAGTATCCGGATATGGAGCGGGTAGGCATCATCTTCCGGCAACTCATAGTGGTGGACAATATTAGAGCTTAGCAGCAGGCCGGTGGGGAAAACAGGGCTCCCGCCCGGTGCTTCCAGTACCTCCACAGGGTAATTCTGGTAGGGTACACCAGCCTTTATCTGCTGCTGAATACTCACCAGGTGGTCTTTTACCAGCAGAGGGGTACCCTCCTTCTCTTCTTTTACTTCAAGCAATAAGGGGGTGTACAGGGTTCTGCGTACCTCTGCCTCCTCGCTTACCCCATACAGCGGTGCGTGGGCAATAAGATGCTCTCCCGCCAGGCCTATGCGCTGCAGCAGGCAGGAGATGGCCGCCACGCCACTGACCCAAACCACAGGACCACGCTGGCCGGTAAGTTCATTAATGGCCTGGCTGGCCTGGTCAGATACCGCGTGCTCCACAGTCTGAAAAGTACCCCGGGGAGTATCGTTTACAGGCAAAAAATTGATACCCTCCCGGTAATCGGCCCGCTTGCTCTTCCAAAAAAGTAAAAACTCTCTGAATGCATGGCCTGTCAGTTCAAGACGATCAGTGCTTTTCATTCTGCTTAAAAATTAAAATCCAATGATGAGTCGGAAGAGCGGCTGGTAACAACTTCCGGTGAAGGGTTAATAATGGGTGACGCAGGGTCACTGGTAAGCTCCTGTAGCAGGCTATGGTACATATCCTGCAACCCGGAGACGGTGTCTGCGCTAAATAGTTCCGTGTCGTATTCAAGGCTCAGATCCAGGCCATCTTCTTTTTCGATAAATCGAAAGGCCAGGCTGTGCTTGCTATGATTTTTCTGCCATGGCCATTCTGTAAGCGATAGGCCGTTGAGTCTGCCGGAGGTCTGGCTTACAGACTTCAGGTCGATTAATTCCACCAGCACATCAAAAAATGCCCCCTGGTTTCGCTGGTTTCCGGCTTCAAGCTCCTCTACCAGTTTATCAAAGGGATAATCCTGGTGGCGGTAGGCACTGGTGGCAGTACCGGCCGCTTTATTCAAAAGGGTGAGGAAGGTTTCATCCTCATGTACTTGCGTTCTCAGCACCAACGTATTTAGGTAAAACCCAATCTGGTCCTGCAACTCGGGCAGGTCTCTGCCATTGATGGTGGTACCCACAGCGATATCTGCCTGCCCGCTTAACCTGAAAAGCAAGGCCTTCACGCTTGCCAGCAACACAATAAACCGGCTCATCTTTCGCTCCACGGCCAAGCCGGTAAGGGAGTCGGCCATCGATTTGGGCAGTGTACGCTGATAACTGTCACCCAGTCCTTTCCTTACTTCGGGGCGGGGGTAGTCCAGGGGTAATTGCAGGCGGCTTATGCCGTTCAGTGTTTTATGCCAGTAGTTTCTGTCTTTGTCAGAGAGCCCGTTCTGCTGTTGCCATACGGCAAAATCTTTCTGCTGCACAGGTAGCTGTACCGGCTCCGGAGCTTTTCCTTCGGCAAGTGCATTGTAGTCTCTGAATAGCTCACGGGTCATCACCTTAACTGACCAGGCATCGCATACAATGTGATGGGTCGCAAATATGACTACGTGCCGATTAGCCGCATGCTTGAGCACGGTAACTCTGAGCAGGTTGCCCTCACGAAGGTCAAAGGGCTTTTCCTGCATTTGACGCACTTCCCGGTCAGTAAGCCCGGCTGCTTCAGGGTGGGCGCTGATATCTTTCACCAGCCACTCCGGTTCGGCATCCGGTCGTACGCACTGGCGGGGTTCGCCTGCTATGGTGATGAAGCGCGTGCGCAAACTCTCATGCCGCTGAAGCAGAGCCTCAAAGGCCTGCCGGAGGGCATTGATATCAAACCGGCCTTCCAGGGTATAGGCCGTAACTACATTGTAAGAAACCGGGTTTGCCGAAAACTGACAGGCCAGCCATATCCGGTATTGGGACGAGGTCAGCGGGTAATCATCACATTGCGGGGCTGGCGTTATCACAGGGGTGGCATCCCTTTCGATGGTGTCATGATGACGGGCCAGTTCTTCCAGCACTGGAAAGAGGAAAATGTCCTCGAGATTTAACCGTATACCAGTCTCTTTATACACCCTGGAGATAAACACAGTCGCCTTGAGGCTATGGCCGCCAAGCTCGAAAAAGTCAGCACTGGCTGATACGTTGTCTGCCCCGAGAATATCCTGCCACAATCCGGCAAACAGCCTTTCGGTTTCTGTCTGGCAGAGCTTCCCTTCAGATGACTTTTCCTGGGGCAAATGTTGCAGTATGGCCTTCTTATCCACCTTGCCATTGGGAGTAAGAGGTAGTTCGGGCAAATAAATAAACCGCGAAGGCACCATGTAGGCAGGCAGTACGGTAACCAAATGTTTTCTCAGGTCATGACTGTCCTGAGGCAAGCCGCTGTAGCAGGCCATCAGCAGGGTATCACTCCCTGATTGATGAGGGATAATGGCTACATCCTTTATACCTTGTATGCTTTGCAGTGCATGCGCTATTTCGCTCATTTCCACACGGATGCCCCGTACCTGTACCTGATCGTCAATGCGGCCGAGGTATTCCAGCTCTCCTGCTTCATTCCACCGGCCAAGGTCGCCGGTGTGGTAGAGTTGCTCATACGTTTCTTCCTGTGTGAAGGGGTTTCCGGTGAACTTCTGCCCGGTTAGGTCCGGGCGATTCAGGTACCCTGAGCTTAGCCCGATACCACTGATTACGATTTCCCCCGGATGACCCTCCGGCGCCAGGCTTCCCTCTTTATCCAGGATGTAAATGCGGGTATTAGCAAATGGCCGGCCGATAGGTATGCTGCGCGATTGAGCAGATGCATGTGCCGGGTTTGGCTTAACTTCATAAAACGCGCCGCCAACGCAGGTCTCGGTGGGGCCATAGCCATTTACAAACTTCTTATGCCTGGCATAATAAAGGCTCTCTTCAAGTGCGGCAGCCTCACCGGTGCTGATGATAGTAGTTACACTTTTCAGCGGATCGCGCTCCAGGGCCCGCAATATGGCAGGCGGCAGTATGACATGGCTCACCTGATGGATTGAAATAAAGTTTGTGAGCAGGTGCAGGTTTGCCTTAACCTCACTCCCTGCCACTACCGAGGTGCCGCCACTGCACAGGGGCATGAGTATTTCCACCAGTGAAGCATCGAAACTAAGTGAGGCAAACTGCAACACCTTGCTGTCGTGCAATACCGGCAGGTAAGCATTATGGTACCCGATACGGTCGGCAATACTTTCATGCCGGATCGGCACCCCTTTGGGCATGCCGGTGGTGCCTGAGGTGTAAATGATGTAGGCCGTATCATACAGCGCAGTAGGTGCTGGCAGGGGCTGATCCGGTGTACCGTATTCCATTGGCAGGCTCAGGGTCTTACAGGTGAAACCGGCCTGATTTTCCTCTGGGCCTGTCAAAATTAACTTAATGCCTGCATCGTCAATAATGTAGGCCACACGCTCAGTGGGCAGGGACATATCCAGGGGCACGTACACCGCACCAGCCTTCCAAATGGCTAGCAGGCAGGTGGCTACCCGGACACCGCGATCTATATGAACCCCTACCCGGTCGCCATGGCTTATTCCACGGGCTATAAGCTCTGATGCCAGAAGGTCACTCTCGCTATTCAGTCCGGCGTAGGTAAGCGTGCCGCTCGCATCGGTAATGGCTGCCTTCGTTGTATTTCTCCTGGCCTGTCCGGTGAACGTGTCCAGTACAGTGCACTCCGGTAAGGCAAAGGCGGGAGGTGCGCCAAGGGCCAACACCCGGGCTTCCTCCTCTGCATCCGTCAGCCGGATACCCGCCGGGGTTACGCCCTCTGCCAACTGTTGCGCAATATGCAGCAGGTGCTTACCGGCCAGGGTCACCATGTCTTTTTCAAATACACCGCTTTTAAAATCCAGGCTAAGCCGGATCTGCTCACCCATGCGGATATTAACATTCAGGTCAAAGTTGGTGCGGCCGTAAAAGCTGTAATTTTCAAACTGCAGGCCGTCTTCCACCGGACGGGACTGGTTTTGGATGGGAAAGTTGTCAAACGCCAGTACATGGTCAAACAAAGGCTCCTGGCTGGGCTGTTTTCCACTGATTTCATTTAAAGGAAGGTATTCTACCTCCTGTCTTTGGATAAATTCCTGCTTCAGACGGCTCAGAATATCCTGTAGAGAGGCCTCCACACTGATCCTTACAGGCACCACATTGATGTAATTACCTACCGCTCTGTCCATTCCCTGCAGGGCGGTAGGCCTTCCGCTTACTACCAGACCAAAGAGGGCGGTAGAGGTCCCATTATATTTTGCCACTAATACGGCCCAGATTGCCTGTAGTAAAAGGCCCGTGGTGACATGATGTTCTTTTGCCACTTGCTCCAACTGAGCCGTAAGCGCTGCGGAAAAAGTTACCGGGAGCTTAATGTACTCCTCAGCCTTCCGGCTGGTGGTATGCTTCACAGGCAGTACCGGGGTCAACTGATAGCCGGAGAGGTAATCGCTCCACCACTGACGGGCTTTGGGATGGTCCCTGGTACGTAGTAGCCACAGGATGTACTGGCGAAATGGCACGGCGGCAGGAAGTGAAGCCTCCCTGCCTGCCTTCAGGTTTTGGTAGGTAAACCAGAATTCCTCAGACAGCACAGCCGTACTCCAGCCATCAAGGATAATGTGGTGATAGTTCCAGAAGAACTCATAGGTAGTTTCGCCTACCTTGTACAGGGATACCTGCAGCAGCATGTCCCTGCCCAGGTCATACCCCCGGGACAGCTGTTCTTCACTTTTTCTGTTCAGGTAGCTTACCTGGCTGTCCGCAGTCATATGGCTTATGTCCTCATAGTGAAAGACGGCCTCACGCTTTTTCAGCACTACCTGCAGGTTACGGTCAGTTTTCTTGCTGTTAAATACGGTTCTGAGCACATCATGACGGCCCACTACCACGGCCAGGGACTGCCGTACCAGAGCAGCATCAAGGTCACCATGCACCCGGTAGCGGATCTGGCGAAAGTAATCTCCTGCCCCTCCGCCGGTGGTGTGGTGTACATACATGCCTTCCTGGGCGGGGGCCAGTTCGTATATGTCCTGAATATTATCGCGTGATAATTCCTTCACAGCAAATTGGGTTATGATGAATCAGAATTAGTCGAAAAGTGAGTCGAGATCGTCTTCGCTCAGGTTCTCATAAGTAAAATGGCCGGCATCCTCTTCCGGGGCGCTGTGCCCTGGCTGGTTTACCGGTTCCAGTAATGTGGCAAGTTCTGCCACCGGCCTCATGTGCAATACTTCCATCAGGAGCAGGTTATAGCCCGCCTCATACAGTAGCCCTACCAGGCGCAGTGCTTTAATGGAATCTATTCCCATATCAAAGAGGTAGTCGGAAAGGCTTACCTCGCATGAAAACACTGTTTCCAGGGTAGATACCAGTACTTTTTCTTCAGGCGTACGGGGCTTTTCGCATACCTTTCTTGCCAGCACCTCACCTTGCAGGCTATGCAGTGCCTCCCGGTCTGCTTTACCATTTACAGAAATGGGGATGTACGGTACCCGGATGAATCTGCCCGGTACGGCATAGCGTGGCAGTGTAGTCAGCAGGGCCTGCCGCATCTCATCATGCGTCAGTTGTTCATCTCCCACCAGCCAGGCGGCCAGCAAGGGGTTGCCTTCACTATCTTCGATAAGGGAGGCGGCTGCCTGCCTTACGTGGGGATGCTGCTCCATCGCCGATTCTATTTCACTGATTTCCAGCCTGTAGCCATTCATCTTTACCTGGGTATCTATTCTCCCGAGGTATTCGAGCTGCCCGTCAGGCAGCCAGCGGCACAGGTCGCCGGTTTTGTAGAGAGTTTGGCCGGGGCTTTCCGGATCAGGGATGATCGCCTTCGCTGTCAGGCCAGGCTGGTGCAGGTACCCGCTACATACGCCGGGACCGCCTACATATAGCTCTCCGGTAGCAGCAATGGGTTGCCTTACTCCTTTTTCATTCACAATACGGACCGTGACCCCGGGGGCAGGTTTGCCGATTGTGATCCTGCCGGGCGTAACTTCTGCATAGGTACACCCAACCGTGGTTTCTGTAGGGCCATATTCATTATACACTGCCATGGCCAGGTTAAGCGTCTTCAGCGTTTGCATATGCCCTTCTGTAAGCGGCTCCCCACCGGCAATGCATACCGCCACTTCGGTAGCCGTAAGCTCCAGGTGGCGGAGCATAGCAATGTGCGAGGGAGTTAGTTTGACAGCCCGAACACCGGAGCCAGGCATAAACACTTCTTTCAACACACTTGCCGTATCATCGGAAGCAAAAACCCTGATGCTGTCTCCCCGCAGCAGGGTGGTGAATAGACTGGTGACCGTAAGGTCAAAACCGAGTGAGGTGCAAAACGCGAAGGGCGCGGCCTGCCCAGAGGCAAAATAGGTGGCATTGGCCCACTGCACATAATGACTCAGGTTCGCGTGGGTGATACAGACACCTTTGGGGGTGCCTGTACTGCCACTGGTGTAGATAACATAAGCCAGAGAGGCCGGGTCAGGGGGATAAGACGAGGCGGGTTCAACTTCTTCAGCACGCACCAGCAGCTCATTAAGTACCACCCTCCCTTTATCATCTGCAGGCTCCTCCCTGTCGCTTACTAATAGAGCGGCCCCGGCATCGGTAAGAATGCCCTGTACCCTGGCAGACGGCAGGCCTTTATCCAGGGGCAGGTACGCCGCGCCTATTCGGTGAAGGGCAAGCAGCAGG
The DNA here is from genome assembly GCF_041449215.1 of Roseivirga sp. BDSF3-8. Classification (NCBI taxonomy): domain Bacteria; kingdom Pseudomonadati; phylum Bacteroidota; class Cytophagia; order Cytophagales; family Roseivirgaceae; genus Roseivirga; species Roseivirga sp. BDSF3-8. Next base: position 3,813,608 of record NZ_JBGNFV010000001.1, on the reverse strand, counting down.
GCGGGTACATATACGGAGCGAGGCAGGTTCAGCGCTACAATATCTCCCTCTCCTACACCATAATATTCCCTGAGCACCCTGGCAAGCCTCCCGGAAAGCGTATCCAGTTCCTTGTATGTGAGACGTATGCCATCACCTGTCACAGCCTCTCTGTCACCATAAAGCGATACACTTTGCTCAAACAGGGTAAGCCATGGTGTAGTCTCTTCCTGCCAGGCAGCACCACTTTCCCAATTACTCAACATCAGGCTTTCAGCAGGAGACACTAAACTTATACCTGCCACAGGCTCATTGGGGCCTTTTGCCAGTGCCGTCAATAATATTCGGAAGGCTTCGCCTAATCGCTCAATAGTTTTTCTGTAAAAAAGGTCTGTGCTGTACTCTATGTGCAGGTAGGCCTCTTCAGTATCTTCGCCAAAGAAAAAGGTCATGTCAAACTTACTGGCGGCATTTGGCTGATGCACCGGGGTAAACCGGGTGCCGTGCAGCATTTTTTCTTCCTGTCCTCCTTCGCCTTCATGCAGTACCAGCATCACATCAAACAGCGGATTACGGCTGCTATCGGTGCCTGCCTGCAGGTCTTCTACCAGCTTGTCAAAGGGATAATGATGGTGCTCCAGGGCCTGCAGTACTTCCGGTTGCAGGCGGGTAATCATCCGGGTAAAGCTTTCCCCCTCAGTACCCGAAGTAAGTAATGGCAGGCTATTGACAAAAAAGCCTATCTGATCCTCAAGCTCACTGTAGGCGCGGTTAGCCACCGGGGTACCTATAATCATTCTTTCCTGGCCGGTGTATCGGTTAAGGAAAGTATGAGTAGCCGCCAGTAAGCCGGTAAATAAGCTTGCCCCGGCAGACTTGCAGGTATCTTTTAACTCAGCGAATAGCGCTTTTGGCAGGGAAACCCTCACATTGTCACCGGCAAAACTGCGCTTCTGAGGGCGCGGCTTATCCAGAGGCAGCTCCAGCACGGATAATTCACCTTGCAGGCGCTCCATCCAGTAAGATTTACCGGGCTGCCCGGTTTGCTGATTCTGAGACTCACTGAGCCAGGTGGTATAATCCTGAAACTGTAAGGCAAGTGCAGGCAGTACAGAAGCCTGTTCACCCTCCTGCCTGGCCTTATAGGCAGTAAAAATATCTCTCTGAAGTATTTCCAGTGACCACTCATCTGAAATAATATGGTGCATGGCCCCGGCTACAAACGTTTCTCCGGTGGTCGCATACCATAGACCCACCCTGAAAAGGGGAGCCTGGGATATATCAAAAGGCAGTCCGCAGTATGCTTCCATTTCCTTCCGGCAGGTAGCGGCATCGGCAGCCTGGTGATAATCCACCATGTCATCTGACTGGTTTACCGGCATGATATACATTAAAGGCGCCTCGGTGGGGCCGGTAAAACAGGCTCGCAGGCTGTCATGTCTTTGGATCACATCAGCGACGGCCAACTCGAAGACATTCCTGTTTATTTCACCCTCTACCTGGTAGGTAAAAGGTATAATGTAGGCTTCGCCGCCACCTTTCATTTTTTCCAGCAACCATAATCTGCGTTGGCCGGGGGAGAGCGGGTAGCCGTCCCTGGTCCCTGCAGCAGGGATGACCACTTCTTCTTTCACACCAGAATCTCCGATTTTGCCCGCCAGCATGGCTACGGTTGGGTTCTCAAACAGGGTGCGAATAGTTATTTCATCGCCAAAGGTCTTTTTGATCCGGGCCACGATTTTGAGCCCTTTCAATGACTGGCCTCCGTTATCAAAAAAGTTATGCCGTGTACCTATCTGGTCAGTGTCCAGTACCTCACGGAAAATAGCCAGCAGCTTCTCCTCCTTTTCATTAGCAGGCAGCACCATTTCGCGCAGGGTCACTTCCGCCACCATGGTTTTCAGCGCCTTACGATTGAGCTTGCCGTTGGGGGTGACGGGAAACTCCTCCAGTCTGCGAATAAGGGACGGCACCATGTATGAGGGCAAAAATGCCGATATATGGGTACGAAGTGATTCAGATGAGGCATCACCAAGGTAAAAACCTGCCAGAAAAGCTTCTTTTTCATTGGTGACAAGCACTACTGCAGCCTGCTCCACTGCCGGGTGGGTCACCATGGTATTCTCTATCTCTTCGGTCTCAATACGGTAGCCGCTAAACTTGATCTGATCGTCGATACGTCCCAGTATTTCCACCTCGCCGTCGGGCCTGTAAAAACCTATATCTCCCGTCCGGTAGATGCGCTGGCCGGTAACCGGATGGTCTACAAATACGGCAGCGGTCTTGTCCGCACGGTTTAGATAGCCGCGGGCTACGCCGGTACCGGTGAGGCCTATCTCTCCTCTGACCCCGGCAGGTACACTGGCCAGTTTATGATCCAGGATAAGCACTCCGTAATTGTCCAGCGGCCTGCCTATGGAAGGTACATCAGCTTCGGTTTCCACCTTTTTGGTCATGGCAAAGATGGTAGCCTCCGTAGGGCCATAGTTATTCCATAGCTCTGCACACTTGTCCTGCAAAGCCATACCGATCCACTGGGGAAGTTTCTCCCCTACTGACCATATTCTGAGGTGGGGCAGCCCCTGCCAGCCGGAGTCCATAAGCACCTGGGCCAGACTGGGGGTGCACTGCATGATATCAGGATCCACCTCCCGGATCAGTTCCAGCAACTTCTCAGGCGTCTTGATCCGGTAGTCGGATACCAGGTGGTTTTCACATCCCAGCATCAGGGGCAGAAACAGCTCCACCACGGATACATCAAATGCATAATTCGTTACCGACAGCCAGCGGTCGCTGCCTGTGGCACCTGGCGTGCGTGCCATATTTTCCAGCAGATTAAGCACGGCCCCGTGTAGTACTTCCACCCCTTTGGGCTTGCCGGTGCTGCCGGAAGTATACAGAACGTAGGCGCGGTCCTGGCCGGTAGCCACCTGGGGCAGGCTTTGCGCCGGCAAGGTGGCCAGTTCCTCCCGGAACACCACATGACGTGGTCTCCTTATGGCATCCAGTATCTCACCGGTGCCTTTTTCTGTAATGAGTACCCGCACGCGACCATCTTCCAGCATGTAGTTAAGCCGCTCAGCAGGAAGTGAAGGGTCCAGTGGCTGATAGCTGGCCCCGGCGTACATAACGCCGAGCAGCATAGGCACCATGTATTGGCTGCGGCGGGCAAGCACGCCTACCAGTTCTTCACGACCCACACCCAGTTCGGTACGAAGGTACCCGGCTATGCGTGTGGCGAGTTCGTCTACTTCTGCATAAGTGAGGCACTCACCTTCAAAGCGCAGGGCGACCCTGTCAGGGTATGCCGCCACTGATTCTTTAATACGGTCCAGTATGGTGCCTTCAAAAACGGCAGGGTGTATGTCTCCGCCATTTTCTCTGCAAATTTCTTTTTCCTGCCGCGTCAGGATATCAATGTCATCCAGTATCAGGTCCGGCTGATTGCCTGCAACCGTGAGAATACTTTTAAAGTGCTGCAGGAAATTATGCATGCGCCACTCGTCAAACAGGCAGGTATTGTACTCCAGCCCCAGTCTGAGGCGGCCATCGGCCTCCTGTTTCACGAATACGGTGAAATCATATTTGCTGATAGCGGGCTGGTTATTCCACTCAACCAGCTCCAGGCCCTGCATGCCGTCAGCCTCGCGGGCATCAGCGCCGGTGTCCAGTACATCCAGCAGCACATCAAAGAGGGGGCTGCGTCCGGGGTCTCTTCTGCCGCCGAATTTTTCTGCCAGCAGATCGAACGGATACTGCTGGTGGGAAAGCATACCGGCAGTGGCTTTTCCAGCCTCCTCCAGCATGTGGGTAAGACTCATGTCTCCGGCAGGCTGCATACGCAGGGGCAGCATATTCATAAACATCCCTACCGTTCCGGCAAAGTCCTGCTGCTCGCGGCCTGCCACGGTGGTACCTATGATGAAGTCGCTCTGACCGGTGTGCCGGTATAGTAAGGCCGAAAGGGCCGCCAATACCATACTGAACAGGGAAAGCCCCTTATCACGGGCTGTCTCCCGCAGGGATACAACGGCTTCGGCAGGAAGGTAGTCCCAAAGCGTATGGCCATCAAAAACCTGCACAGAGGGGCGGCTGCGGTCGGTAGGAAAATCCAGTACGGGAAGTTCACCGGATAATTTTTGGCCCCAGTAAGCCTCCATGTCATTGCTATGGGTAAGCAGATGATCCTGCCACCTGATAAAGTCCTGATACTGCCGCAGTACGGGAGCAAGAGCTGGCTGCTGCCCGGAGCGTGCCGCATTGTAAAGAGCTGCCACCTCTCCCATAAGTACCTGTACCGACCATTCATCGCTGATAATATGATGGATGATGAGGCTAAGGTAGTACCTGTTCTCTTCCATCCGTATCAAAACCACACGCATAAGCGGCGCCTGATCAAGGGAAAAGGGCCGGGCGATCTCCTGTCGGGCAATCTCTATGGCAAGCCCTTCGGCCTGTTCTTTCCCCCTGAGATCGTGGGGCTGTATTGATAAGCTAACCTCCCCTGCGGGCTTTATCTCCTGCATGGCTTCTTCACCCTCACCAAAGAACAGGGTGCGCAGGCTCTCATGCCTTTCTATAAGCAGGTTAAATGCCCCGGCCAGCGCTTCGGTGTCAAGAGGTCCTTTCAGTTCAAATGAGAAGGCATTATTATAGGCAACCGAACCCTCGGGGTCCTGGCTCACTACCCACATTCTCTTTTGCGCGTGTGAGAGCGAAAACACGTGCTGCGCCTCTGTCTGCACAGGTGCGGAGGTCCTTTCTGCCACACCGGCAGGCACCTCAGACGCAACCGCTCCCTTACCCAGTCGCTCCTCAATGACTGCCGTAAGCCCCTCTACAGTGGGGTCAAGAAAAAAGTCTTCAAAATTGAGACTCAGCGCAAAAGACTCATTCAGTAACTGCAATACTTTGCTGGCAAGAAGGGAATGCCCGCCGAGTTCAAAGAAATTATCACGCGGCACGATCTGCTCCACCTTCAGTACCTGCTTCCAGCACATAATCACGCGGTGGGCTACGCCGACATTTTCATCAATAAAATCACTTATTTCCCGAAGCGTGGGGAAATCAAACATGTCCTCGAAATCCAGCCGGATACCGAATTTGTCATTAAGGCTGTTAATCACCCGCGTGGCCGCCAGTGAGTCGCCACCAAGGGCAAAAAAGTCATCGTCCGGGTGGAAGCTATCCGCTTCAAGCTCCTTTTTCCATAAGGCAGCTACCTGCTTTTGTGTAGCTGTAACCTCCTCACCGGCTACCAGCGGAAGGGCTTCCTTCTGGCTCACAGGAGCATGTCCCAGTGCCTTATGCAGCTCCAGGGGTTCTTCTCTGATCCAGATCCGGCGCAAATCGAAACAGTAAGCAGGCAGCACAATGCGGCGTGCCTCCGTCTCAGTAAATAAGCTGTCCCACTCAGGCTGATAACCAAAAGCGTAAAGCGAGCTAAGCATGGCTCCGAATGCTTCAAAACCAGCACCATTTAATTCAAAAAGATGGAAATCAATGCCGCTGTGCGGATGTTGACGGAGAATTTCAGCCACTTCTCCATTCAGTCCCAGCTCGATGTAGGGTGTAGGCTCTTCGCCACTTTCTCTTTTCAGTAAGGCTTCTACACGATCGCTCAACGAAACCCCATTATGGTAGCCATTCAGGCTAAGGGTATCCCGTAGTGCTTCTGCCAGACTTTTTTTACCGGCGAGTACCTCAGTCACAACGCGGCCGGCTCCTATTCCTATAAGTTTTTTAGAGGCAAGGCCCAGCGCTTCCATCGTACGGTAGAGCGCATACTGCCATACGAAAGCAGAAGGTTTGGCCTCAGTGGCGGCAAAACCGGCGGCAGCACATTCCTCATATGCAGCCTGGAAGGCAGGGTGCAGTTCTTTCATAAACCGAACGAAACCGGCCGGCACCGTACTGTTCCCGCTAAAGACCATCACAGGGCCTGGCTTCTCACGGAATGGAATGACCTCCTCAGGTTCAGCATCCTGCAATGCCTGGCATAGCTCGGATATACTACTGGCGGCGAGTACCTTTCTGTAGCGGTAATGCCCCCGGCCCAGTGACATGGTATAGGCTACATCCTCGAGGCTGGCCTCGGGGTGGCTATCCAGCCAGGCAGATAGTACCCTGCCGTTTGCCTTAAAGCTGGCGGGAGAGGCAGCAGAGAGGGGGAAGTAAAGCAGTCGATGTACACTTTCGTTTCTGGGGGCTTGCCCGGGGGCCTCCTCCAGCACCACATGTACGTTGGTACCGCTTATGCCCATGGAGCTTACGCCAGCCAGCCTTTTATGGCCTTGCGGCACCTCCCAGGCTTCAGTTTTCTGCTGCACATAGACAGCGGCCTTCTCAAAATCGATGACCGGGCTAAGGTTTGCCGCATTCAGGCTGGGAAACAACTGCCGGTGTGAGAGGCTCAACACTGCTTTGACCAGGCCGGCTATTCCCGCTGCGGAACGGCCATGACCTATGTTGGACTTAATAGACGAAACAGGACACAGCCGGGGCTCATTGGTATAATGCGCGAAGGCTGCATTGAGCCCGCCTATCTCGATATTATCACCCAACTGGGTAGCTGATCCATGGGCCTCTATAAAGCCTAACCGGCTGGGGTGAATACCGGCGCGCTCCCAGGCCGTGATAATTGCCTCGGCCTGGGCCTGGCTGTCGGGTGCTACCATGCTGGCCGAGCGGGCCGCGTTATTATTGACGGCTGAGCCTTTGATGACGGCATGAATGATGTCACCATTTTCTTCAGCTTCCTGCAGGCGGCGGAGCATAACGCAGGTAACCACCTCACCATAGGCCATGCCATTGGCCTCGGCAGAAAAGGGCTTGCTGTGACCGTCAGGACTGGCTACGTCAAACTCGTACCCTCCTTTGAAGGGCATAAGCTCGATATTGATACCGCACACAAGCGCATAGTCTATATGACCAAGAGCCAGCTCACTGCAAGCCTGGTGTAGCGCTACCAGTGACGAAGAGCAGGAGGTGTCGGTAAGGCATACCATGCCATGCAGACGAAACGTACGGTTGATACGGGCAGCCAGAAACTCCTTGGTATTACCTGTAAGCAGCGTGGGGTCGTAGTCAGTGGCGTGTTTATAGTAATCATGCACTACGTCACCTACGAATACCCCGGTACGGCTGCCCTGCAAAGTAGCAGGATTTATGGCCGCATTGTCCAGTGTTTCCTGCACAACTTCCAGAATCAGGCGCTGGCCGGGGTCCATGGTCTGCGCCTCACCCGGTGAAATATCAAAAAATGCCGGATCAAAGAGGTCGATATCCTCCATATAACCCCGCTGCCAGTACTCACCCTCCGGCGGGAGCGTAGTTTTCCTGATACGCTCCGGAGAGAGTGGCTTCAGGCTGTATACGCTGTTTTTCAGGTTATCATGTAGCTCATCGAGGTTACGCGCATCCGGAAACCGGCCGGCCATCCCGATGATTGCCATCTCCCTGTTGTTTCTTTCGTTTCTCATAGAAAAAATGGCCTTAGACTAGGGCTGTTTGGCGTGCTTCTCCGGTTTCAGAGTTTGCCAGAGCTTCGGTATGGGTATAGAGGGTGTCCTGACACCACACGTAGTGTACCTGATTTTCGGCTCCCCATGCAGTGGCGGAGGCTACGTCAGGAAAAAAGCCGGTCCCGTTATAGTTGGCACTGGTATTACATAACATGGGGATACCGCTTATCTCGTAGTACGCTTTGAGCAAGCTGGTAACCACTTCGTTATAGGCTTCACTCATAGTTTGAAGTCTTGCAGAACCGTCCAGATGGATCACGGCAGGTATTTTCTCTTCCCATCCTGGCCTTACCATGTGGTCGAAAAGCATATATGGGTCTGAGGTACCGGGATCAAATATGGCTTCTGCCTGATCTTCCAGGCAGATCGGCGATACAGGCCGGTAAGCCTCTCGGCGCTTGGCCCGGTTCAGTTCTTCCTTCATCCATGAGGTAACAGGGGCAGCCAGTATGCTGCGGTTGCCTAAGGCACGGGGTCCCAGCTCTGCCCGGCCATTCAGAAATACCACGGGCAGATTGGTGGTATGCAGCAGCTCGGCCAGTTGCCGGGGGCTGCAGGGTTTTGCCTCCCATCCGGTGGCCGCGGTACCAGCTTGTATGGCTGGTCCACTATACACTGACCACTGCAGGGCCGCATGACCGGTATGGTTCAGCATGGCGGCACAGGCTGCGCCCAGGGCACTACCGGAATCATTGGGGAAGGGAGGTACGTACACATCACTGAAATATCCCGTATTTCGGATGGCACTGTTCCATTTGATATTGAGAGCACAGCCCCCGGCCATGCACAGGTTTTTCGAAGGCTTTGGCTTCCGCTGTACTTTCTTGAGCAGCTTTTCTATCAGCAGTTGCTCCATGTAATCATGAAAGGTGGCCAGAATGTCTTCATCTGTGTAGCCTTTGCCCTGTACTTTGCGGCTAAACTCGTTTGCAAAAAGATTGGCAAAGCCCATAGGCTTATCATAATGCTCGCGGTAGATCTCATCAAACAGAGGGAAAAGCTCTTTGCGGCATTTGCCTTTGGCAATGTAGGCCATGACCTTACCGGCGGTGGACAGGTTGTCTTTAGCAAAGCCTCCGGCAACCTTGAAGGGGCCAAAGTGCTGTGAAAATATGGTGTAGATATTACCAATGAGAAGAAAAAGCGGCCCCAGGTTCTCTACCTTTTTTGTGTCTGCATCGAAATAGTATAAACGGGGGTACATGCCTCCGTCCCAGATAAGTATGTAGCTACTCTCGCCTTTATCAGCAAAAGGGCTGGTAGCATAGGCGCTCATTACATGGCCTGTTACGTGCAGGTAGCTACTGTAATCATATTCCTTCCCGTTTACAGGCAGCCCCTTGTACTGCCATTCTTCCATAATGTCATGGGCCGGGGTGCGCTCCTGGTACTGTGCGATGTTTATCTGCCCGGGCATGCCGTCATGATCTACTGACAGCTTGTTGCTTTCACTCCCAACTTCCAGACGCGGTTGCAGCGCCAGCGCTTCCTCATCATAGCCGCCCCAGCCATCGATAGCCCACACATCCACATCAGAAGGGGCATAGCCATGCTCCTGCAGTATATCGGCTATGGCATTGGTGTCTTCTATACCGGAGTAGCGGGGGTTATTATTCCGCTTTTCCATTTCCACACAAAAAATGAGCTTGTTGTCCTCGATAAGGGCCACGGCACCGTCGTGGGTAAGCTTGAGTCCGCAAATTTTCATAGTAAACAGGAGTTGAATGTGTCGCCAAAAAATGAGGCGGATTGATTAAAAGTCGAGTAGTTCGAAGTCTTCAGGAGGTTCACTGCCGGTATTGACCGGTTCCAGGCGTGACTGCATGAGTCCGGCCAGTTTTTTGAGTGTAGGGTGGCTGAACACCTCGTGTATCTCCAGCGGTATGCCGTAGGTGGCCTTCAGCCCGGCCACTGCGCTTACCACCTTCATGGAGTTGAGTCCGGCCCGGAAGAGGTTGTCATCCGTGCCTATGGCCTCACGGCGAAGTAATTCACCGAAGTATGCGTGCAAACCTTTTTCAAGGTCCGATCTGTGTTCTTTTATCTCAGTTGCGGCAGAGGTATCCGAAGCTCCGCCCAGGGGCACACCCGTCATATGGACCAGGGCTTTTTTATCTACCTTGGCATTGTGCGTATAGGGGAAGCGCTCTGCCTTTATCACCCGTGCGGGTAGCATATAGGCAGGTAGCTTCTCTGCCATATTATCCAACAGGGTATTTAGTTCGGGAGCTGAGGGTGCTATGATGTAGGCCACCAGTTCCTTTTCATGACCGGCATCCTCCTGCAATACGACCGCGGCCTGCTCTATTCCAGGCTGTGCCTGCAGTACCTGCTCAATCTCACCCAGCTCTATACGGAAGCCACGCAGCTTTACCTGCTGGTCCAGCCGGCCGATGAACTGTAGCTGGCCATCGGCAGACCACCGGCCCAGGTCACCGGTACGGTAAAGGTTACCCTCACCAAAGGGGTTGGGCGGAAATTTTTCTACCGTTAGTTCTTCCCGGTTCAGATAGCCATTCGTTACCCCTGCTCCGGCAATGCATATCTCACCGGTCATGCCTGTGGCCACAGGTTGCAGATTTTGATCCAGTACATACACTTGCGTATGGTTCATGGGTTGTCCCAGCCAGGGGAGGTCTGCCTCACCTGTTACGGGCTGCACCATAGACCAGATGGTGGTTTCAGTAGGGCCATATATATTGTACAATGGGCTACCGAAGGCGAGGATTCGCTTACCAAGCTCCAACGGTAGCTTCTCTCCACCGCTCCACAGGCGCATGCCCGGCTGCCCCTGCCAGCCACTGTCCAGCAGTATCTGCCACATGCTCGGTGTGGCCTGCATGGCTTGCGGGGCTACTTGCTGTATCAGTCCGGCCAGGCGGGTGGGATCCTGCAGATCCATTTGACCGGCTACGTGTACGGTCCCTCCCTGAAGTAGGGGCAGGAATAACTCAGCTACGGAAATGTCAAAGGCATAAGTGGTAACAGCCAGCAGGGTTTGCGCCGGTCCGAAACCCGGACATACCGCCATGCTCTGAAGCAGGTTGCAAACAGCAGCCCGGGGCACATCCACACCTTTGGGTCGACCGGTAGAGCCGGACGTGTACATCGCATACATTCTATCCGCTGTGATATTAGTGACCGGCCATTCACCTTCGGTAGCTGCCTCCTGCATGATTACCTCAAGCCCTTCTGCCAGGCCGGACTGCTCTAGCCAGGAGCTCATCTCCTGCTGGGCAACCAGTAGCTTTGTGCCGCTGTCTTCCAGCATGTAGCGTAAGCGGTCTGCAGGCATATTACTATCAAGGGGAAGGTAGGCCGCTCCGGATTTTATTATGCCCAGCAGTGCTGCAGGCATCCGTGCATTGCGGTCAGCCAGTACGGCTACCAGGTCGCCTGGCTTTACGTTGTATTCGTTAACTAAAATGGCTGCCAGCCCATCCGCCAGGTGATGAAGTTGCTCATAGCTCAGGCTTTCCTCACCTGACCAAACGGCCGCCCGGTCCGGGTGTGACATACGGGAGGCATGCAGCAGACTCAGAATATCTTCCTGCCCGTTCTTCCATTCACTGGCCGACCATCCGCGTGGCACAAGGCGCTGTTCTTCTGCCTCCGTGAGGTAGCTCACAGTAGTTATTTCATCATAGGGTTTATTGATGAGATTCACCATCAGTACCTGCCAGTGCTCCAGCATGCGCTCCACCCGCTCAGCACTATACAAGGCGGTATCATACGTTACTGTTACTAAAAAGGTCTCCCCATCCCTTCTGAGGTCGAAGCTGATATCTGTTTTGCTTGCTTCGAGTGTTACGGGGAACTCCTGCACCTGCAGACCACGGAACATCCCGCGGCTGGCTTCAGTCCAGTCATAATCCTGTATATTCAGCATGACATCGAACAGGGGTGAACGACTCATATTACGGCCCACATCCAGCTCTTCTACCAGCCTGTCAAAAGGATATTCGTCATGCTTAAAAGCGTGGAGTACATTTTTCTTAACCACCTGGACCAGCTTGGTAAAGCTGAGTCCGGCCGGGGCGTCCGTACGTACGGCTACGGTATTCAGGTACATACCTATTTGGTTCTCCAGCTCCTTGTGCTTACGTCCGGCGACTGGTACACCAATGGCAAAATCCCACTGCCCGGTATAGCGGGCTACCAATGCATGCAGCCCGGCCAGCAGCACCATAAAGCGGGTAACTCCATTAGAGTCTGCAAACAGTGATAACCGGCGGGTAAAGACCTCGTCAAACCTGCCACATACCTCATCTCCCTGGTTAGCTCTTCTTTCCGGACGGGGGAAGTCCGCCGGTAGCTCAGGCACGCTTAACCCAGCTAGGTTTTCGAGCCAGAAAGTACGATGCTGTTGCATCGCCTCGGTATTTAGCCTTTCCTGCTGCCAGGTGGCAAAATCCCGGTAATGGATGCGGAGTGGCTCAAGAGCAGGCTTCTGACCTGTGGCATAGGCTTCATATAGATGCGAAAGGTCTTTTACCAGCACATCCAGCGACCAGCCATCGCTGATAACATGGTGCATAACAAGCGTCATCAGATACTTTTCTTCTTCCAGCCGGCACAGTGTGGCCCGGATCAAGGGTGAGTTGCTCAGGTCAAAGGGTTTGTGAAAGGCCTCATGCACGTAGCTGGCTAGCATCTCTTCGGTATTATCGCTCCCTCTTTTGTCTTCTTCTTTTATGGAAAAAGAAACGGCCTCCGCTATCACCTGCACCAGGGTGTGACCTTCCATTCTAAAACTGGTTCGCAGCACCTCGTGCCGCTGAATGAGCGCCTCAAAAGACTGCTCCAAAGCCTTTGTATCCAGTTTACCCTTTATGAAAAATGCCAAAGGGATATTGTAACTGGCCGAAGCCCCTTCTAATTGACTGAGGAACCAGGTGCGCTGCTGGGCACTTGAGGCCGGGTAAAAGGTCTGCGGAGAAGTCCGGGTTATCTCAGGGGTCTTTTTCCCTGGTGCTGAAACTGTCACCTCTTCTGCTGCCTGGTCACCATCGATAAATGCCGCCATGGTAGCTATGGTGCAGTACTCGAAGAGATCATCCAGCTCTATTTTTTTATCAAACAGTAGCTGCAGGCGATTTGCCACCCGGGCACCGTTTAGCGAGTGTCCCCCTACAGAGAAAAAATCGTCTGATTTGCTGAAATCAGTAGTCCCTAACACCTCTGCCCATACACCAAGTATAGCCGATTCAGTAGTTGTCCAGCCTGCTTTGGCCGTTATGACGGGGGCGGATGTTATTGAGGACTCCTGCCCTTCTTTTTTATCAAAAATGAAGAAAGGATTGTCCCCGAAAGCTTCAATATCCTGATGGGAAACGAGCACCTGCCTCCGGCCTGAAGCAATGGCAAGTTCCAGTGCTCTGAGGCCTTTATTAATAGCTAAGGCTCCGTTGTCCATATCATCCTGAGACTGCCAGCCGGGCCAGTTAATGCTTATGAACTGACAACCTTTTGCCTCAGCGGTCTGCATGGCAGCATCCTGCCATGTATTGGCGGCTGCATAAGCTGCGCTAAGCTTTTGAGGCACTATCGCATTCATGGAACTGTAGCAAATAAACAGACGGGGGCCCGTGGCCATAAGCTGCTCCAGTAACCACGCAGTGCCGGTCTGCTTGGGTTCCAGCATATCCTCTGTATGCTGGTCTGCCCCCTCTCCCATCCATGCTACACCTGCGGCGTGAATGATGCCGGAAAAGGGCCTGGCGGATGCAGCTATGAGTGCAGCTACTTCGTTCCAGTCAGTTTGGCGACCCAGGTTAAAGCCCAGATAGCTTACTGTAGCGCCGGCAGCTTCCAGTTCTATGATCCGGTCAATACGATCTTTTATCTCCCTAACCTCCTGATGGTCAGACCACTTGTTGCGATGAGGCAGTAAAGTCCTGCCTATAATGATCAGTTCCCTGCCAGGCCGGGCCAGGTAGCGGGCCGTTTGAAAGCCTATGCCGCTGAGTCCGCCGGTAATAAGGAAAAGCTCATCAGTCGTGCTTCCGGCCAGTGGGAGTTTATTATAGTTACCCCTTTTCAGACGATTGATAACAGGGAAACAGATCTTTCCCCGGCGCCACGCAGCAAGGGCAGGTTCACGGCCTTTTGTGTGGCGGGTAATAGCTTCGACTTCATCCGTACTTATGTCGGATGAGGGTTCGTCGATTAATCTCAGGTCATAAGCCGGATAATCCGACATAAGCCCCTTCCAGTACCCAGCAATGGCAGCCTGATCAGGGTCTGGCAGTTCATCACCTGCTGCCATGGCACCCGTAGTGTGCAGGACTACAGGGGTGGCCTTATCCAGCCCCCCTTCGATAAGTGCTTTTACGCAGGAGCCGGTGTCATGCAGCCGACCGGCGAGGTCACCGGCACCCGGTACCATGATCCGGATAACTCCGGGAGCCTGCTGCAGCCCCTTCATTAGCTGCGACTTATTTTCATTGTTCGTTTTACCTGACTGCAGGCTTATCATATGGGTACCAGGAACTTCTGCATAAGCCTGCCCTTTGCGTTGCCCATCCCAGGTAAGCAGCAGGCTCCTTTCGGGTAAGGTCTCAACTGCTGATTTTTCACCTTCCTGATAACTAAGCTCGTACAGATACCGGGACACTTCTTCAGTGAGTGGGTCTGCTTTTTCAAACGGCCAGCAGCGCACTCTGTCAAAAGCATACGTCGGGGCATCCGTCACACGGTGGTTTCTGCCTGAATAATAATTTTTCCAGCTAATTGAAAGTCCCGCTTCATACAGACCGGCCATTGTTTCTTCCGGGCCACAGTGTCCCATACCGTATTTTACTACCGGTGAACCCGTCTCGCCTATCGTCATGTGCTCTACCAGATGAGCGAGGGCGCCACTGCTTCCCATATCCAGGAACAGGGGCTGTTTACTTTCGCAGAGCTTGGTGATTGCCGCCTGTACCTTCTTTTCATCGGCCGGACTCACATTGGTGGCCGGGTTATCAAGAATGGTAAAGGCTTCGGTGGCAGACTTTTCTCCTGAAAGGACAGTTCTTACCACTCTGCCCGCCCCTGCTGCTATGATAACCGGTGCCTTGCCACACGTACTTTCCCAAAGGCGTGACAGCCCCAGCAGCAGGGCAAACTCTACCTGAAGGCGGTTCCAGCTTTCCGGTTTACTCATAGCCTCCAGGCTGGAAATCACGCCGGCAGCTACTGTATACTTCTTCAGGGCATTGATTTGCTGCCTGATCTCCTCCACTTCGGCCTGCTGCCCGGATAGTAACCAGACGATGTCGCTATTACCCGGCTGTTTTTCTCCAGGCTGGCATATACGGTCGGTAGTCAGGGCTCCTGCCTGCTGAAGCAGGCTCCTGCGGTCCGGGGCATATAGTGCTACCCGGTAGTTATAGTCCCCCCGGCCACGGTTGAGCGTATACAACATATTTTCGAAGGCCTCGGGGCTGGTTTCCTCTTCCAGCCTCTCAAAGACTGAGCGGGAGTAGGCCATAAGCGAAGCAGCAGAACGTGCGGAAAGCTTCAGCATGTACGGACCACCGGCAGCGGATGCAGGCTCAGACTGAGGCGGAGCTTCACTGACTACCAGGTGGGCATTGGTACCGCTGAGGCCAAATGCGCTAATGCCCGCATGAAGGGGGTGGCGGCCTTCCCAGGGGCCAGTTTCCGTACACACCTGTACGGCTGCATTATCAAAATCTATGAGTGGATTCGCAGTCTTAAAATGCAGGCTTGGAAAGAGGGTTTTATGCTTCAGTCCCAATATCACTTTGCAGAGACCGGCCATACCGGCAGCCAGGTCTAGGTGCCCGATGTTGGACTTTACGGAGCCAATGCGGCAAAACCTTTTCCGGCCGGTATAGGTGGAAAAAGCATCGTTGATTCCTTGTATTTCGATAGGGTCACCCAGCTTGGTGCCTGTTCCGTGGGCTTCTATGTAGCTTATCTGCTCAGGGTCTACTCCGGCGCGTTCCCAGGCCTTCCGTATCACCTCTGTCTGTGCTACCGGGCTGGGGGCTGTGAGGCCGTTAGACCTGCCACCATCCTGATTGGTAGCTCCCCCGGCCAATACGGCATGAATGCGGTTCCCATCGGCCAGGGCCTTATCCAGCCGTTTGAGGTATAGGAAGCTCCCTCCCTCTCCAAAGCCGGTACCGTCTGCATTTTCGTCAAAGGTCTTTGACCGGCCGTCGCCAGCTCCTATGCCCATAGTCGTACCCAGGCCTTTTCCCCCTTCGGGAAATTGATGCACCAGGTTTACGGCACCCACCAGCGCCTCATCAGCATCTCCTAACCGTATGCGTCCCATTGCTTCATATACAGCTACCAGCGCTGAGGAGCAGGCAGTGTCTATCATAAGTGCCGGGCCGGTAAGATCCAGTAAGTGGGCTATGCGCCCCGCCAGCATGGAGGTGAGGTTGCCTGTAACAGCAGCAGGGTCATCTGAGGTCCCGATCACCTGATTGTAGTACTCGCTGTAGCTGTTGGCAGCCGCATAGATGGCGATGGCCGACCCTGCCTTTTCATCTACCGGATACCCGGCATCCTCTATAGCCTCACAGGCCAGCTCCAGTGCCAGCCGCTGCATGGGGTCCATGGCTACCGCATCATGCCGGGAAAGGCCGAAGAACCCATGATCAAACCCATCGACTTCATCGATAAAGCCGGCAGGCTGGTAGGCTTTTCCGGATTCAAGCCGGGCGTCTGCCAGGCGGCTGACCGAAACGGAACGGACACAGTCCTTTCCTTCGCGTAAGTTGCGAAAGAATGCCTTCAGATCAGCAGCCATCGGGAAGCGGCCACTCATGCCTATGACGGCAATGCTGTTTTTGTCCTTTTCCATTTTTCTTAAGCTTTTAGGGCTGGGGGTTTCTGTC
This sequence comes from Roseivirga sp. BDSF3-8, assembly GCF_041449215.1. Taxonomy (NCBI): domain Bacteria; kingdom Pseudomonadati; phylum Bacteroidota; class Cytophagia; order Cytophagales; family Roseivirgaceae; genus Roseivirga; species Roseivirga sp. BDSF3-8. The sequence goes on along the minus strand of NZ_JBGNFV010000001.1, from coordinate 3,797,248 downwards.
ATTTCAGATCAGACATCAATAAATTCTGTATCCGCACTGGACACTTCCCCGCCGGGGTATAGAAAGCCATGCAGGTCTTCCAGCGTATTGTATTTGAATAGATCCGCTACCTGCAGCCGGTCAGGCAGCGTGACATACAGCGTTTTATACAAGGTCACCAGCTTGAGAGAGGTACCCCCCAGATCAAAGAAATTATCCTTCATACCTACCTGATCGCATTCCAGCACCTCCTGCCACATGCGGGCGAGCCACTTTTCGGTGTCCTTTTCAGGAGCCACAAAATGAACGGTCCGGTTTCCGGCCACTTCCTGCCAGTCTATGGCAAGCAGCGCCCTGCGATCCACCTTGTTGTTGGCAGTCAGGGGCATAGTATCCAAAAAGACGTAATGAGCGGGCACAAGGTGGGCTGGCACTCTTTCTTGCAGATAGCTTTTCAGTACGTCGGCAGAGGTGTCTTTTGCTGCATCCACGTAGGCCACCAGGGCCTTGTCTGCCTCTCCGTTTCCTACAGCCAGTACAGCAGCAGAGCTAACCTGCCCATGCTGGTTGAGATGATGTTCAATCTCGCCCGGCTCTATGCGGTGTCCGCGTATTTTCACCTGGTGGTCTATGCGGCCTGCGTAGCTGATGCTACCATCAGACAGCAGGTAGCCCAGGTCACCGGATCGATACAACCGGCCGAATACCTCATGTTGCACAAACCGGCTGGCCGTAAGGGAGACCCGGTTATGGTAGCCCATTGCCACGCCTGTACCTGCTACATACAACTCGCCGGCCACACCCTCAGGAACCAGGTTTGCCTGCCTGTCCAGGATATACACCTGGTAACCGGGAAGCGGTTTACCTACGGGGCTGCCCCCTTTATCAATATCTTCCTGAAAAATTCGCTTGTAGGTGACATGTACTGTGGTCTCGGTAATACCGAACATATTCACCAAAGCCACACTGTCCGCCGGATAGCGGGCGGTCCACGGCTTTAGCCTGCTTACTTCCAGGCGGTCTCCCCCGAATATGACCAGACGCAGGTGGTCAGCCAGGGTATGATCACCCATGGCTTCTTCCAGGCTGGCCAATTGTAAAAAGGCAGGCGGTGTCTGGTTGAGCACCGTAATTTGGTACTTATGCAGCAGCCCAAGGAATGCCTGCAGGTCGCGTACCTCTTCTGCCCGGGGTACTACCAACCGGCCACCAAACAGCAGCGCACCGTACATCTCCCATACACTAAAGTCAAAGGAAAATGAGTGAGCCACTATCCAGGTATCCTTTTCAGAGAAACCGAACAGGTCCCGTGTATTCTCAAAAAGACTACATGCATTCTGATGGGCCACCATGCACCCCTTGGAGTTACCGGTGGAGCCAGAGGTGTAGATGATATAAGCAAGATCTTCCGGCTGGTTCCGTATCTCCAAATCGTGGGCTTCTTGCTGTTGCCAGAGAGACTCGTTCCAGGTTACTACCTGCACCTCGGCAGCAGGAAGCTGATCATGAAAATCTTTCGTGGTGATAATGGCGGTCAGGCCGGCATCATCTATAATGTACTGCCTGCGCTCTGCTGGGTAGGCCATGTCTACGGGTACATAGGCAGCACCCGCTTTAAGAGTAGCCAGTATGGCAACTATCATTCGCTGGTCGCGCTCCAGAAATATACCCACACGCTCCCCTCTGCCCACTTTACAGCGAGAGATTAGGTGGCGGGCAAGCCGGTTGGCTTCGGCATTCAGTTCGGTATAGGTTAGAAGCTTATCTCCCGATATGACTGCGGCACTGTCTCCACAGTCGATCACCTTCTGTTGGAATATTGCCTGAAGGCACTTTGTGGACATGGTGGCCTGATTCATGGCAGAGTCCCTCTCCATCAAGCGGATTTTCTCCGCCTCTGGCAGGTAATCCAGTTGGCTTATGGTCTGCTCAGGGTGCGCTATGGCTGCCTGCAGTATTCCTAGCAGGTGAGTGGCCATACGGCTTATTCGCTCTTCCCTGAAAAGCTGACGGCTATACTCTATGTGAAGGGAAATAACTCCCTGCCGAAACGTGAACTGGAAGTTCAGATCAAACTTTGCGTCGCAGGCAGGATCGTGTATCTCACTGATTGTTAACTCCTCTCCCAGCTTACCCTTTCCCGCTTCATCTGCTTCATGAAACGTAAAGGCTACATCAAATAATGGCGTGCGGCTGGCATCTCTGCCCGCATTGAGCTCCTTTACCAGCCTATCGAAGGGATACATCTGGTGTAGAAAAGCCTGTGTATTTTTATCATGAACCTTGCGCAGCAGACCGTCAAACGTAAGATCCTCGTCAAAGGCCATACGTACAGCAAGCGTATTGGCATAGTAGCCTACCTGATTTTCCAGTCCTAAGGCTCCTTCCCTTCCTGCCACAGGTGTACCCAGCACGATATCAATATCCTCACTGGTTTGGGCAGTGTACCGGTAGAGCAGCACATACATAGCCGTAGCCAGCACATTATGCATGGTGGTATTAGCAGAAGCAGCCAGGCTCATCAATGACCTGGTCAGGCGGCGGTTCAGGATAGCCTCCACCTCAGCGCCTTCCGTACTTCGTACAGGCAGGCGGGGTGAGTCTGTCACCAGGTTTAAAACAGGTATAGCTCCTTTGAACTGATTCAGCCACCAGGTACGTGCTTCTTCCAGCTTTCCTGCCTCAAGCTGCTGGTTAAACCATCCGGCAAAATCACGATACTGGAAAGTAAGTGGCTCAAAGCCTGCATGCCCGCCACTGGAGTAGCGTTTTCTCACCTCATCCATCATAATACGTACCGACCAGCCATCAGAGGCGATATGGTGCGTGGCAAAAAGAAGCAGGTGACAGTTATGCCCCAGCCGCAGGAGCGAGGCCCTTACCAGCGGGCCGTTTTCCAGGTCAAATGGAGCATGCAGTACACGTTGCTTTTCATCTTTGATCCGCTCTTCCGCATCTGCCCGGCCGGCCATATCCTTCGTTTCCAGCACAAATCCATGTGCATCTATTGGCAGTATTACCTGCCTGGGCTCCTTATCCAGCACCTTAATGATGGTGCGGAGGCTTTCGTGGCGTCTGATAAGGCCTTCAAGGGAGTCCTCAAGAGCTTCCGTATCCACAGGGCCTGACAGCTCGTAGGTAGCTGTTTCATTATAAGCAGAAGCATTGCCTTCCATCTCCTGCAGTACCCACAGCCTGCGCTGTCCATCGGATAGTGCGTAGCTTATCTGTCCGGGTAAGACCGGGATAGTCTCCAATCCTTCGGCGGGCATTTCCCGGCTCATCCGGCCTGCCAGTTCGCGGATACTCAGGTCGTCGAACAGCCAACGGATATCCAGTGAGTGACCGGTAGCTTTTCGTACCGCTGAAACCAGCCGGACCGCCTTAAGGGAGGTGCCTCCTGCGGAAAAGAAGGGATGGGTAACGCCTATATTTTTCACTGCCAGTACCTGCTGCCATACGGTAAGCAGGGTGGCTTCCATCTCATTTTTCGGAGCTACCGGGGTAATCATGCTGACCAGGTCACGCTCGGCTCCGGCCATGGCAGAAAGTATCCGGCTGGCGGTATTGAGTTTCAGTGGCTGATAAAGCTTTTTGTAAGGGCTATCCACGGGCACCATATCATAGGTCCAGTCATGCATAGTATTACCAGGTACTTCGGCAGCCTCATTTTTACCCACAGTTACCTGAGTGATAGCGACATCTTGTACTGGCTCTTCCTGTCTGGTCAGAGGCTGATCATAATGCAATACGAGGTAAGCAGGGCACTCCGGCAGAAGGTTTGTCTGTGCCACATGTTCGATGTAGGCCTCTTCATCAGTTACCGAGTCCCACTCAAGACTGGAAAGAAAGGCAAGGGCGGGCGCATTTCTGCCGGTCTGTCTGCTTTGGAGGGTAACGGACTGAAACCCGTTTTCATGGGCAAAGTGCTTTATACCACTCATCAGGGCTGTCTCTACGCCCCTGCCCAAGACACGGCAGCTTAGTAAAAGGCTTTCTACCTGCAGTATATCCCCATTGCCCACTGCCAGCACTACGCCAGTGAGGCCATACGCGCCATACATATCTTTCACTTCCACGGCCCAGCCATAGTGTCCGGCCTCACGCAGCCATACGCTCAGCTCGGTCTGGTCTTTCCGGCGTGGAAATATATTAAACTGATTGGTTCGCTGAAGAAGCTGTGCCATACGGGGCATGTCACCGCTTGCGCAGCTTCGGAAACTCACCTCCAACCCCAATTCCGCCAGGTATTGCACATGATTCGTCGTATGAGCCAGCGAGTCATTTCTTTGCCTTTCAGCACGGTACATTGCCGTGCGCTGCTTGTCTTCGTCCGTTACCCAAGCCTTATCCAGTGCCCAAAGCAGACGCGGCATGGCGTTCATGGCATGCTCCTCACGGGGCCACTGCACTGTCATAACAGAGGGTAGTGCCATACTGACCTCACGGCATTCCGGGGCACTGTCATCAATGAATAGAAAGCTATCCGTACCAACGTTGATTTCCCGGGCCAGGCTCTCAAGGTTTCCCGATTTGGTCTGCCAATTGATCCTGTAGCTAAGGATGTGCTCCCGTCTCAATAGCATGTCCGGATGGTTATCAAACACCTCCCACACATCCTTTTCGTTATTTTTACTTATCAGCGCCAGCAGGAAGCCCTGTTCATATTTTTCTATCAGAAAACGCTGCAAGGCGGCATGCCCACCAGTAATGGTAAGGCCTTCCACACCATCTTCCCCGACTATACCTTGCCATAAGGTATTGTCGCAGTCTACAGCAATCACTTTTGCCGAACCGGCACGTGCTGCCCTTATCAGACGAAATGATTCCGTACCCAGTGCCGCAAAAAATGCATCGGTATACGGAATGTGACCTATATGATCCTGTACCGCATCATATGCTTCTTTAATACTGTAGAGCCCATTCAGTTGTGAACCATCTATGAAATGGACATGGCAATTGGCATGCAGTACCTCCCGGTAAGCCTGACGAAGCTCAGCAAGGCGGTCTGCCACACGTACGGGCATTGTCCCCGGCCGGTGAGGCAGTAACATGATATTCAGATGGCCAGGATAGTTACTGACTAGTGTGGTAAATCGCTCAAATGTTCTTTCGAGAGTCTGCAGGGCCTGATCTTCTGCATGGGCTGGCACGTCCCTGATCCAGTCCTCGGGCCTGAAGAGAATAAGATTTACGCTGTCCTGTAAAAAGAACTCCTCATCTATCAGTACCCGAAACACCTGATTGTAGGGAGCAAACAGCACCTCAGCAGGTAATGCAAAATATCCGGCCCAATAATTTACCGCATCCTCAAGAGGGTCCGGCGTGAAGGTGGCCGCCACCCTAAGCTTACTTTTTCTCTCTTTCTGTGCATAGATAGCGTCGCCAGCCACCTCCCGCAGTTTGGGCAGGACTTCGCCTACAGAATCTACCTGAGTTTTGAGAAGGCCCTGGGCATACCTGAATGCGTTCATTACCCCGGCCGCTACCTGGTCATCCAGCCTTTCGGTGTCATATTCCAGCACACAGGTAAACCGGTCACCGTCAGGTATTATATCCATCTTAAAGTCAAGCTGCGCACCTTCTTCCGGCAGGTCAGGGGCATCATCTTTTGTTAAGGTGTTGCGGCCAAATGAATCCTGCTGATTATGGAAAACCAGCATAGTATCAAACAGGGGATTCCTTCCTGCTTCCGGAGCTTGCGGAGCCTCTTCTGCTATCAGGTCAAAGGGTAATTTACCGTGGCTATAGACCTCCGAAAGCCATTTGGCGGTATCAGTAAGCAAGTTTTTCAGTGAGCCATTTTCACTGAGCCTGGTGGTAACAGGCAGGAAATTGATAAACAGCCCTGTGGCCCTGTCCATACCGTTGAAATGTCTTCCGGAAGTAAGGGTCCCAATCGTTAGTGATTCTGCCTGGCAAATAGCATGCAGGCTCAGGGCGTACAGCCCAAAGAACAGGTCGCTGACAGAAATAGTAAGCTCGGCAGCGGTCTCTTTTATCTGCTCTGCCAAACCGGCACCCACAGTATCAGTAATTCGCTTTCCTTTGAAATTTCTTTTACCCTTAAATCCTTTTTTGAAAGGAAAAACCATCGGTTTCCAGGCGGCAAGGGTATTGCTCCACCATGTTTTGTGCTGCCTTGCCTCTTCACTTTTCAGCCATGCGGCTTCCATGAGGGCAACCTTTCCTGCCACTCGAGAAGGTTGTAGCTGTAATGTCTCACCCGAAGCCATGGCCATGTAGGCCGCCTCCAGGTCTTCCCGTAATACTTCCAGTGACCAGCCATCCGTAATGATATGGTGAAAGGTGATCAGTATGGCCTTTTTACCTTCCGGCAGAAGGCAAACCGTAAAACGATACAGTGGTCCGTTCTCAAGGTCAAAGGAGCGATTATGCTGCATGGCAAGCTTCAGCAGTCCCGCTTCACTATCTTTTTCTGCCCTCAGGTCTGCCACTTCAGGCTGTTCAGCCTCATTGGTAGGGGCGTAATACTGTACCGGCTCTCCGTCTTTAGTAGCTATGCGCGTGTTGAGTATTTTATGATGCTTCACCACTTCCTGCCAGGCGCGGGAGAGGGTATCTACATCGGTCGACTCTGCCAGAAACCTGGCAATACGAATATGATAAGCACTGATATCCGAATAGGCCTGCTCCATCGTCCAAAGGCGCCTTTGGGCATAGGTCAAAGGGTAGGAATCGCTGGTTTCTACAGGCAGTTCGGTAGCCATGCTTTCACTGGTCTCATCCAGCATTCGGGCCAGACCACACACCGTAGGGTCCTGGTAAAACTGTCGGATGGTCAACTCTTTACCAGTCATTTCAGCCAACCTGTTGAGCACGCGCATGGCCTTGAGCGAATGCCCGCCCAGTCCGAAGAAATGATCAGTAGTACTGAAGCTGCTTTTACCCAGCGAGGTGGCAAAGGCATCATATACAATTTTTTCAGTAGTGGTTTCGGGGAGATTACCTCCACTGGAGTCTGCTGGTATGAGTACCGCCTGTTCTCTCAGGCTCTTTTTGTCAAGTTTACCATTTGGTGTCAGGGGAAGAGCATCCTTCCTTTGCAAAAGAGCTGGAACCATATGTACCGGAAGCAGGGCCATCAACTTTGTCCGCAGTTCTTCGCCGGACAGCGTGCCGGTATAAAACGCCGCTAACATGGCGTTTCCCTCTGGTCTGGCTACCACCACGCAGGCTTGCTGTATACCCTCCTGCTCTGCAATGATAGCCTCTACCTCTCCGGGCTCTATCCGGTAGCCCTGTATTTTGACCTGATCGTCCCTTCTTCCCAGAAAAACCAGTTCACCCTCTTGCGTCCACATACCCGTATCACCTGTACGATAAAGCCTGGATTCAGGCTCAGCCCTATCAGGGACAAATGCCTTCTCGGTAGCAAGGGGATCAAGGTAGCCCAAAGCTACCCCTGCTCCGCCAATGACGATCTCTCCTACCATGCCGGCCGACAGCGAATTCATATGCTCATCCACCACATATACCCTGACATTAGGGACGGGACACCCAATGAAAAACGTTGATTGTGAAGGCAATACCCGGCTGTAGGTAGCACATACAGTCGTTTCTGTAGGTCCGTAGGTATTCCAGACCTCATAGCGGCCACTCAGCAGGCTTATATGGCGGGGTTCAAGAACATCTCCTCCGCTAATAATCAGGCGCAGAGCAGGAAAAACACCCTCTGAGCTGTTTAGCTCATCCAATACAGCCGGCGTAGTACTTAGTACACTTGCCTTGCACCTTGTCATCACCTCGGCCAGAGCGTCTATATCCCTGCCCCCGCGGGGAGCTACAGCCAGACAGGCACCGCTTATCAGGGCGGGTAATATTTCTTCAAATGAGGTATCGAAACTGATGGCTGCCTGCTGCACCACCACATCACTACCCGATAGCTGAAAATGATGAGCAAATGCACGGGCATAATTAAGAATGGCCCGGTGAGGAACCAATACGCCCTTAGGCTTACCCGTGCTGCCGGATGTAAACAGCATATACGCAGGGTCTGCACCAGACAGGCTGTAGGGGGCCACCTCCTTATTGGCTGCCATGAGGTCATCAATCAGCCAGGTCTTCACCTTATCAGAAGGCAGCATATGATCGGATTTATCCAGTAGCAATAGCTCTGCACCGCTATGTTGCAGGATAAACCTGATACGCTCGGCAGGATACTCCGGGTCTACCGGAATATACACGGCACCAGCCCACCATATGGCTAGCATGGTTAAGGCTATCTTCTCTGAACGACCCGCCATCACGGCTACCCTGGCACCCGGCATCACACCTGCTTTTTGCACCAGGCCGCCTGCCAGCTTTCGTACTTTATCCTCCAGTTGGCCGTATGATAGTCTGCGCTCTTCACAAATGATCGCAGTAGCCTCATAGGTGCTCTCCACCTGCTCATTAAAAAGAGTAAGTAGTGAGCCTTTTTCTGAAAAATGTACTGGATTCCTGCTGAAGCCAGCTATCCTTTTACCTGCATCTTCACCCATAAGGCTTAGCTGGTGCAGTGGCTTATCAGGCTGGTGCATGACACCTTCGGCCAGGCCTGCCATCGACTCAGCCACTTCACGCATTTGCCAGAGTGGGTACTTCCCTGCATTATAGCGCAGTGTCCAGTAAAGCTGTCCTTCGCGCTCTATGGCTTCAATATGCAGGTCGGTAAGTACGTGGTTATTATCTACCTGTAAATTTGTAGCTCTTATCCCTGCTTCCTCCAGTCCCTCCAGCCGTGTGCGGGCCTCGCTGTCCTGTAATATGAAGAGGACATTGAACAATTCACTTTTTATCCGGCCTTCAGCCTTAAGATCCTGTACTAACTCCTCAAAAGCCACCTGCTGGTGGGAGAAGGCATCACTCAGCAACCTGCTAATATAGCTGGACTGTGCCTCAAAGGAATGAACCATGGACGTAGTGGCGGGTACTGGCAACGTGCGTAGAAAGTACCCGACTACCTGCTCACTATCAGCATGTAATCTGCCCGCGGTATCCGTACCCAGTACCCAGGATTTTTGCGCACTGAAGCGGCTTAGGTGCAGGTGCACAAGGGCATAAAGAGCACTAAACAGGGTGATTTGCTCTCTTTGGGCGAAGTCCTTTAAGGCTGTGGTAAGGACCGGAGTGAAAGCAATATTCAGGATTCCTGCTTCACCAGGTTGCTGAGTGTTTTGCTCCACAGGTACTACTGGCAGGTCCCAGCTTTCTACTTCTTCACTCAATACCGACTTCCAGTAAAGCGTATCCTTTGTGCTAGCTTCCTGCTCCTGTTGCCAGGAGACAAATTCTTTAAACTGCCATGCCGCCTTTACTGAAAGGGGGCTTTCCTTTTCTTCGACATAAGCAAGATAAAGGGCTTCCAGCTCGCGTATTAATATTGCAGCAGACCATCCGTCTGAAATGATATGATGCCATACCATAGTCATTACCGCAGACTGATCGGCTAATGAGCTATAATGCACCTTGAAAAGTGGGCCCTCCTGTAGGGAAAAGGGAGCATTGGCAAATTTTTCAGCCTTTTCCCTAGCGCTCTCGAGGGTGTCGGCAACAGATTCCCGGAATACATCGCCCGGTGCCTCTTTCACAAATTGTCTTACCTCACCATTGACTATACTGAATGATGTTCGCAGGCTTTCATGCCGCTGAGTAAGGTCGTATATAGCCCTGCGAATCACGGCAACATCAGGCTTTCCCTGCAGGTGATAAGATGTCGTAATATGATAGGCCGTGGACTCTCCGTCAAGCTGGTGCAGCATGTACATCCTGGTCTGCCCTGAGGAGGCCGGGTAATGTTCCGCCTCCTTCAGCTTTTGGATCTTGCCGGGTGCTGCTAAGCCTTCGCGGGTCTGCAATAGGGCCGTTAGTTGCTCTACATTTGGATTATCAATAATATCCTGTAGAGATACATGCAGGCCCATTTTGGCAGAAATGGTGTTAGCAAACTGCATGGCTCTCAGACTGCTCAGTCCATGTGCAAATAAGTTACTCTTTGCACTGAGGGTGTCGCCGCCCGGAAACAGGTCACGCCAGAGGGTCAGAAGCCCTTCCTGAACAGACAGACCACTTACCTCAGCAGTCATTGATACTATAGCCCTCTGTAGTTCAGAGACTTCCTCGGCGTAGATACCATCGGCATATTCACCAATCATCTGGAAACGACGTATCTTGCCACTGGTGGTTTTAGGAATGCGTCGCACCGGTATCACTACCGATACCTCCAGCGCTGCCTCTTCCTGAATTAGGGCCGTCATTTGTTTAGCCAGAGGGGCCAGATTTGCCGTCTTACCTTTATGTAGCACAAAAAGACCAAGACCCTCACCATCCTCATTCTGAATACCACAAGCAATGACCTTACCCGGCTCGGCCCCCTCTGCTTTGCAGGCAATTTTTTCTATATCCGCAGGGTAATAGTTCTGTCCGTTAATGATGATCATCTCCTTTTCCCGGCCGGTGATCACCAATCGCCCATTATGTATAAAGCCCAGGTCGCCGGTATACTTCCATCCGTCCCCGGCACACAGTTTAGCGGTCTCCTCAGGCCGGTTATAGTAACCTTCCGTTACATTCTCCCCACAAATCAGCACCCGTCCGTTGTATCCCTCAGGCAGGGTGTGGTTACCCTCTCCGGTAATTTTAACAGAGGTCCGGGGTATTGCGTAGCCTACGGCCACAAGCCCTGTATCATGCTGACTGCTGCCATCCGTAATTTTAACCTCCTGCCCTATGCCCAGCGTACGGCGATCAGCCATTACCTCCTGCATCTCCTCACCCGGGGTGCCCAGGCATACAGCCACAGAAGCTTCTGCCAGGCCATAGCCGGGATACATGACATTCTCACCAAACCCAAAGCTTCGTAACCTCTCCGTAAAGCGATGACATAGCTCTGCTGATATGGGCTCCGCTCCATTGTATAGCAGTCTCAGGCAGGACAGGTCCCAGTCAGGCTGCTGTCCGTCAAAAGCATTAAGGAAATACTGAAGGCCGAAATTGGGAGAGTAGATAAGTGAAGCACGGTGCTCATTCACCTTTTCAAGCCATAGAACAGGCCTGCGAACGAACAGGGGGGTGGGCATAAGGTACTGTGAAATGCCTGCTACTACCCCGGTCAGGTGAAAGCAGATCAATCCCATGTCATGAGTAAGCGGCATCCAGCTCAGCATTCGGTCTGCCGGATTGATCTCAGATCTTTCGGCGATGCTCAGTGTATTAGCCAGCAGGTTGGCATGTGTTAACATCACACCCTTGGGGCTACCGGTAGATCCGCTGGAAAACTGCAGATAAGCCAGCGTACCGCCGTGGATAGGTGCCGGTTCACCCGCTGGCACCCCGGCGAATTCCGCTGCCTCCAGGGTCAGCCCACGACTAGCCAGAAGGCCAGCCATCTCCTGGTCAGTATCTTGTGCATACTGGCTTAATCGAGCCAGTTGCGCCTCGTCACCTATGATCCAGGGGGCATTCAGGTTATGTATTACCTGCCTTACCTTTTCCTTTTGGTGCGGCTGTATGCCCAGCGACAGAGGCACCGCCAGAATACCGCCAAAGAGACAGGCCCAGTATACTTTCAAAAACTGAAGGTTACTCTCCGTCTGTATGATCAGTTCATCACCCGGGGTTAGCCCGTGACTATTCAGGTATCCAAGCATAGTAAGGGCCTCTTCATACAAGGAAGCATATGAGACAAATAGCTCATTATCCGCTCCTTCTATAAAGTAAATGCCCTCATCAGCTTTCGCACTCAGGAGTAGTGCCTCGCATAACGTATGACAACCATACGCATCCTGCTCAGACAGGTGTTTGCTTTTCATAAAAAATAGGTAGCGCAGGACAGGTAAGAACCGGATTCAGGTTCCCCGCCCTGACTTTAAAAAAACAGGCTAGTAAAAAGCCCGTCAGTAAGCAGGTAAGGCTTACTCGTATTTAAGGTATTTGACGGGATTTGCAGAAGACGTTTTCAGGGTCTGGAAACTGATAGTTAGCAAAACAACCACCAGTACAACGATCGTGGGCATAAAAAATAATAGCCAACCAATCTGTATGCGGAATGCATAATCATCCAGCCAGTTACTGATGCCGTAATAGGCTATTGGCCAGGCTATCAGGCTGGAAATGATTACCATTATAAGATAGTCCTTCGTGATAAGCTGAATGATATTGCTGCGTGAAGCTCCAATAACTTTCCTTACACAAATCTCCTTGGTACGCTGAGCCACCATAAATGATGAAAGTCCGTAGAGGCCCGTACAGGCGATTATAATAGCGAGCAACGTAAAGAAGCCGAAAAGCTGACCAAACTGCCGGTCGGCACGATACTGCGTTTTGAAAAAATCATCCAGGAAGAAGTAGTCAAAGGCGTTGCTTGGAAAAATCTGCTCGTAAGTACTGCGAACATCAGCTACCAATTCATTCATATCAGCCTGATCGTCCAGCTTGAGCGAATAAAAGATATTGCTGCTGTTGTTCAGGTAAAAAATGATCGGTACGAAATCTTTCTTAAGATATTGCTGGTGGTAATTCTTAGCTACTCCTATAATTTCCTGTTCGCCATAGGCGCTAATCCGCGTACCCACAGCATCCTGAGGGTTTTCATATCCTAACTGCCTGGCAGCCGCCTCATTTACTACCACTGCATGGTAGTCAGTGCCATAATCTCTCGAGAAATTACGACCAGCCACCATGTTGACTTTGAAGGCCTCGATAAAATCATAATCCACCCACACCAGGCTGTAGGTACTTACCTCATCCACTGGAGCATCCACCGGCCGGATCATACCCCCTACTGTATAGGTTTCTGAGCCCGGCACCGCTCCCGTAGCTGAGAAGGCCCGCACCCCCGGCAAGTCGATCACCTCCGTTTTCAGGGTTTCTATTTTCCTTTGATACTCCTCGCTGTCAGGCACGTAGGCCGGCGCTTTTATCACCAGGGTTTTATCTATTTCTATACCCAGGTCCTTATTAGCCATATACCGGATCTGGCTATATACGGCAATCACACCTACCAACATCATTACAGATATGGTAAATTGGAAGACCATGAGAGCTTTTCTGAACGAAAACCTGCCCGTACTGAACCTGGCTTTACCTTTAAGGGCCACCACCGGGTTAAACCGGGATAATACCAGGCTGGGGTAGAAGCCGGAACTGACAGTACCCAATAGCCAGAGCAAAAATACCGCACCCCAGAACCAGGGCTGAACCCACGTCTCACCCACAGGAGGAAGAGCTATATCTATCAAATCTCCGGCCTGAGTCATGATGAAAAAAGTAAGTAGCAAGGCAACTACTATAGCAAAAAAGTTGATCATACCTGCTTCTATCAGGTACTGAAAAAATAATTGTGACTTATGGGCGCCGATAGCTTTACGTATACCGATTTCCTTTACACGGCGCATGGCACGGGCAGTAGCCAGGTTCACATAATTTATCCAGGCTATCACCAATATGAAAAAACCAATGATAAGCAGGTAATTCACCAGGTCACCGTTGCCGTTTATCGAGGCTTCATTTTCCAGGTCAGAATAAAGGTGGATGCTCTCTACTGGTTGTAGTCTTACCCTTTCCTCCGTATTAGTCTCAGCTAGCTTACTCCCCTTATACTTCATAAAAAGGCTGCTGAATTCATTTTCCAGCTGCATCGGGCGCGCGTCCCCGTTTATGCTCACATAGGTATAAGCTGTTGAATTTTCCCAGCTATCTTCAGGCTCCACAGGCAACCCTTTGGTTGTATTGTATGAGAGCATCAACTCCGGTCTGATGTGAGAGTTCTGAGGAAAATCATCATACAGCCCTGTAACTACCAGTTCTTCACTGACCGCCCCCACCCTTAGCGTGAGACTCTTTCCTACAGGGCTTTCATCTCCGAAATATTTCTTTGCCGTTGAACGTGACAGCACCACAGATCCCACATCCTGCAAAGCTCTGGTCTCACGTCCATCGGTTAGCTTAAAGCCAAATACCTCAAATACACTGGGGTCAGCCGCATATAACTGAGCTTCTATAAACCGGATATTGTCCTTTTGAATCACGGCAGTAACAGGGCGTAACCTTACCGTATTTTCCACTGTGCTGAATTCAGACTTGAGGGCAGGTCCCAAACCAGGGTAAGTTGTCGCCCGCTCTACTTCAAGCTGTCCGCTCTGATAGCCTTCCAGCGCCACTCTGTATACATTTCGGCTATTTTCAAAGTGCTGGTCATAGCTCATTTCGTACACACCGTACTGTATAATTAGCAGAAACCCGGCAAAGCTTACAGCCAGCCCCAGCAAGTTGATAAATAGCGATGTGGTGTCTTTAGTGAGCCCTCTAAAAATACTCTTGAAGTAGTTTTTAAGCATTTTAAAAAAAATTTGGTTGACAGGCTGTAGATAATATACGAATTAAATAAATCTTGTAAAGATTGTTTCCTATAAAATTGGATTGCAGCACCATATCAGGCGGCCCCTTTCCCCCAGTTATCCAACTCCTCTGTGGAGTGTAAATCCGGGAAAAATATAATCCTTTGCCGTTTTGGCGGCAGGTACTCCTTCCAGTTTGTGCCTCCGGTGCCTTTCACTCCGCCGCCAAGGTGAGTGGCTGCTGCCCGATAGTGCATCAAAGGCCAGTCTACATTAGCCAGCTTATCCATTTGCCGCAGCGCATTCTTTATTTGTTCACTACAGGCTCCTCCCCGGTAGTACTTCAGGTAAAGGGCATAAAGGTTAGTTGTTGCCTTTTCTTCCGCCAGTCGAATCAGTTCCCTGTCGTATTGTATTTCAAAGTCCTTCAGAGACTGATCTTTATTACCTGTCAAACGGCTCTTGGCTCCGTTTTTCCAGTAAATGCGTTGGTATAATTCCTCTGAAGCCATACCCTCTTTAAGGCCATCGCTGCCATGCCCGCATAAGCATCTCAGCGAGGTGGCATTAAGCTCAATCATGCGGTACTGGGCAGACTGAAATCCGCTGGCCGGTGTGAGACTCGTACGAAACTGCAAAAATTGTCTGGCATCCAGCCCCTCAGTCATCACCTCCATTGAGGTTACTAACTGTCTGAAGTACCGGCATATCCTTTCGCATTTTTCCAGAAAAAATGCTTCATCCACCGGCCGGTCCTCCCGGGTAATCTGCTCCATTTCCCAAAGTATCATTCGGAAATACAGCTCAGCTACCTGGTGATAAAGGATAAAAACCATCTCGTCCGGAAAAGACGTTTTAGGGTTCTGCGTACTCAGGAGAGTGTTAAGCCGGAGGTAGTCCCAGTAGTTTTGGTAAGAAGACCTGTAAAGACCCTCCAGGTGACACGAAACACTCTGTTCACTACTGTCGAACTTAGTTAATAGTTGTTCCAGATAATGCCTGCCATTTTGATCCAGCTTGTTCAGCACATCCATTTCAAAAAATCTAGAATGAAAAATCAAGATCTGCGCCGGCCTGCTCTACTTCCGTAGCGCTATGCCGGTGATCACTAAAAATAAAAAGTCCGCTAACCTCTTCGTAAAGAGCCCCCAGCTCCTGCCAGGATATTACGGGCTTCATCAGGCCATCCTCCTCCCACCTGTCAGGAGTTATGGAGATAGCTATTGGATTCAGGCCGGAGGCCTGCTTAAGGCGGCACAGTAGGTCAGGATATACATCCTCTACTACTAATAGAAATATGACCAGGGCAAATTTCTCAGCCATTTTCATATTAGCCTGGTGGTCAGCCACCAGTTCATCGTCTCCCTTTCCTGTTTTAAGGTTTCGGTTATACACCTCTTTTATAAAAGGAATATTGAGATAATCTATGAATGAAAAAGTAAACCTGTCATTTGTCAGGTGTTGCCAGCTCTGGAACAACTCCTGCACCCTTGCATTGACAGGCAGCAAAGCCTTTATTTCCTGTCTAATACGATGGTCGAGCTCACGGCTCAAAGTAGATGTGGTTAAACATCTGAGGTAGCAGAATTGCCCAGCCAATCAAAAGGTTCCACGGGCTTTAGCCACAGGTTCATGAGTGGCTAGCCACTTCATGCATAATTCCTTTGAGTTATACTCTTTAAAAGCATGCTTGGACTCGGGCGTTACAATGCCCATACTGGTATTTCCAGAGGGCAAAGGAATGAGCCAAACCTAGTAACCACGACCAAGCAAATGATTTGTAGAAAAGTACTGGCCGCGAAACGGCAACCTCGTATGCTAGTCAGTATCACACAAAGGAATAAAGGCATCAAATCCAGGCGTTCTTTCCCCCTGAACCATACGCTGCTATATCTCTGTGCAGGTAATCGTAGCCCCGGTTTATTCTGCAGGTAACACTTCCTATCCATAGCATCTACTACCCAGCGAGCAGTGGCGGGTCGGGATTTTCCGCTGGTCCTGCATTTATAGACTACGGCATGCAATCCATCATTTGCTTCCGATAAAATATCCTTTACAAGTACACCGGTTGTTATATTAATGCCGATGGGAAGGTTCTCGGTCATTTTCCAGCACCCGCGGTCCATTTGAAACGAATCTCATCCCGGAAATTCACTCAGGCCAACTTCCGGCCTATTAATAAAGGCATCCTTATCAGTACCTGAAAAGTAGCGCAGGCCTAATTTCTTGAAATGCTCGTTTTGAGAAAGTATAGTGCCGATATCTCCACCGTGGATTCACCTACTTTAGTCGTAGCCTCGGGTAAGGGAAAGTGAGCTTTCTAACACCAAAAGATCTATTTCCGGAAAGTTCAGGGTAAGCTGACGGGCTAGCGTCAGACCTGCAAGGCCACCTCAATTATGTCATCATAAGAATGACACTGATTGACAGAACAGAAAAATCCCATTAATGGTGTGTCTAGACATACCAAATCCAGTCAGCTCATATAGAGCCTACAAAATACAACATAGCCGGGTATAAAAACAGGGAAATAAAATTGCAGTCAGATGATGAGTATAGGTCAAATAGCCTCAGAGCATAGAGAACTATGGGTCAAGTAGTTAAACAAAGATTAACTGCAATTCTTAATAAAAGAAAGTGGTAGTAGAATTAAAAGCTATAGTCTGGCTGAGTAAAAAAATAATTAACACTTTTGGATGAGACAGGGCTTCGCCAATGCACAGTCCCATTTTTTAGTGATAAAATGAGTACTTTTTGCTTAAAATAAACACGGGAACACTCCCTTAGTGGTCTAGTAATTTTAGTCATTTATTAAACTCCGCGCAAGTAATCGCATAGAATATTTTTAGGGTCTATTGTAGCATTTGGGTATGGCTTACAAAAAGGTAAATATAATTTCTCGAAAAAATACATACAATAAGCACATGAATTATTACTCATAATTACTCTATTTCACATCCAATAAAGAGTTATTCTAATAAATTGGCCTACATTTAATTCCATATGAAATAGTAATTCGGGGGTTTATTCACCAGAAATAGATAAGCCACCATGAACATTTCAAGATAAGTCAATCGAAAATTGAAAAAGTGAACCTAATTATTCTTCCAGGCTTACCCCATTCTCTTCCTTCGCTTTTTCTTTGCTTTCTTCCAGCCCGCCAAGAAATGTAGCGTAAGGGTATAGGGTATCAGACTCTTCCAGGATAATTTTTACTACGCCAATTAATGGGATAAAAAGCACCATGCCACTGATTCCCCAAAGCATCCCCCCCACAATCACAGACAGCAACACGGCAAAAGCATTGATTTTGGTAGAGTTACCCACCAGCCACGGACGGAAAATATTTTCCTGCGCAAGGTTAGCCAGGTATATAAGGCCCAGCACCAACCCTGGAATTAGGAGGGAGTCCTTCGTAAGTAAGGCAAACCCTACAATGACCACATTGGCGATGATTTGTCCGATGTAGGGAATCAAACTCATAATGGCCAGAAAAAGCGCAAAGAATAGCGCATACTGAATACCCAGAATGAGCAGGATCAAATAATCCATCGCGAAAGTAAGTACAGTGAGCCAGAGAAGCCCTTGCAGATACTGTCGAATCACATGCTGTGCCTTATACATAAGGTCCTTCATGGACTCCTGCCCGTGTTTCTGGTACCGTCTTTCGATAAAAACGGTAGGTAGCTTACGGAAATAGAGGATAAAGTAGATCAGGATGGGCTGAATACCTATGTATAACAACGTGTCACCCATAGTAGTAAGCTTATTGATAAAGTCCAGTATTACAGCTTCCCCCCTCTCTATCATCATACCTTGCAGGTCCACCTGCTGACCGAGCCCCTTAAAGTTACTTTCTACAAATAGCCTGGCATTGTCCAGTGTAGCCTCGAGCTTGCCAAATATTGAAGGTAAGTTTTTGGAGATCTGCACCACCTCAAAGCCAAGGAAAAACAGAATAAACCCAACTATGATAATGAAAACAGTAAGAGAAATAATTATCGCCAGAGGCCGGGGAAGGCTACGCCTTTCTAAAAAGTTAGAAAGAGGCAGTAGTAAAAATGAAAATAATAAGGCATATATAAGCGGTATTAGTATTTCTCTGCCCAGATATAGCAAAGCAATAATAAAAGCGATGAGAAATGCACGATAGCAGGCTACCGCGAGTCTGTCTTTTAGGCTAGATTGATTTTGATCCATAGATATGATGCGCGTCTATGTAAAATCAAAAATAAACCGGATTGTTTTTACTATTCGCAATACATAGAGACGGCACGGGCACCGGCCTCCTCACCTGCGGAGGCACTCCGCCTGAAATAATCACAGGCACGTTCCCTTTCATTTTCAGCCAGATAGGCACGGCCCATAAATACATTGATCAATGGTATCTCCTCTTCCATGTCATCTGCCTTTTTTAAAAGCTCAATAGCCCGCTGGCTATTACCCGACAGCAGATAGTAGAGCCCCAGGTTCCGGTAGCCCCAGGCATTCGAATTATCCAGCCGCAGGCTTTCCTGCACGTCTTCAAGTCCCTCTTCCAGGTCACCCTTAAGCAGCAGGATGTAGCCGCGGTTATTTAGAAAATATGGGTTGAAGGGCTCTTTTCGCAGAGCCTGCTTTACAGACGCCAGGGCCGCCGTGGTATCACCCTGCTCTATCTGTATCAGAGACAATGTATTATGTCCGAGGGCCACTTCTTCATTCAGAGCAAGGCCTTTTTTCACATCAGCTTCAGCCTCTTCCAGGTTACCCAGGTAATAGTTTACCGTACCACGGTTCACCCATGCGTCTGCATTTTCAGGGTCAAGTACCACTACCGTATCCAGCCTGGCCAGCGCACTTTCATAGCGCTTTAGCATCGCCTCAGCCGACGCCATAATGAAATACAATTGCGCATTACTTTCTTCCCGCTGGATCAGCCACTCGAGGTCGCTCAGCACTGCATAGTAATTACCCAGCTCCATATTGGCATTCACACGGCTAATGTATGCCTCTGTCATAGATGGATTTAGCTGTAGCGCCCGGTTATGATCATTCAGAGCCTCCTGGTACTTCTTAAGCTCAAAGTATGCCACCCCGCGGTTATTATAAGCCGCCGCGAAAGTATCCAGCTTTTCCACTGCCTGGGAATAATAATACACTGCAGTGGCATACTCCCCCTTATTCAGCGCTCCTTTTCCCTTTTGAAAAAAGCTTTCCGCCTGCCGTACGTCAGGGTCACCACAGGATACCAGCAGTGCCATAAGGCATAGTAGGGTTAGTGAAATTGCTTTCATAGAATTAATTACTGATCCCAGAAACTTCTGTTCCTGTTAAGTTTCAGGTCCTGTAGTATCGAAGATTTAATATTGACAGTGAGGGAATAAGACTGAAAACGACCAAATGGCGTCCAGTTAAAACGCATCTGCCAGCAGTTCAGGTCCCGGTTAATCGCCAGATTGGTTAGCGTAAATTCTTTTCGCTTAAAGTCATAACCAGAGTTGAACGTCATCTTCCACTTATCGGTGATATTCAGACTACCATTGAAAGTGACCGAAGAAATAATATCGCTTTCCTGGAAGCCTATCTTGGCATACGACAGCGAATACTGCAGCCGCAGGTTCCAGGGGATAGAAAAGTCCACATATTCCGCTCTCAATGCCGAGGTAGGCATATTAGGGTTCTCCCGCTCTATGTCGTCAAGCTCCTGTTCATTTTCCCGTGCCTTGGGGTTCAGGCTCGTGCCCAGCGCCAGGTTCACCCGGCTAAACTGCCCGAAACCGCGTCCGTAGTTCCATGAATAGCGATCCAGGCGGGTTTGCTGTACCACCCGGTCACCGGAGCGATTAATATAGGCAGAATCTAGGCGGTACACATACGGGTCCAGGGTTCCCGTCAGGTTTATATCCAGCTTATTGTTAAATATCCGGGTGCGTGCCGTCAGGTTTATGGTAGAAAGTTTAAACTGCTCAGCGGCAAAGTTGTATGAGGCACTCATACCCAGGTTATCTATCAGTGTAATCTTGGTCGGCTTCCCTGTAGTATCATTCTTAGCCAGCAGCTTACCCTCAATATTATTACTAACAGAAAAAGACAGACTATTACTTACTCCCCGGCCAGGTGTGCCATAAACAAATCCATTGTAACGGCTAAGCAGGTCCGTGGTCCCCATAGAGTCCACCACCACCTCCTGGTAGAACCCATACCGGGGGTCTGAAAAATCAGGCCGGTAGCTATAAGATAGGCTGGGTATCATGATATGCCTCACAGCTTGGAGGCGCTTATTTTTCAGGTAAAATGTCCCGTACACCCTGGTATTCAGGCTGGCACCGGTGCTAAAGCTATAAGCCCGGCTAAACTGGTTCAGCGTATCTATGACTATCGTTCCGCGCTCCGCCGTGTAATCACTATAATCCAGTTGTCGCAGGTACCAGATCTCTTCATAGTTAAAATTAGGGTTTACCGTAAAATACTTGAAGAGTTGCAGAGAAGTGCTTACCGGAATGGTATGCCTGAAGCCATTCCGTGCATTTTCAAGAAGTTCAGGCAAAGTGGCGAAATTAAAAGGAGCGATACTGTCCCTTCCTTCCGCATTTGTAAGGCCCGGAAGTTCATTAGTAATGCGGTTTGTCGCATTCATCGTATACGCGATATTCAGCTTCTCCAGCCAGCTTATGTCACCCGCTACCCCCTTAAAAGGATAAAGACGGTTCATATTAACCGCCAGTTCCGGTAGTTGCAGGTTTACCTCACCGGTAGCAATATTCTGATCATGCCGCGCACTCACCGACATATTGAAGGGGGTACCTACAAATGACTTACTGTATTGTACACTTGAGTTAAAGGTCTGCCGGATATTCTGGCTTAGGTCCCGCGTAGGGTTATTATTGTTAAAGCTTGAAGTACCCGCATTTACCGAAGCCGAAAAACGGCTGGTTCCGCGGCTTTGTGGCTGGTGGCTCCATCGTATCCAGAAGTCCTTCTGTATTACCGAGTCCTCCTCATTCTGCCCCACCCGCTGTTTATTGTACTGCAGGTTTAAGTTACCGTTGTACTTATAGCGCTTACGATAAGTGCTTCGCACATTCAGACCCTGGGAACCTTTAGAGTATATCTCCCCGGTAAGGGCCAGATCTACGTAGTCACTGATTGCGAAGTAGTAGCCCCCATTTCTCAGGAAAAAACCCCGGCGTCGTTCCTCCCCGTAGGTAGGCACCACTATGCCCGAGGCCCGCTTATCCGGCATAGGAAACATGCCAAAAGGAAAAAGTAAGGGAGTAGGTACATCACCTATGTACATAATAAAGGGGCCTGTCACCACCTTATCATTCGGTATCAGTTTAATGCGTTTACTGCGGATATAAGTAGAGGCATCCGGATCGTCACAGGGGCAAAATTTACCTCCCTGTATATAAAGATTATCTTCTTCGTCCTTTTTTACCGATTCGCCAAAAAGATAGCCCTCATCCTGCTCCTTTGCCACCCCCGAAATAAAGGCTTTTCGGGTTTTGAAGTTATATTTCATCTGCCTGGCCTCAAACACCTCTTCGCCTTCCTTAAAAATAGGCAGACCCACCATCGTGCCCGTACTGTCTTCCCGGCCCTCGGCAGTTACAGAATTAGTGAGATAATCAATAACAATCTGGTCAGCCTGTAGCTCTATAGTACCATAGGTGATCTTAGCATCACCATAGAGGTAAACTTTTTGGCCCAGCAGATCCATATTTGTTGAATCTTTGGCAGAATACTTGATAGTAGTTCGTATATCACCCTCTGGCTGGCTTGTGGCTGTATCCTGCGATACATTACCTATATCAACTACGTCGGATTGTGTAATAACCACAGAATCAGGCTCGTTCTCGTTTATAGGCTCAGAGGAGATTTTTCTTTCTCCTTCGGTCTGAGCCAAAACGGACAGCCCGGAAAACATGAACACTATGAAGCTTATGAGACTTCTGGATTTACGCACCCGCTTTTTCGGTTTTACGGAAAAATTTTCAATTTTGCGTGGTAAAGTTATTGTTTTAAGACCTAACAAGCGAAAGGTGGCGAAGAATATTATTTCCATCTCATGCATTTCCCTCTTTTTGGTGATGTGTTCCTTTAGCTCTCTGGACTTGAGACAGTATAAGCTCCGGAAGGTGGTAATCGACGCAGGACACGGAGGTAAGGACCCTGGTAAGCTGGGGAAAATATCTAAAGAAAAGGATGTAGCTCTCTCCATTGCGTTAAAAGTAGGCGGATATATTGAAAAATATCTTGATGATGTAGAAGTCATCTATACCAGAAAAGACGACCGCTTTGTGGAACTTATAGACCGCGCAGGAATTGCTAACAAAAATGATGCAGATCTTTTCATCTCCATCCATGCAAATGCGCATAGTACCTCAAGTCCCTATGGTAGTGAAACCTATGTAATGGGTACTCACGTATCACAGGCAAACCTGGATGTGGCAAAAAGGGAGAACTCTGTTATATTGCTGGAGGATAATTACGAAGAAAAATACGAGGGATTTGATCCCAACTCACCCGATTCTCACATTCTTTTCAGCCTCTATCAGAGTGCATACCTTGAAAGTAGCCTGATGATGGCGAGAAATGTGGAATCCCAGTTTAAAAATCGTGTGGGAAGAAAAAGCCGCGGAGTAAAACAAGCTGGCTTTATTGTGCTTTATAAAACATCCATGCCTAGCGTTTTGATCGAGCTCGGATTTATGAGCAACGATGAAGAGGAGAAATACCTGAACAGCGAAAAAGGACAAACGTATCTGGCATCCGGAATTTTCAGAGCCTTCCGTGATTATAAGGAAGAGATCGAATCGATGAACTAAATTCATTATAGTGAAACTGACCAAAGAGGCTAAAGTAGGACTGCTGGCGGTAATCGCCTGTACAGTGCTTTATGTAGGATTTAAATTTCTGCAGGGGATCGATTTTTTTAGTAGCCAGAATACATTTTATGTCGTCTACGATGACATTGATGGTCTTACACCTTCAAACCCTGTACTGCTGTCAGGTATGCCAGTGGGCCGTGTGACCACTATCTCTATCTTGCAGGAAGACAGCAACCGAGTGCTGGTGGAGTTTGATGTAGACGGCGAGATTTTGCTCGGTGATAATGCCGAAGTAGCACTCCACAACAGTGACCTGCTCGGCAGTAAGGCACTGCTGCTGCACGTTGGCAGCCTTAACTCCCTGGCCGAGGACGGTGATACCCTCACCTCCCTGGTGGAAAAAGGCCTGCCGGAGATGATCCGCGAAAAAGCGACCCCTGTTATCGAAAATATTGACAGCACGCTGTATAAAATCAACCTCATTGTAAGTGAGCTGGCCGATAACCGCTCCAGTATGGGGAGTGCCATCAGTGAAATGGATTCTGTAGCTAAGGAGCTTAAGTATACCCTGCGTGAAAATCGCCGCAGTTTACGCCAGGTGAGCAATGACATGAGCGAAATCACTGCTGCACTTACCGATGAAGAAACAGGCATTAGACCATTGCTGACTAGCGTAAATGGTATTGCCGACAGTGTACAGAACCTGCAAATGAAGGAACTGTCTGAAAAGACTCAGCAGACCATCGACAACCTGAACAAAATCCTTGTTCAACTTGAAAACCAGGAAGGCACAATGGGTCGCCTGCTCCACGATGACTCACTTTACACCAACCTGAACAGTACCGCCGAGGACCTCGACAAATTACTGATTGACCTGCGTCAAAACCCCGGCCGTTACGTACATTTTTCTATCTTTGGGCGTAAGAACGACAAGCGCGACGAATAGGTAAAGAAGATTAATTCACTTCTTTAAAATAATAAGCCTGTACAGTCGTCATCCGGTATCGTTCGGGTCGGCAATGTGCAGGCTTGTTTTTTGATGCGCACTCAATCATAAACCCTTTTCCTGATGAATATTGAATTCAACCGCAACGAAGACGAAATGAAACAAGCCGTCTTCCGGCTGAAGTCCCACCTGAAAAAGGTATACCTGGGCGGTGGTGAAAAAAAGATCGAATCTCAGCACAAAAAAGGTAAGCTCACAGCTCGTGAACGTATTGATTACCTGACAGACGAAGGCAGCGAGTTCCTGGAAATCGGAGCGCTGGCCGGTGAAGGTATGTACAAAGAATACGGAGGTGCCCCCGGCGGCGGCGTAGTTACCGGAATTGGCTACATAAAGGGTCGCCAGTGTGTGATCGTGGCCAATGATGCTACCGTGAAGGCTGGTGCATGGTTTCCCATCACAGCTAAAAAGAACCTGCGCGCCCAGGAAGTAGCCATGGAAAACAGGCTGCCTATTGTCTATTTAGTAGACAGTGCCGGTGTGTTTCTTCCCATGCAGGATGAGATATTCCCCGATAAAGAACATTTTGGCCGCCAGTTCCGCAACAACGCAAAGATGTCCAGCATGGGTATCGTGCAGATAGCCGCCATCATGGGTAGCTGTGTGGCCGGCGGTGCCTACCTTCCCATCATGTCGGATGAAGCCATGATCGTGGACAAAACCGGATCTATATTCCTTGCCGGTTCATACCTCGTAAAGGCCGCTGTGGGTGAGGATATCGACAATGAAACCCTGGGAGGAGCCACCACCCACTGTGAGATATCTGGCGTTACGGATAACAAATTTGAGAATGACCAGGAAGCCCTCGATGCCATCCGTAACATCTTCGATAAAATAGGCTCTTACGATAAGGCCGGCTTTGACCGGGCAGAACCTGCCGCTCCCAAAGAGAGCCAGGAAGAACTTTACGGCATTATGCCCGCCGACAGGGTTAAGCCGTACGATATGCACGACCTGATTGCAAGGCTGGTAGACAACTCTGAATTTGAGCCCTACAAGGACTTGTACGGTCAGACCATTATTTGCGGTACCGCCCGCATTGATGGGTGGGCCGTGGGCATTGTGGCTAACCAGCGCAAGGTGGTGAAGAGCAAAAAGGGCGAAATGCAAATGGGTGGCGTAATCTACTCTGACTCTGCAGATAAGGCTGCGCGCTTTATAATGAACTGTAACCAGCGCAAAATCCCTCTCGTATTCCTTCAGGACGTGAGCGGATTCATGGTAGGTAGCCGTGCCGAGCATGGTGGCATTATCAAAGACGGAGCAAAAATGGTAAATGCCATGGCCAATTCGGTTGTGCCCAAGTTTACTATTATCGTGGGTAACAGCTACGGAGCCGGTAATTATGCCATGTGTGGTAAAGCATATGATCCACGCCTGATTTATGCATGGCCCACCGCGCAGCTTGCAGTTATGAGTGGTGCCAGTGCTGCCAAAACCTTATTACAGATAAAAGTAGCCACGGCAAAAGCCAAAGGGCAGGAAATTAGCAAGGAAGACGAGGAAGCAATGCTCAAAGAGATCTCTGATCGGTATAACGAGCAGCTTAGCCCTTACTATGCCGCCGCCAGACTCTGGGTGGATGGTATAATAGACCCGCTGGAAACCCGTAAGGTGATCAGCATGGGTATTGAGGCAGCAGATCACGCTCCTATTGAAAAACCCTTTAATGTAGGGGTGATCCAAACCTGATATTTGATAAAATAACACATGGAAGAGCGGGAATTGAAGGCCCTGGTGTCGTTGCTCGATGAGCAGGACAGCGATATCCTTGGCCAGGTGGAAAATAAAATTATTTCATTAGGAGAAGAGGTCATTCCTTTTTTGGAGGGCCAGTGGGAGAACTCAATGGACCCGCTCGTCCAGAAACGTATAGAAGACCTTATCCATCACCTTCAGTTTGAAGGACTGATGAATAAGCTTGCAAAATGGAAAGAGGGTGAGCAGGACCTGCTGGAAGGCATGTACCTGCTTGCCACCTACCAGTACCCGGACTTGGAGCTCGATAAGCTCCGTAAGGATCTGGAACAAATCTATTACGAAGCCTGGCTTGAATTTAAAGGCGACGCTCACCCCTTCGACCAGGTCAAAAAGCTGAACAGCGTACTTTTTAACAAACTCCGTTTCAGCGCCAATACGAAAAACTTTCATGCCCCTGGCAATAGCATGCTCAATATTGTGCTGGAAAGCCGCCGTGGCAACCCTATAAGCCTGTGCGTACTGTATATGCTCGTAGGCCGCAAACTTAAGATGCCCCTCTATGGGGTCAACCTACCCAACCTTTTTATACTCACATACAAATCCGAAGAAGTCCAATTCTACATTAATGCCTTTAACAAAGGCCTCATATTCAGCCGTGCAGATATTGATAATTACCTGAATCACCTGAATCAGGTACCCGATGATATATTCTACCAACCTTGTACCTCGCTGGATATAGTGCTCAGGGTTTTACGAAACCTGGTGGTTAGCTTTGAAAACCTTGGCGACCATCATAAGGCCGATGAGGTTAAACAATTGCTGCGTGTCGCGTCTGATGGGCGGGAAGGATTCTGATATTATTTAGAATCATTCCAACCTATCCGAGAGAGGCTGTGTCTTAATCATCACAAATACTAAACCTCTTTCAAGAATGAACAGAATCCTCACCAGGGGTTTTATAGCAATGTTGGCCATGTATTCCGGCCTCCTGCTTATGGGTTGTTTTTACATCGAAGACGACGATACCCCACCCTTTATTGATGTAGGCGAACCTTACCATAATTATGATCCCATCTACATGGATCGTGACGAGTTTGAAGGCGCAGTCGGCAGCGAAGCCCCGCGTCAGCTTAGCGCCCTGGGTAAGATTTGGCGATACAACAACCTCCTTCTGGTAGGGGAACGCTATCAGGGAATACATGTCATCGACAATACCAATCCGGCATCTCCTGTCATCATAGCATTTATAAGTATCCCCGGCAATGTAGATATGGCCTTAAAGGGCAATCGCCTTTTTGTGGATAGCGGCCCTGACCTCCTTTCCCTGGATATCTCGGATGTAAACAACATACGTGTAGTAGAAAGGGTACCCAACGTATACATCGAAGTAGGCATGACCGACCCTGACGGATTCTACTACTCATTTACAAATCAGGATAACCAGGTACTTGTAGGCTTTAAAAGAATAGACGAATGAGAAAGGGTCTTTTACTTCTGATGATTACCGGCACCTGCCTGTTTAGTGCCTGTGAGAGCGATTCAAGCGAGAGTATTGCCCCCGGTAGCCCTACAATGGACTCCGGCGGGGTAAATCGCGGAGGCTCTATGGCCCGCTTTTCACTTGCAGGAGATGAGCTGTACGTGCTCACCCCGAATAAGCTTACCTACTTTGATATAAGTAATCCTGAAAATATCTCCTACACCGGTAGCCAGTCCCTGGAGTTTGGTGCAGAGACACTCTTCCCCTATCGCGGGCATCTCTTCATTGGCACTACTACCGGCATGCTTATCTATGATATCTCGGATCCAAAGGCCCCTTCATTTATCAACAGATACGAGCATGTCCGCTCCTGTGATCCGGTAGTGGTCCAGGATACCATCGCTTATGTCACCTTACGCAACGGCACAGCCTGCTGGGGGGTAAATGAGCTGCATATTCTTAATATTTCTGATATGCAGGACATAAAGCAGATTGGCTCTTACCAGATGGATAACCCTCACGGGCTGGGTGTCGACGGCAACCAACTCTTTTTATGCGATGGGTTTTCTGGCATGAAGGTATTCGATGTGGCCGATCCCTATAATATCAGGCAGACGCATCAATACAATCTCGGCCACACGTATGATGTTATCCCCCACCGGGGCCTCGCCATAGTAGTAGGTAATGAGCACCTCACTCAATATGAGTATACCCCTGATGGAAACATAGAGGAGCTGAGCAGCCTGCCAATATTCCGCTAGGGCGGTACAGGATTTTTGGGTAGATGCACGAACCCGTCGGGGGAAAAACCTCCGGCGGGTTCATCTTATCGGGCTGTGGATAACAATTTACCCCCGCCATCTATTTCTAAATAAAAACACTGTGCATAATACCCGCAAAATACTGCGTCTGATGAGCCGGTCGGCAAACTGGCTCCAAAACCAGAAATTTTATCTGAAGAAGAAAACAGGCCTGCTCCGGCCTCCTCGAATTCTACCATTTCGTGGCTTCGGAAACCTGAATGAAATGCACATTCGCGGGCGCGTGGTGGAAGATAAAGGACTGAGTAAGCCAGACCAATCCGATGGTGTATGGGCTAATATGAAAGCCATGTATAAGCGATACACCAGTAATGAGATTCCTTATTGCACCCTCAAAGTCAACTTTTTTGATCAGGAAAAAATCGTAAACGCTAATGAAGAAGGCTATTTCCGGGCCGATTTTACATGGAAAGGCCTGCCTGAGCATCAAAATGAGTGGTTTCAGGTACAAATATCACTTGAGGATGATGAGTACAAGAAATTTGGGGATATAAAAGCAGCAGGCGAAGCCATGGTGCCTCTGAGCGGTAGCCAGTACGGTGTGATATCAGATGTGGATGACACCATATTGGTAAGTAAAGCCACTACACTTTACCGCAAGTTAAGGCTAATGCTCATGAAAAATGCACATACCCGGCTACCTTTTGAGGGCGTATCGGCTTTCTACAGGGCATTGCAGCGGGGAGATTGCCAAACATGTTATAACCCAATCATTTTCGTTTCTTCCAGCTCATGGAAGCTTTATGATTTATTAGTAGACTTTTGCCGGGTTAAAGGCATCCCAAAAGCCCCTTTCATGCTGCGCCAGTCCAGACTTGATGAATTTAAGTTCATCAGTGATATTCACAAGAACCATAAGATGATCCAGATACAGCGGATCATGGAAACGTTCTCAGACCTGCAGTTTGTATTGATAGGCGATAGTGGACAGAAGGATGCTGAAATATATAAATGCGTAGTGGAAGACTACCCCGGGCGTGTAAAACAGATCTACATAAGGGACGTAGTCGGCCCTAAAAGGCATGAATATATTAAGGGAATAAGTACCGAGCTAAAGGAAAAGCACGGTGTAGACATGTGCCTGGTAAAGAATACCGTAGAGGCTGCCGAAGATGCGGCTGCCAAAGGCCTTATTTCCAGGGAAGACCTTCCTGCCATCAGAGGAGAGAAGGAGATGGAAGAAGGGCAGCCTTCAGACCTGCAGAAGATCATGAGCAGCGAGGAGACCGTAGCCTAGAGCCTCGTTACTTCAGGGTGCTGTTGCAGCACACTGATTATAAAATTGATGTGATCATCAGGTTCAACCTCCAGTTTTTCCATTCCAGCCTGTACTTCATCACGTTCCACAGAGGCGGCGAAGCTTTTTTGCTTCAGCTTTTTCTTAACCGACTTAGAAGTCATCCCCTCCAGCCCATTAGGCCTTACCTATGCGCAGGCAATAATAAAGCCCGTGATTTCATCACAGGCAAGTAATCCTTTATCCAGAAGAGATTCATAGGGTACCCCCCACTTCGTGTAGTGGGCGGATATGGCATGGGCAATTTTTTCCTCCCCCTTTTCACGCAATAGTCCCACTACCTTATCAGGGTGCTGTTCCGGGTATTTATCGTAATCGGCATCATGTAGCAAGCCGGCTACCGCCCACTCTTCAGTATCTTCACCAAGCTTCTAAGCATAGGCCCTCATTACTGATGATACTGTATAGGCATGCCTAAGCAAGGCCTCGGACACAGTCATTTCTTTTAAAATAGATTCGGCTTCCTCAAATGTCATAGCTTTGATATAATAGAGCGGATAAAATAGTAAAATGTACTTACTATTTTATCCGCTCAGGGTCTCAACTAATATAGTTATCTCCTTAATTTGTCAGGAGCTCATCCTCCATGCTATCAGCCTTATTTTCGTAATCTTTCATCATTTTAAGCTGCCTTGCCGTCCAGGCACGTACATCATCGTCATATCCTTCCGTAGCAATTCGTTCTGCTTGCCTTCTTTTTTTCTGTAGTTGTGACTCTATTGTGGTCAGAAATGCTTCATCAAAATTATCCTCGTCCGTATCGAGCAAGTCCTCCAACTCATTCCGGTGGGCTGAACTCATTTCTTCCGGCAGCACAATGTCTTTATCATCAGCCACCTTATCAAGGTCTTTAAGGTAGAATTCCATCTTTTCAGATATCTCCTTACCAAACTCAGCCACCTTACGGGCATAAGCTCTGTTTGAGGCAGTGTCACCTGCAGCTTTAAGCATAAGGCCGAAGCTTTGCATTTCTACCAGGAACTCCGCATCATCAAGCAATTCCCTGTTATCCGAAAATCGGTTTTGGTTTTTATCCATGGCGTCATCGTATGACCTGCCGCCACCCAGCACAGAACATCCCATGATAAAAAGGCCCAAAGCAGCTATCAATATATGTGTAGTATTTCGTATCATTTTTTTCAATTGATGTTAACTATTCTACTAAACAGGTAAGGTTTTGAACTGTTTGGAGGCCTAATAATGGTAAGTGTCTATTTTTTTGCATATTATCAGAAAACAGAGAGCAATTATCTATCTTTGCTTTCTTAATTAGATTTTTTCACCTGATACAAAGCCGTCAGTATGTCAGCTTTAACAAAAGAGATTTTTTCAGGACCCGGTCAGAGACAATTGCTGGAGCAATTGCCCCAGGTTACTTACCTTCTGGATATGGAAACCGGCGAATGCCTTTTTGTAAATGACCGTTTCTTCGAGCTCCTGGGATACGAAAACAGAGGACAAAGCCAGCCTGCTTCTCTTTTCAACGAGCTTCTGCTTCCTGCGGATAAGGAACTATTCCCATTTACGCGTGAAGACAGAAACACAATTAACGATGGCGGCTTCGTACCTGTAGAGTATCGGTTTTACCATCGTGACCGCAAGGTCATTACCATGGCCGGCAGAAACACCCGCTTTACGTTTCCCGAGTCAGGCACCACCTGCGTGCTCGGCAACATTATGGACATCACTGAGCAAAAGCAGAAAGAGCTGTCTCTCAGGACTAACCATGAAGCCTATGAATATGCTGTTCAGCACTCGGAAATAGCCATCAGTGTGTTGGATAAAAAAGGGCATTTTGTCCACGTGAACCCTAAGTTCAGTGAGATTTACGGATACCGCTATAAGGAGATCATAGGAGAGCATTTTACTGTTCTTGCTCCCAATGAAGACCGTAAAAGCCTTTGGAATGAGATTTTTGATGAGATCCTGGATTCTGAGGGCGTATATGATGGTGAATGGGTAATGGCTACCAAAACCGGGGAAATGCTCACGGTAACCTCACGTAATTATCACCTTGATAATAATGAAGGCCGCAGGCAGGTGATTCAGTTTCTCAGGATTATTTGATCCTGTAAAGCCCGCTCCATTCTTACATTCAGCGAATGTCCGTATAAAAGATTCGGCAATACCCCTGGCTCATGCATATGTTGTAGCTGAAATACATTGAATCCATGAAAAGAAAACTGTTTATATATGCAATCCTGATGATGGCGATGGGATTGCATGGCTGTAACTCTGCTGACCAGCGTGAGCAACTGCTTAGTGAAGTAAATGAGGTGCACGACGAGGCCATGGAAAAAATGGGCACCCTGGTAAAGCTGCAAAAACAACTCACACAAGTAGCTGACAGCCTGCGTAGTGACTCTCTCAATGACAATTCTGCACGGGTGGATCAGGTAGAAGTCATAATTGCAGAACTAAGGGCTGCCGATGAGAATATGATGGACTGGATGCACCATCATAGTGAAACACTCTCCACTCCAATGAGTGAAGAGGAAGAGATGACTTTTCTGCAAAATGAAAAAGAAACGATGCAGGAAGTAAAAGCACAAATGGAAGCTGCCATAGCTAAAGCCGAGCAGCAACTTGAAGATATATAAGTAGCCTCTTCTTACCTTCTACCTGCTTTGCCTCATCCTTTTTTTTGGCATACGTCGGGCATTCTGCTAATTTAGCCCTCCACAATTGCACTACACATGACTATTGATTTCAGTAAAGGGGATGGCCTTGTGCCAGCCGTGGTTCAGGACGCTACCACACTTAAGGTGCTCATGCTTGGCTATATGAATAAAGAAGCACTGGCTGCCACCCGCGACAGCGGTAAAGTGACTTTCTTCAGCCGTTCCAAGAAGAGGTTATGGACAAAAGGAGAAACCTCTGGCAACTTCCTGGCTGTAAAGGACATAAAAGTAGACTGTGACAACGACACCCTACTGATAATGGCAAACCCGGCCGGCCCGGTATGCCATACCGGATCAGATACATGCTTTAACGAGGCTAATCAGGGTAAAGCCCCCTTTCTGGATTACCTGGCTGGTATTATCGCCTCCCGCAGGCATGACAGCCCGGAAGAGTCCTACACCAGCCAGCTATTTCAAAAAGGAATTAATAAGATCGCTCAAAAGGTAGGGGAAGAAGCCGTGGAAATCGTTATTGAAGCCAAAGACAATAACGACGACCTGTTTAAAGGGGAAGCAGCCGATCTCCTCTTTCATTTTCTTGTATTGCTGGAGGCTAAACAAATTACGCTGGATGAAGTCATAGCTGTATTACAGGAACGGCATCAAAAATGAATACTACCCCTGCTCAGCTCCCTCACGCCCTCGTCATGATCAGGCCCCGGAGCTTCGGCTCCAACCCGCAAACGATAGGCTCTAATACATACCAGCAAACCGATGAGGGTCTCGCCGAGGAGGAAATGAACGAGCAGGCAAGAAAAGAATATGACGACATGGTAGCCGCTTTAAAAAAAGCGGATATCACCGTGCTCTCATTCGATGACCGGACAGACCCCGTTTGCCCGGATGCTATTTTCCCGAATAATTGGTTTAGTACCCACCCTGATGGTACATTAGCCCTGTACCCTATGATGGCAAAAAACCGACGGACAGAACGGCGGCAGGACATCGTAGATTACCTGGAAGCACATTACGAATTAAAGCAGGTAGTCAATTTTGCTCCGTTTGAAAAGGGGAGCCGGTTTCTCGAGGGCACCGGCAGTATGGTATTTGACCACACCCATGGTATAGCCTACGCCTGTCGTTCTCCACGAACTCAACAAGAGGTGTTTTATAAAGCCTGTGAGACGCTTGGCTATAAAGGCATACTATTCGAAGCCCGTGACGAAGGTGGCAGGCTAATCTATCATACAAATGTCATGATGTGGATAGGCAGTAATATAGCCGCCCTGTGCCTGGAAGCCATTCCGGAGAAGCAAAGAAATGAAGTACTTACCAGCCTGGAAGCAAGTGGTCGTGAAATTCTTTTACTTACCCAAAAGCAGGTTAATAGCTTCGCCGGCAATATGCTGGAGGTATCAGACCCTGAGGGTAGCCCGCATGTGGTCATGTCTGCCGCTGCCTGGGCCAGCCTGGACAGCAAACAGCAAGAGCTAATAAAATCACAGGCTCACCCCCTGCCCCTTTCACTGGATCATATAGAAAAATACAGTGGAGGCAGTGCCCGCTGTATGATGGCTGGCATACACCTGCCCTTGAAACCGGGGGCAACTCCCTGAAAACATAAAAAGAGGCTGTCTCAAAAGTGTTGAGGCAGCCTTTACTTTTTTCTTTCCAGGCTCATCTGCTGTAAATGCTATTGATGATCTGTTTTCTTTTGGCGAAGAAAACAGGCTCTCTATGAAGCCTTTTTGAGCAGGTTATGTGCAATAGCCAGTAGTCCGGCTTCTATTTCGACTTTCTCTGTTCCCCGCATCATAAATCTGCGGAAGCCCCGGTTGTGTTTGATGGCTGCGAACACAGTTTCTACATCTGCCGGTCGCTGCTTGCGATGAGCTATTCCCTGGTCACTCATAAGCATATCCCGCACTTTTTGCTTGTGAGTTCTAAGGTTATGATTGATCTCAACTATCCGGTTGCCTTTTGCTTTAAAACAACCGCTCCTTAATGGACACTCCAGGCAGTTTCTGGCCTGATATTGTGCATAAGTTTGTTCATAACCCGACTTAGTTTTTGTTTTTCGCTTTCCTATATGATCCATTGGCTGGCCTGCCGGGCAATAGATCTTATCCTGCTCTTCGTTGTAATGCAGGTTCTGAGATTTAGATATGTCTTGCTTCCATTTTCTGGTTTGCTCCTTATGGAAGTAATTATACTTTACATAGGCCTTCTCTACTTTATCTTTCAGATAGTCATAGTTCTCTTCGCTACCATATCCTGCATCAGCGCATATAGTGTCAGGCAGGGTGTTATATAACTGCTGATAGTTCTTAAGATGGGGTTGTAACGTTAGGGTGTCGGTAGGATTTTGATGGATCGTGTAGTTTACCAAGTATTGATTGGAGGTGCTGATCTGAAGGTTATAGCCCGGCTTGAGCTGTCCATTTCGCATATGGTCTTCCTTCATCATCATAAAGGTTGCATCGTGGTCAGTCTTTGAATAGCTGTTTCGTTGTCCCAGTATAGCTTGCTTCTGCTGGTATTCAGCCAGCTTCCCAGGCCAGTTTTTTCGTGCATAGGTAAGCTTCTGCCTCTTCCCTTTTGCTATCTTCTTGCCCGTGAGTGCCTGGTCAATCCTATCAATAGTATCACTAACCTTTCGAGCATCGATTTTGCTAAAATCAGGCTTTTCCTGATATAACTCGTCTTCTGCCACCCGCTGGGTATAGTCCCACAACTCTTCAAGCTGTTGGCTTATCTTTTCGGTATTGGTCTTAATAGACCTGCCCCACACAAACGTGTAGCGATTAGCCTGGGCTTCTATCTTGGTGCCGTCGGTGTAAACTGTCTTTAAGTCCAGTAGGCCCTCATCAACTAAGAACATTACAATCTGAGCAAAGATCACCTTCAGGCTATCTTTCAACCGATCGCATCGAAAACGGGCAATAGTGTTATGGTCAGGCTTGTTCATACCTGCCAACCACATGAAGTGAACGTTTTGACCAATAGCTGCCTCCAACTTGCGGGTAGAGTAGATATTACTCATATACCCGTAAATCAATATTTTAAGCAGCATCCTTGGATGATATACTGATGTACCGCCAGGCTTATAACCAGTCAATAGAGGGGCAATATCAAGACGATCGACCACTTCGTTGACCACCCGAACTGGATGGTCTGCCTCTATTAACTCCTCCAGGCTCGGAGGTAAAAGCATAATTTGCTTGGGGTTGTAGTCTTTAAAAACTATCTTTTCGCTTATTGACACAACTCAAGATATCACATCTTGGAAAGCGGGGGTAGTAATGCCCTCGCTTTTTTTATGGCCAACTCCAAAAAAAAGAGGCTGCCTTTTGAGACAGCCTCCACCTATCCGGAATCTCCGGATTAGTTATCCCTATTTACAAGCTTGAAGAAGTTCTCTTTATCACCTTCTTCATAGATCATTGCCAGTTCGTTTTCTTCAAAAATGTGGAAGAACTCACTCCAGCCTATTACCTCCAGGTCGCTATCTCCTTTACTGTACCCTTCGATAGCCAGTCGGACAAGCCCCTCCCCCATATCAGAGTCAGTTTGCTTTACCTTTACCGGCTTGGCATCATGTTCTTCAGCCCATTTCTTTATTTCGTTATGATCGGTCGTCTTTTTGGTTTCAGCCATGTATAAGAATATTTTCAGGTTAAAAAATTTAGGGTAATACCCTGATAGTCAAACCCGACTGACGCTTCTTTGTTTCCTGAATCAGTATACAGACGATATTTCCTCCAGTGTTTTACGTGCTATGGCCGGCACCTTAGCACCCTCCGCAGGATAGCCTACGGGGATAAGGAGAAACGGCCTTTCATTCTCCGGCCTGTTCAGTATTTTAGTCAGAAAGTTCATAGGGCTTGGCGTATGCGTTAACGAAACCAGACCTGCATGATGAATAGCGGCCAATAACATTCCCGCCGCCAGTCCTACCGATTCATTCACATAGTAATTATTTACTTTCTCCCCACCTTCACCTGGTTCATAAGCCTTTTTGCACACAATTATGAGCCAGGGGGCATGCTCCAGAAAAGGCTTATGCCAATCGGTTCCAAACTTCTCCAGGTCTTTGAGCCAGCGATCACTCATGCGTCCGTGGTAGTTTTCATACTCCTCCTTTTCGGCGGCATCCCTTATCTGCTTTTTCACCCCCGGGTCCTGCACCAGGCAAAAAGTCCAGGGCTGCTTATTGGCCCCGCTTGGAGCAGTAGATGCCGCCATCACGATGTTTTCCATCACCTCCCTCGGGACCGGCTTATCAGAAAAATCTCTTACCGTGCGGCGCTTATTGAGCCACTCATAAAATGACCTGCTGCGCTGTATCATTTCATCCGCAGAATACGTATCCTTTTCATAAGGAATGTAATTATTTTCAGAAGAAGAGTGTGTGTCGGACATGGCAAAAAGCTTTTGGTGTGACAGCATGAAATTTAAAGACTATAAGCTGCTTCTGAAAGAGACTGCACCCTAAAACCCTGAATTGACAGGCTGGCGATAAAAAACATTTTGTTTAATGATTTTTTATATAAATTAAACAACCTTTCATCCATCAACTGTGTTAAATCATCATGGCAGAAGATACAAAACCAAAGCAAACTCAGCGTAAAACACGAAAAAGACCGCAAATGACAGCTGACAATATAAAAGAAGCCTACATGGCCTACGTATTGGAGCATGGTTACGAGCCACCCTCAGTATTTGTGTTTGCTAAGGACCTCGGTTTAAAAGAGTCTGAGTTCTATAACTTTTACAACTCATTCACCGCCATAAAGAAAGATATCTGGCTTGGCTTCTTTTCAAACACAATGGAGAGACTGCACAGCGAAGAGGTATTCATGGAGTATAGTGTGCGCGAGAAGTTACTGGCCTTCTACTATACCTGGATAGAAGTGCTTAAGGAAAACAGAAGTTATGTGCTCCAGACCGTAAATGAAGTAAAGCGGCCTGAGCTCACTCCTTCATACCTCAAGCCATTCCGTGAGCACTTTGTCCATTTTGCCAATGAATTACTTAACGAAGGAAAAGAAACGGAAGAAGTTGTAGACAGGCCATTGATAGGTAACCGATACGATGACGGACTCTGGTTGCAGTTGCTTTTTGTGCTCAACTTCTGGGTCAAAGATGATAGTCAGGGATTTGAAAAAACGGATGCAGCTATAGAAAAAGCTGTCAATTTGTCCTTTGACCTAATGGGCAAATCACCCGTGGACAGCCTTGTGGATTTTGCCAAATTTATTTTTCAAAACCGGTAGAATCATTTCTGCCTAATTGAACGTACAGGATGAAAGAACAATCCAGAATACCGACCGGAAAGGTTCAGCGGGCCGCCAGGTTTGTGCGAACCGGAGCCAAAGTAGGCGGTAACTATTTAAAATATTATACTAAGAAGGCGTTTAACCCTGAACACGGTCGTGAAGAATTGGATTCTGATAATGCTGAAGACATCTACGACTCACTGAGTGAACTCAAAGGTAGCGCCCTAAAGGTAGCTCAGATGATGGCCATGGATAAAAACCTGCTGCCTGGTGCATATCAGCAGCGCTTTCAAATGGCTCAGTACAGTGCACCACCCCTTTCTTATCCACTAGTGGTTAAGACATTTCAAAAATACTTCGGCGACTCCCCTACCAAATTATTTGATACGTTTACCAAAAACGCGGTAAATGCTGCCTCTATGGGCCAGGTACATCAGGCCACCATGGATGGTAAAACGCTAGCCGTAAAAATTCAGTATCCGGGGGTGGGTGACAGTGTTAAGTCTGACCTAAAACTGGTAAGACCTTTTGCGTTAAGGTTGCTTAACATAAATGAAAAGGAACTTGACCGGTATATGGAGGAAGTAGAAGAGAAACTACTGGAAGAAACTGATTATGAGCTTGAACTTCGTCGTTCTATAGAGATCAGCGAAGCTTGCGGGCACATAGAAAGCCTCTTTTTCCCCAAATATTACCAGGACCTGAGCAGTGAGCGAGTGATTACCATGGACTGGCTGGAAGGTATGCACCTAAAAGAATTCTTACAAACTAACCCAAGTCAGGAGGTAAGAAACAGCATCGGCCAGGCACTTTGGGACTTCTATCATCATCAGATTCACAACTTGCGTAAGGTACATGCTGACCCTCACCCGGGCAATTTCCTGATGCGTGAGGATGGTACCCTGGGAATAATTGACTTCGGCTGTATCAAAGTAATCCCTGAATTCTTCTATGACCGCTATTTTGCCCTCATTAGTAAGGACATGCTGAGCGAAGGAGGAACCGATGATATCAATAAAATATTTGAAGAGCTGGAATTTCTTGTTCCCGAAGACACCCCGGAAGATAGGAAAATCTTTACTTCTATATTTAAAGAGATGATAGGCCTGCTAGGAAAGCCATTCCATTCGGATACATTTGACTTTAGCGACGATGCTTATTTTAAGCAGATCTTCGAGTTAGGTGAGCGCATCAGCAATATGCAAGAAGTTCGTAAGAACAAAAATGCCAGAGGATCACGCCACGGATTGTATATTAACCGCACCTACTTTGGCTTGTATAATATACTTAATGATCTGAAGGCAAACATTACCACTACCAAACCGGAGTGGTTAGAAGCGACACCTGCCTAAAAAAGTAGTTGAAGCAGGAAGATATTTATCCCTGATTTGCGAGATATTTTAGGGTATTAAGGTCAAAAAAAGCCGCACCCTTTACGGTGCGGCTTACTTATTTCTATTTTACTCCGGTCTTTATTCTTCAGAAAGCCAGCCCTCTACTTCCTCCAGGCTGGGATTTTTCACTTCCTTCAGTTTCATCTTTTTACGCATACCGCATACATCATTGTGAAGTTTTGAAGCTGCGCTGTTTTTAAGCTGCTCTATAGTAAGAATACCTAATTTCTGAAGGATAGGAATCAGCTCTTCGCGTACTCCCTGATCCAGGTAATCCTGCTCACTGGCATATTGTACCTTTTTTTCCGGCTTCATTTGTGGGAAAAAGAGCACATCCTGGATAGAATTGGAATTGGTCATGATCATAGACAGGCGATCGATGCCGATACCAAGTCCCGCAGTTGGGGGCATGCCGTATTCGAGCGACCGCAGAAAGTCCTCATCCAGCACCATGGCTTCATCATCACCACGCTTACCAAGTTCCAGTTGCTCTTCAAAACGTTTTCTCTGGTCAATAGGATCATTAAGTTCAGAGAATGCATTACAGATCTCTTTGCCATTACAAATCGCCTCAAAACGCTCCACAAGCCCTTCTTTATCCCGGTGGCGTTTTGCCAGCGGTGACATCTCCACAGGGTAATCTGTGATGAATGTAGGCTGTATCAGGTTACCCTCACACTTCTCCCCGAAGATTTCATCTATGAGCTTACCTTTCCCCATGCTTTCATCCACTTCCACATTTAGCTCTCCTGCTGTTTTACGCAGCTCAGCCTCATCCATTTCGGAGATGTCCACACCCGTAAAGTGTTCGATCGCTTCAAACATAGTATAGCGCTTCCATGGTCTCTGGAAGTTGATCGTGTGCTCTCCTACTTGTACCTGGGTTGTACCGTGCAGGTCCATGGCCACCTTTTCCACCATTTCTTCCACAAGATCCATCATCCAGTTGTAGTCTTTATAAGCTACATAAAGCTCTACCTGGGTAAATTCAGGATTGTGAAAGCGTGACATCCCCTCATTACGGAAGTCCTTCGCAAACTCAAAAACCCCGTCAAAGCCGCCTACAATCAGACGCTTCAGGTACAGTTCATTTGCTATACGCAGATACAAGGTCATATCCAGCGTATTATGATGGGTTTTAAACGGCCGGGCTGCTGCACCACCATAAAGTGGCTGAAGAATAGGGGTTTCTACCTCCAGATAACCATGTTCCGTAAGGAAGTGGCGGATACTGTTTACCAGCCTCGTACGCTTTATAAAAGTTTCCTTAACCTCGGGGTTAACAATTAGATCCACATACCGCTGGCGATAGCGCTGCTCAGGATCTGTAAAAGCATCATACGTTTTCTTATTACCAGCTTCATCTGTAGCCTCCTTTACGATAGGGAGAGGTTTAAGGCTTTTGCTTAGCACCTTAAAATCAGTTACATAAATAGACAGCTCGCCGGTTTGGGTAGTAAACACGTAGCCCTTAATACCTACGATATCTCCTATGTCCACGAGTTTTTTGAAGACCGTATTGTAAAGTGTCTTATCCTCATCAGGGCAAATATCATCCCGTCTCACATAAATCTGAATACGGCCTGAAGCATCCTGTATTTCAGCAAATGAGGCGCTCCCCATTATCCGGCGACTCATCAGACGACCTGCGATAGAGATGTCCTTATAGTCTGTCTTTCGTCTTTCGTAGTTTTCGTGGATATCACTGGTGGTCACATTCACTTCGAATGTCTCCGACGGATAAGGGTTATGACCGGCTTTTACCAGATCTTCCCTTTTTTCTCTCCGTAAAATTTCCTGCTCACTGAGTTGCATGTCTAACCTATCGTTTTTCGGCCGTAAAACTACTTATAAAAAATGTATTGATGAAACCTGACCACCGGACCTTGGTTTTCACGATGCCGAAAGTTAACCACTGACAGGAGGGGCATAAATTTTTCTCGTGTAATATTTTACCATAATCGTAATTTTATACACCCCCTCTATTTTTCACTATTTACAAAACACACATATCATTATTCACTATAAAGCAGCATTTTACAACATTTTACGATATGTTTTATATCATTTTTCTACTATTTTAAATGACTGAATTAATTTATGTACACATATTTCCCTGAAAAAATTACGTAATAAACTTCCTTTAGAGGTTACTTTTTTCTCTATCTTCGTATCAATTATAGGAATTAAGTACTACGACATTTTGTGATTTTAACATGAGATTGATCATGAAGAAAGCATTACTACTTTTTTGTGTGGCGATTTGCTTCATCTCTGCAGAAGCTTTGGCTCAGGCCTCTAAACCCTACAGGGACTGCTTTGGCGAAGAGGTTATTTACGCCAGACAGGGCCTTAACCAAACCGGAGGGCCTGTAGACCCGCTCAGGAGTGATCCGGACCTGGCACTGGGAGAGCCTTACCAGGATATCAATGGCAATTACTCCGACGCATTCGACTCATTTTTTTCATTAGGATTCGGTGGTGAAATAATCATCAGAACCTCCCCCATAGCTAATGAGGCTGGTTCTGACATTTATATAAATGAAGCCACTTTCCAAAGGAGCTGCGATGTACACCCTGAAAACATTCGGGTATATGCCAGCCAGGATAACATTAACTACATTTACCTGGGACAGGGATGCCAGGATTCAGAGTTTGACCTCACCGGGGTGGACGGCACACTTGCCTGGGCGCAATACTGGCGCATAGTGGATGTAAGCATCCCTGAAGAGTTTCCTGTAGAAAAGAATATTGATGGCTATGACATAGACGGACTAGTTTGTTTAAGCGCAGCTCCGGAGGCTGCCACCTATGCTATTCAGCCATTCGTTACCTGTGTCACAGATAACGGAAACGGAACTTTTACTGCTACGTTTGGCTACGAAAGTCCTAATAGCGTAGAGGTAAGCATTCCTGTAGGTGTTGACAATAGCCT
Organism: Roseivirga sp. BDSF3-8; assembly: GCF_041449215.1. Lineage (NCBI taxonomy): Bacteria > Pseudomonadati > Bacteroidota > Cytophagia > Cytophagales > Roseivirgaceae > Roseivirga > Roseivirga sp. BDSF3-8. The sequence continues at coordinate 3,755,583 of NZ_JBGNFV010000001.1, read as the reverse complement.
ATCCCCTGTCGGGCTCGTGGCTAGCTTACCGGAAACCTTCCAGCCTGGCCGACAGGATGGCGCTTTTACGGTAGATTTCCCAAGTGGGACAACAGCCACATGGACCGTGGGCGGACGCTCAGCGGTAGCTACTAGCACCTCAGCGGGCTGTTCTGCAAATGCCGCCACCGCATCTATTAGTGGTGAGTCTATACTTTGCCCTGGCAGCGGTGATGAGGGAACATTGACTGTAAACCTTACCGGCACGGCTCCCTGGGACCTGGTAATTGAGCGTGAAAGTGAAGGCACTATCACCCCCATAACCGTGGAGGATATAGCCACTTCCCCTTATACATTCACCACCACAGAGACTGGTGTATACACGCTGGTATCAGTAAGCAATACGAATGGCGAAGGTACCGTTAGCGGATTTGCTACTGTATCTCAGTACAATGAAGCCTCTGCCATGCTTACCGGCGGACAGGCAATTTACTGTGGAGCAGCCTCAGACTTTGAAGTGGTATTCAGCGGTACGCCTCCCTTTAGCTTTACCTATACAGACGGCAGCACAAATACCACCGTAAATAATATTGCGCAACAGATTTACAGCTTCTCAGTGACTGACCCCGGCACCTACTCGCTGGTTTCCATGCAGGATGCAAATTGCTCAGGTACAGTAAGTGGCGAAGCGAATGTACAGGTACTTACTCCCGAAGCTACTATTTCAGGCAGTCAGACCATCTTCTGTGATGAAAGCGCAACTATTAGCATTTCATTTACTGGTGTAAAGCCTTATAACTTTACCTATTCGGACGGAACAGATAATACTTCCATCAGCGGATTTGAGGAAGATATCTACACCTTTGACGTGACAGAAGGCGGCACTTATTCACTGGTAAGTTTTGATGCTGCAGGTTGCCAGGGTGATGTGTCAGGCACTGCAGAGATTAACACTACCAGCCCCTCCGCATCGATTTCTGCCAGCCAGGACCTTTGCGGTGGGGCACTGGGTAGCTTCACGGTATCTTTCGCCGGTCGGGCTCCCTACAGTTTTACTTACTCTGATGGTAACAGCCAAAGCACTATAAATAACATCAATGCATCTGATTTCAAGGTTGAAGGCCTGTCTGAAGGCACCTATACCCTGGTCAGCATGACTGATATCGGATGTCCCGGCACAGTATCCGGCAGTGTAACCCTGGAAGAGGTGCAGCCAGAAGTAACAATCACAGCACCGGAAACCATCTGTGAGGGTGAAACCATCACTCTTACAGCAGAAGCTAATCTGGCGGTCACTAATTATACCTGGGTTACCACAGGAGCCGGCTCACTATCTGCTGCCACGGGCAAGTCGGTAACTTACACTCCTGCCAGTAACGAAATCGGAACGGTTACTTTTGATGTAGAGGCCACCACCGATTGTGGTACGGCCATCAGCCAGGTAGCTTTGACAATCAATGAAACGCCTGACGCCACCTTTACCGCTTCAGGTGAAACAGTGCTTACAGATGAAGAAGTGGTATTCACTCCTGAGGAAGAGGACGCAGACAGCTACCAGTTCGATTATGGGGATGGTGGGTCAGGCAGCTCCAACACCCACACCTACACAGAGGCAGGTGTATATCAGGTGATGCTGATCGTTACAAAAGGTGATTGCCAGGTAAGTTCTACTATCGTTATCACGGTAGAGCCGTCCGAAGGTATACTATACGTACCTAACGCCTTTTCCCCCTCGGCTTCTGACATGGAGAACCAGGTGATAAAGGTATACGGTTCAGGCATCTCATCATCTGACTTTGCTTTTGAAATCTATAATCGCTGGGGTGACCTGCTTTGGCGTACGACAAGCTTCAGCGAAGCCAACAATACCGGTTGGGATGGCGTGGTGAGTGGTAGGTTACAGCCAAATGGCGTCTATACCTACGTGCTTCGCGGGCGCATGGACAGCGGTGAATCATTTGAGAAAACAGGTACCATCACTCTGGTACAATAAGCAGGAAACATCATGAAAAGATATACGATCAAAGGGTGGCTGTTGCTGATAGCCACTCTAATACCATACCTGTGTATCAATCACCATAGCCAGGCACAGGACGCTGTTTTTAGTCAGTACTACAATGCTTCACTATATCTGAATCCGGCCCTCGCTGGCTTTGACAGAAATACGAGCGTTCAGATGAATTACCGCTCACAGTGGAACCAGCTGAACTTTCCTTACACTACATCTCAAGTGTCGCTTATCATGCCCTACTATGCGGACAAGCACGCCAAGCCTTACGGCCATATCGGGGGTGTGGGCCTTTCAGTTTATAATGACCAGGCGGGTAATGGCAATAATTTCAGCACATTTGGTGCAAATTTATCCTTTGCCTACAATTTGCCCCTTGATACCAAACAGGAAAATCAGGTAAGCTTCGGCCTGCAGGCAGGTGTGATCAATAAATCGCTCGATACGGACGACCTTCAGTGGGGCAGCCAGTACGACCCATTTATTGGCTTTGGGGGTGGTAATGCCCCGGAAGTACTTACAGGGTATGAAAACAGAACTTTTCTGGACCTGGGGGCCGGCCTATTCTACAGTTATAGCCCGGAAGATGAAATGAAGGCCATCAGAGGCGTGAATTTCGGGGTTGGAGTTAACCACCTTAACCAGCCTAATGAGTCAGTTATTGCCGGCGAGGAACGCCAGCTACCTGTGCTGTCAAAAGTTCACGGCTCGGTAATTTTCGGATTGGGTGAACGCACAAATCTTTCAGCAAATGTACTGATAGCCAACCAGAATCGTGAGAGCCAGATTAACACGGGGGCTTACGTATCCTATAAGCTCATTACCGATGGGCAGCCCTCCATTGGATACCTCACTACCCGCTTCGGGGTTTGGCATCGACTGGAAGATTCCTTTATCTTTCTGACCGAATTCGAGACCCGCCAGCTCAAGGTCGGATTAAGCTACGATTGGAATAGCAGCTCTCTCCGGTATAATGAGCGCGGAATAGGCACATACGAAATCCACCTTGCTTTACGCTTCGGAAGCATTGCAGCTCCAAAAACAAGATATTGATCCATGAAAAAACTCTTTCGTTCGCTAACTATATTCATCGGAATGCTCTGTATGGCAACGGCTGGTTTCGCCCAAACCATCCAATGGGCCAGCGAAGTGATCGATGTTTCCTCAGAGTTTAAGCCCCCTGTTCACTTTCAGAAACTCAAAAGTAATGAGTATGCTGCCGAACAGATACTTGGTAAACCTAATGTATTGCCGGGGGGTGGTGACAATCCTAATGCCTGGGCACCGTCCGGTACTAAGGGCGCAGAATTCATCACAGTAGGTTTTGAAGAGCCGATGCGCATCCGGCAGGTAGCTATAGCAGAGTCTTATAACCCCTCTACTACATCGGCCATTTACCTGATCGATACTCAAGGACAGGAACACCTTCTTCGGGAATTCACACCAGAGCTTGTGCCTTTAAAAAGCCGTATCCTGGATGTATTCTTCGACCAGACAGAGTACGAGGTCAAGGCCGTGAAAGTCTTTTTTGACGGCTGGGCCGTGCCAGGCTATTTTGCCATAGACGCTATTGGTATATCGGACTCCGTCGACCCGATAAAGGCTACGATAAAGATGGCTGATAATATCAATGAAGACCTGGAAGCCGTAAAGCTTGGCCCTGAGATAAACTCACCGTTTAAAGAACTGAAACCTCTGCTGACCGAAGACGGTACACGGCTATACTTCAGCCGTAAAAATCACCCTGAAAACATAGGTGGCTCTGCTGATGACGAGGATATTTGGTTTAGCCGTAAAAACGAGGAAACCGGTGAGTGGATGCCTGCTGAAAATGCCGGTTCTCCACTGAATAATGAAGGACCAAACTTCATCAGTAGCATCACGCCTGACGGTAACACCATGATCTTCACCTTAGGCAATGCCTATTTGAAGAATGACCGTATGACAGCCGGGGTAAGCTACTCAGTGAAAACAGATAGTGGCTGGAGCGCTCCGCAGAGGCTTGCTATTAAGAACGAGGAAAACTTCGCTTCTACTGCCAATTACTTCATGTCCAGCGATCGCAATGTGTTGCTAATGTCTGTGCAGCGCGAGGATGGCCAGGGTAACAAAGACCTTTATGCCAGTTTTAAAGAGAGTGATGGCACCTATAGCGAGCCTAAGAACCTTGGCACCAGAGTGAATTCTGCCGCAAATGAAATCAGCCCTTACCTGGCCAAAGACGGACGTACGCTATATTTCTCCAGTAACGGCTTCAGCGGCTTTGGCGGACAGGACATTTATGTAACCAGACGCCTGGACGAAACATGGGAAAAATGGACAGAACCTGAAAACCTGGGTCCCGATATAAACTCGGAGGACGATGACCTTTTCTTTTTCCTTACCAATGAAAACAAAGGGTATTTTGTACGCGGTGCGGAGAGTGATGCCGACATCTATTACTTTGATCTGCCTCTCTACTTTGAGCCCAAGCCTATTCTTGCATTAACAGGTAAGGTACTGGACAAAAAGACTAACCTGCCTGTGGCAGGAGCCAGGGTACGTGTAGAGCGCCTGCCTGATGGTCAGAAAACCGGCGAAACAGTGTCGGGGCCGGAAGGTGATTATGAGATCCAGCTCCCTCCGGGTCAGAAGTACGGCTACTATGCAGAAGCAGAAGAATACTACCCCATCAGTGAGAACATAGACCTTACAGAAGCCACGAGCAGCACGGCTCTGCGTCAGGACCTGTACCTGGTGCCTGTGGAACCGGAAGTTCCTATAAGGCTGAGTAATATATTCTTCGATTTTAATAAGGCTGAACTGAAAGAGGAGTCTTTCCCTGAGCTTAATCGCCTGGTTACTTTAATGAAGGACAATCCCTCTATCAACATCCGCATAGAAGGGCACACAGATGCCATAGGTACAGAAGAGTACAATGAGCGACTGAGTCTTCGCCGGGCCAATGCCATCTTCCGGTACCTAACAGAAAATAATATCTCCTATCAGAGACTGGAAACTAAAGGCTACGGTGAAAGCAGACCCATAGCCACAAACGAGACAGATGCCGGCCGGGCAGAAAACCGGCGTGTAGAGTTTGTTATAAAAAAATAACAAACCACGGCTATCAAAGGTAGTAATGCCAATCTTAATTCCTGAACGAGAAGGGCGGTCCATTTTGGTCCGTCTTTCTTTTTTTATAGACAGCCTTTGTTGTGTAGATTTACGCAAAAACCCGGATACTATGTATAAAACATTTATAGCCGCAGCGGCCCTCTCCGGCGCTCTTGCGGTAGCAATTGGTGCATTTGGCGCACACGCCCTGGCACCCAAACTTGAGGCGGCAGGCCGCATGGACACCTTTGAAACAGCTGTCAAATACCAGTTCTATCATACGCTAGCATTGTTATTTATCGGCCTGATAGCCACTAAAACACCTCCCTCAGCACTACTATGGTCCGGATGGCTCATGATTGCCGGCATCATAATTTTTAGTGGATCTTTGTACATTCTTTGCCTCTCCGGTCAGCGCTGGCTGGGGGCTATTACACCAATTGGCGGCACAGCCTTTATCGCTGCCTGGGTGTTGCTCCTTGTGCATGCCCTGAAGCAGTCATAAAAAAAGCCCCGCTTTCCACAGGAGAGCGGGGCTTTTTGCTGAAATAACTTCTATCAGATAACTGATATGATGTCATTACCAAGTATGAAAGCCATAAGTGCCAACAACAGCACCATACCTACCTTCTGGGCATTCTCCAAAAACTTATCTGATGGTTTGCGTCCACTGATAATCTCGTAGCTCAGGAAGGCAACATGCCCTCCGTCCAAAGCAGGTATCGGTAGCAGGTTCATAAATGCCAGTACCATACTGATAAGGCCAACCAGCCCCCAGAATCGTGACCATATCCAGTCCTCGCCGAAAGACTGTGCAATTTTAATCGGGCCACTCATGCTTTTGCGTGGATCTATATCACCGGCAAACATTTTACCGAAAGCTTTTACCTGAAGGCCGATTTGGCTAAAGGCTAATTTTGTACCAATGGGAATTGACTCTCCTAAAGAAAAGTTGCGCGTACTCTGAAGTCCTTCACTTACCGGATAAAAGCCCAGGGTACCTGTTTCACTTACCTCCGACTGAAGAGTAATCACCTCATCATCCCTTTCTACCTTCAAACTGACTTCCTGCCCTGCATTATTTTGCAGAGCTGCCTGCAATTCGTCAAACAGCGCTACCTTTTCTCCATTAATCGCAATGATCTTATCATCTGGTTTCAATCCGGCTTCATCGGCAAATGAGCCACCTTCCACCCTGCCGATACGGAATGGCCACCGGTAGGTGATGAAACTTTTAGACTCAGAAAGCTGATCGAGAAAATCTGAAGGCACACCAATCTTGAGAGTATCATCACCCCGGACTACCGTATACTTCAGTTGCTCTTCAAAGAATATCTGCATATTGACCAGGTCGCTGAAGTTTTCATAGTCAGCCCCGTTAACAGCGATGATCTTGTCACCTGTCTCAAAGCCAAGTTGCTGCCCCAGGTCTTCTGCCTGAATACCGTACTTGTATATTTCCTCTTTGGGTACATCGGTTTCACCGTAATAATAGGTAATCCCGATAAAAACGAGCACACCCAGAATCACATTCATGATGATACCACCCAGCATAACGATAAGGCGCTGCCAGGCAGGCTTTGCCCGGAACTCGTAAGGCTCAGGTTCTTTACTCAGAGATTCAGTATCGAGTGATTCGTCTATCATCCCTGTGATTTTCACAAAACCACCCAGTGGAATGGCTCCCAGGGAATACTCTGTTTCACCCTTTTTAAATCCGAAGAGTTTGGGAGGGAAGCCTATGTAAAACTTTTCCACACGCATCCCGAATGCTTTAGCGGCAATCATATGGCCGAACTCGTGCAATCCGATAAGGATCACGAGTGCCAGCACCAATTGCGCTACCATTATTACTGTACCCATTTAATTAATTAGTTCTTTAGCTAAAATTCTGGTTTCTTTATCTGTCTCCACGTAATCTTCCAGACCAGGTTTTTCTATGTGGGATATTTTGGACAAGCAGGCACCTACTATGTCCGGCATATCCAGAAAACCTATTCTGTCCCGTAAAAATTCCTCTACGGCTATCTCGTTGGCCGCGTTTAGTACACATGGCTTATTACCACCCTGCTTCAACGCATCAAAAGCCAGACCAAGATTTTTGAATGTTTCCATGTCAGGCTTCTCAAATGTCAGGCTGGGATAGTCCGTAAAATCAAACCGGGGAAAATCAGTGGTATATCGCTCAGGATATGTCAGCGCAAACTGAATAGGCAGTTTCATATCCGGAAGTCCCATTTGGGCTTTTATACTACCATCAGTGAATTGCACCATCGAATGAATAATGGACTGCGGGTGCACCACCACATCAATCTGGGAGGTATCAAGGCCAAACAGCCATTTTGCTTCGATCACCTCAAGGCCTTTATTCATCAGGCTTGCTGAGTCAATCGTTATCTTCGCCCCCATATCCCAGTTCGGGTGCTTAAGGGCCTGCTCCTTTTTAACTGTTTGTAAAAATTCAGTATTTCTTCCCCTGAATGGCCCGCCGCTGGCAGTAAGGATAATCTTTTCGATAGGGTTATGAAACTCTCCTACGATGCATTGAAAAATAGCACTGTGCTCAGAATCAACAGGGTATATGTTCACCCCCTTTTCTTTGGCGCGCTCGGTTACCAGCTCACCAGCCACTACCAGTGTTTCCTTATTAGCAAGGGCTATATGTTTACCTGCATCAATGGCCCTGAGGGTGGGAATAAGGCCGGCATAGCCTACAAGTGCCGTAAGTACAATATCTATACTATCCATCTCCACCACACCGGCCAGAGCCTTGGTGCCGGCATACACCTGGATGTCCTGAGGGTCCAGTGCAGCAAATACTTTGTCGTAAAGGGACTCATTACCAATTACCACCGCCCGGGGTTTGAACTGTAGGGCCTGGCTTATCAGCAGGTCGGCATTGTTCTGAGCAGTAAGTACGATCACCTCAAAGCGGTCAGGGTGATTGGCGATAACTTCCAGCGCCTGGGTTCCGATACTTCCGGTAGATCCAAGGATAGCTACACCGCGACCGGCTTCATGTTGTTCCTTCATGTAAACTCAATTCGTTTCCAGCCTGTATGACTGTAAATTGTCTGCGATCTTTCGGTCATTAGACAATCTGGGCACTTTATTCTGGCCGCCAAGCTTTCCCTGTGACCGCATATAGCCTATAAAGGCTCCTTTTTGCAGCGAAATCACCCGGAGGCTGCGCAGGATATTACCTGAGATCAGGTCATCATAATATGAGTTCAATTCCTGCAATCGCGAATTTAATGTTTTTTCGAATGCTTCCCTATTTTCCGGCTCTTTTGCAAACTCCACATACCACTCATGAAGCGGAAGTCCTTCAGCAGGAGTCACCTGCGGTGCTACCGTAAACTCGACTACTTCAACGCCAGGATGTTGCTCCATAGCGTATTGCATCGCTTTTTCTACCTCCTCCCCTATTACATGCTCTCCAAAGGCAGAAATAAAGTGCTTGATCCGGCCCGTTACTACCAGCCGGTAGGGGTCTTTTGAGACAAACTTTATAGTATCACCAATATTGTAGCTCCACAGCCCGGCATTCGTATTAAGTATAATCACATAGTTTTTACCCAGCTCTACCTCATCAATACGTAGTCTCCGGGGATTATCGTCAAAAAACTCCTCTGCCGGAATAAACTCATAAAATATGCCATGATTAAGAAGCAATAGCAAGCCTGGCTCAGTCTGGGTATCCTGGTAAGCAATAAAACCCTCGCTCGCAGGGTAGGTTTCTATACTATCCACCATACCTCCAATACTTTCATAAAGCTTAGCCCGGTATGGCTCAAAATTCACCCCGCCATATACAAACAGACCAAAGTTGGGAAAGACCTCTTTTATCTTCTTCCCCCCCGTTCGCTCTCTGATGCGGTCAAAATACATCTGCACCCAGGGAGGAATACCTGAAATAAGGCTCATGTCCTTATCCAGCGTCTCATCAATGATTTTTTCAAGCTTCTCTTCCCAGTCCTCCATGCAGTTGGTTTCATAACTGGGCAGCTGGTTTGTGCGCAGATACCCGGGCACATGATGATTGACTATGCCGGACAAGCGCCCAACTGGGATTCCGTTCTTCTCGGTAAGCTCAGGGCTTCCGCTGAGAAATATCAGTTTGCCCTCCAGAAAATGACCATTACCCGTTTCATGCACATAACTAAGCAGGGCATTACGCGCACTGTTGATATGATTAGGGATGGACTCTTTAGTAATAGGAATGTACTTGACTCCTGATGTGGTTCCACTGGTTTTTGACAGGTACCTGGGCTTTCCGGGCCAGAGAACACTCTCCTCTCCGCCCACCATACGATCAACGTAAGGCCTTAACCCCTCATAATCCCGAATGGGTACGCGCTCTTTAAAATCTCCGTAGTGACGCACCGACCCAAAGCCGTGGTCACTGCCAAAGGCTGTTTCAGAACCTTTTTCGATTAACTCTCTAAAAACCTTCTCCTGGGTTTCAGCAGGTTGTGAAGACCACTTTTTCTGATCGCGCACAACGTATGCAGCCAGTGGCTTGCTTAAAAAAGAACGTATTCCCATGTGTACAAATGTATAGAAAATGTCAAAACGACATGACGAAATGCATTATGTCATTTCCAAATCGCGTTTCCGGCCTTAGGGAGGTTAAAATATGTTAAAACCGACATAAGCGCATGTTTTTTGCGTTGATAAATGCGATACTTAAATCAGATTTAGAAACCCCCAACCTAATTCGTTTATGAAACAACTGATCCGTACCGTTTTTGTCGCCTTTCTGGCAGGAATTGGCGGCTCATACACCTATGATTACCTTACTGAAGAACAGGATGTGTCATTGGCAACTACCTACCCGGTAGCTCATTCAGAAACTGATCAGCCGGCTTACCAGGCAAGCCAATACTGTCCGGCCTCTATTAGCCCAGAGCTACGCAATGTCCCGGATGACTTTGTCGAAGCCTCCCGCAACAGCACCCCAAGTGTGGTATATATCAAAACTATCACACAAAATGACTATGGGAGAAATAGCTGGCTTGAATATTTCTTCGGAGGTGGCGGTGGCTCTCAGATCAACAGTGGCTCAGGCGTGATCTATACCTCTGACGGGTACATTATCACGAATAACCATGTGGTGGAAGGGGCCGATCAGCTTGAAGTTATCCATGATAAAAAAACATATGAAGCTCGCATCGTTGGCCGCGATCCATCTTCTGACCTTGCGGTAATAAAGGTCGAAGCCTCAGGGCTTCCCGCAATTAAGGTTGGTCGAAGCCGTGACATTCAAACGGGTGAATGGGTGCTGGCGGTGGGTAATCCATTTAACCTTACCTCTACCGTTACCGCTGGTATCGTATCCGCAAAAGGCCGCCAGATTAACATCCTGAGAAATACCAGCTTCCCACTGGAAAGCTTCATACAAACAGATGCGGCCATCAACCCGGGTAACAGCGGCGGAGCCTTGGTCAACCGTACCGGTGAGTTAGTCGGAATTAATACAGCCATAATCTCAAAGACCGGCTCCTATGCAGGGTATGGATTCGCCGTTCCCTCTGACGTAGCAAAAAAGATTGCAGACGACATTATCAACTACGGCACTGTACAAAAGGCATTTATTGGTGCTGAGGTAGTGGGAGTAGACGAAGAGATCGCGAGGCAACTGGATGTACGTGAGCCGGAGGGGGTAGTTATTAGCTACCTGGAAGAAGGAGGAGCAGCAGAGAAAGCCGGCCTTCAGCGCGGGGATATTATTCTTGATCTGGGGGGAGTAAAAACCGGCAGTCACGGCAACTATTCAGAGGCACTAAGCTACTACTCTCCAGGTGATAAAGTACCTGTGACGTATAAGAGAAAAGGTAAATTAAGCAGCACTTCACTTTTACTAACGAATCGTGACGGCAGCACAAGTCTGGTACGTAAAGAGTTTTACACCTCAGATAAGCTTGGTGCTGAACTTGAGTCACTAAGTAATGCCGAAAAGCGAAAAAGAAATATCGAGAATGGTGTACGCATCAGCCAAATCCGCACCGGCCTTATTCGCCAGATGGGTTTTGAAGAGGGCTTTGTGGTAACCGCGGTAAATCGCAAGCCGGTAGATTCTCCGGAGGATTTGGAAAGCATGCTGTTAGGTATTCGCGGCAGAGTGATTGTAGAAGGTGTAAACACCCGTGGAGTCAGGGGGTATTACAGCTTTGTGTTTTAAAATAAAGAAAGGGCTGTCTCAAAAGTAGTAAGGACTTTTTTGATACCAAACAATATTTGGAGAATTGCTTCAAACACTCTACATAGCGAAGTCGGACGCGACCCGGTACAAACTTCGCGACAATGGTAACCACGGGACCGAACGCGGCCCGGTATAATCCCGCGGTAGTTTACCAAATTCAAAATTATATTTTGAATAAAAAGAAAGAGGCTGCCTTTTGAGACAGCCTCTTCTTTATTTTCCTAACCTTACGACCATTAGGCCGTAGAGGGGCAGGTTCAGACAGTAACTCTGACCCGTAATTTCTTCTTAAGTGACTCCACGGCATTTTTCATTTTGCTATCGATGGTCACCATGTCGTTTACACTCTGTACGGCATGAATAACCGTACTATGGTCACGCCCACCAAAGTGGAAACCTATTGACTTAAGGCTATGATTGGTGTATTCTTTGCAGAAGTACATCGCCACCTGCCTGGCAATAACGATCTCTTTTTTACGTGTCTTGGCCTTCATATCATCCAGGCTGATGTTGAAAAACTCAGAGACCGTCTTTTGAATAAAGTCCACTCCCACTTCTGTCTCTATATCCGAAACAATATGCTTCAGGCACTGCTTTGCCAGCTCCAGATCTATCTCCCGTCTGTTAAGAGAAGCATGGGCAATAAGGCTGATTATCACCCCTTCCAGTTCACGAATATTAGTATCCACGCTATAAGCGAGGTACTCGATCACATCATCAGGAATATCGATACCATCAGCCTGCATTTTCTTTTGGATAATGGCAATTCGCGTTTCCAGATCAGGCTGCTGAAGGTCAGCTGTAAGGCCCCACTTAAAGCGACTTAATAACCGCTCCTGCAGACCACGCAGGTCTCGCGGAGGGCAATCGCTAGTCATTATTATCTGCTTGCCAGACTGGTGAAGGTGGTTAAAGATATGGAAGAATATCTCTTGGGTCTTCTCCTTATTCGCCAGAAACTGAACATCATCCAGGATAAGCACATCCATTTCCAGGAAGAAGTTTGAGAAATCCTGAACCCGGTTATTCCTTAACGCTTCTATAAATTGATTCGTGAACTTTTCGGAAGAGACATAATAAATACGTCTGTCGGGCAGGTCTCGCTTAATCTCGTTACCGATTGCCTGAACCAAGTGAGTTTTTCCAAGTCCGACACCTCCGTAAACCATAAGTGGGTTAAACGAGGTTACACCGGGCTTTTGCGCTACAGCGTATCCGGCTGACCTCCCTAATCGGTTACAGTCTCCCTCTACAAAGGTGTCAAAAGTATAATTAGGATTGAGCTGAGGATCATGCGGCTTAGCGGGCGCTGATGCCTCCTGCTGTGGTGTGCTAAAATTACTGCCGTTTTGCCTATAGTTACTGGCAGCAGTACCATTTTGCTTACTGGTATTTTTCTCGGGATAATTAACCGTATAGGGCTGGCTGGTAGCCGAGCCCTGGTCCACGATAACCGAATATTCGAGGCGACCCTCTTTACCCAGTACCTGGTCAATTGCTCCGCGTAGCAAATGGACATAATGCTCCTCCAGCCACTCATAAAAGAACTGACTCGGTACTTGAATTGTAAGTACCTGATCTACCAGTTTAAGCGGAACTATTGGCATAAACCAAGTCCTGAAGCTTTGCTCACTGGTACTAGCCTTTATGTAGCGGAGACAATTATTCCATACTGAATGACAGTCAAGTTGCATCGGCCAGAAAGAAATGGATTAGTGTTTTTTTAGACCCTTAATATGTAAGGGGAAAACAAAATTGTTAAAAATTTTAAAGATAAAAAAACCTCATTGCGCTTGACTTTATCGAATGTGGCTAATACCAGAATATGCGAATTTATGCTTTAAAAATTATTCGTTTTTTGATACACCAAAGCCAAAAAATACAAGTTAAAAATGCAATGCAATTAATCTTACCTATCAGAGCTTTACAGTCGCTGGGTGAAATAGGCGACAAAAATAGTATTTCATTTGATTTAAACCTAGATTTTCAGGGAATGAAACAAAAATCAGCATTCTGCTATTATTTGGGAAGAGAAATATCACTTGTTCAGAATAGCTGCGATGGGTAAGGATTAAATTAAAAGTGTTCGCAAGAAAAAATTCATCTTTTGTATATACTTCCGAAACACTGTTAGTATCTCGTATTTCGGGTCGTTATTGCCTGTAAGGTTTTCTTTGCGGATAGACCAAAAACCGTAACTTTGACTCGATATTCATTCTTTTGAATTTGGTATTGACAAATGACTTTAGCGCTTTTTCATGTCGGAATCGGATAAAAACCTGCAACTCAAAGAGTACTTCAAGGAAATCACCCCTGAAGAATGGCGTACCAAAGCAGAGAAAGACCTGAAAGGGGCCTCGCTGGATAAACTTACCAGTATCTGCTATGAGGGAATCCCTATAAAGCCTCTCTACACATCCGCCCCCGAGGGCGCTGCCGATCGCTACGGCAGACATACTCCTTATGAAGGGCCTGAACCTGAGGCCCGGCACTGGACCAATTATGAGCTAATACCACTTGCCTCAGAAAAGGAGGCCAATCACATGGCTCTAAAGGCGCTGGAGAATGGCGCTGACGGAATCATTTTTGACCTGCAAAAAGATGCAGACCTCAACTTTGATGACCTCATGCGCGACATTATGCCTCAGTACTGTCACGTATCCTTTACCGGTGGGCCAACTACGCTCGTTTGCATAAAAAACTACCTTAAATACATTGTAAGCCAGGACTTACCTGCAGAAGAGGTAAGAGGGTTTCTGAAGTATGATCCCTTCTACCCGCTACTCACACAGAATAACCTTAATGAGAAGTCCTTTGCCCTACTGAAGAACATCATGGATACCAGCAGTACCATGCCGGGATTCAGAGGGTTGACTGTTTCCGGTTCTGTTTTTCATGAATCTGGAGCTGATACGGTGGTTGAAACGGCCATGATGATAAGTGCCGTTACAGAATTGATTGACCGGCTATCGGAATCTGATTTCAGCCCGGAAATACTCTTTCATAACCTGGTTCTGTCAGTCCGGTGCGGTCGCGAGTTTTTCCTGGAAATAGCCAAACTACGGGCCCTTCGCTTTCTGGTAACTAAACTGGCTCACGCTTACGGATTAACCTCTTTTACCGGTGATGACATTTATCTACACGTCAACACGGCCAGGTTTGATAAAACACTATTTGACCCTCATACAAACATGCTTCGTAATACCACCGAAGCCATGTCCGCCATCATAGGAGGGTGCAATTCGCTGCATGTTATTCCCTACGATGAAATTTTCCGGCCTGTCAGTTCTTTCAGCACCAGAATCAGCAGGAATGTTTCCCTTATACTCAAAGAAGAAAGCTACCTGAATAAGGTGGTGGACCCTGCAGCGGGCTCATATTATATAGAGAGCCTGACAGACGATATTGCCAATAATGCCTGGAAAATATTTCTTGAAATGGAGGAGCTGGGTGGCTTTGTGAAAGCTTACCACAGTGGCTATATACAAGATCAGGTAGAAAAAGGCGCTAACGCCCGAAAAGTTAAGACTGCCTCCCGCCGGGATGTCTTTGTTGGGGTCAACCAATATGCCAATGCAAGTGAGATCCTGGATCCCGATGCCCTCAAGCTAAAAAAGTATACTCCGGGCGAAGAAGGGCCGGTACTTACTCCCTATCGTGGAGCCTGGCCGTTTGAGCAATTAAGGCTTAAAACGGAGAAGTTTGTTAAGCGCATGGGACGCGAACACCGTCCGAATATTGAGCCTATTCTATTATCTAATACAGCTATGGCCAAAGCCCGGGCCTCTTTTGCCACTGGCTTTTTTGCCAGTGCCGGCTTCGGCTCACTGGATGAAATGATAGTGGATAATGTAAAAGAGAATGCAAAGAAAGCCGGTCAGCAGCGGGCTGACATCATTGTTTTCTGTGGCTCTGATGAGGATTACAGACATAATGCGCGCCAAGCGGCCGAAAAGTTCAGGTCTGGGTGCAAGGGAAAACTACTTATACTTGCCGGACCACCAGAAGCGCTCGAAGAGGGATATGCAGGGCTTTTCGATTACCTGATACACCGTAAAAGCAATGCCATAGAAATCCTGGAGCAAATACAGGAGAAAGTGCTTTCCAAATCAAAAAACAACTAGACGATGAGACCTGATTTCAAAAATTTCAAATGGGAAGGGGTTTCAGCTAAAAAACCTGAACATAAAAATGTTATAGCAGACTGGAAAACCGCCGAAGGAATAGAGGTACCCCCGATAATAACGCCTGATCACCTGAGTCCTGCCGAGCATATTGGATTTCAATCAGGACTTCCTCCCTACCTGCGGGGCCCTTACAGCACTATGTATGTTACGAGGCCATGGACCATCCGCCAATATGCAGGGTTTTCGACCGCAGAAGAATCAAATGCCTTTTATAGAAGAAACCTGGCCGCCGGTCAGAAAGGTCTTTCGGTGGCGTTTGACCTGGCTACTCACCGCGGGTATGATTCAGATCATGCACGGGTGGTAGGCGACGTGGGAAAGGCGGGCGTAGCTGTGGATTCGGTGCTTGACATGAAGATCCTGTTCGATCGCATCCCACTTGATAAAATGTCAGTATCTATGACGATGAACGGTGCGGTCATTCCGGTGATGGCCTTCTATATTGTGGCAGCGGAGGAGCAGGGTGTAAAACCTGAGCAGCTGAGTGGCACCATTCAGAACGATATTTTCAAAGAGTTTATGGTGCGTAACACCTATATATACCCTCCGGCTCCGAGTGTACGTATCATTGCTGATATTTTTGCCTATACATCCCGGCACATGCCAAAATTTAACAGTATCAGCATTAGCGGATACCATATGCAGGAAGCTGGTGCCACAGCAGACATTGAGCTGGCATATACACTGGCGGATGGCCTGGAGTATTTACGTACGGGTATAAAGGCGGGCCTTAAAGTAGATGAATTTGCTCCCAGGCTTTCCTTTTTCTGGGCGGTAGGCATGAATCACTTCATGGAAATAGCCAAAATGCGGGCCGCCAGAATTCTTTGGGCCAGACTGGTAAAACCTTTTAATCCGGAAAACCCTAAAAGCATGGCCCTGCGTGCTCACAGCCAGACATCAGGCTGGAGCCTGACCGAGCAGGATCCTTTCAATAACGTTACCCGTACTTGTGTGGAGGCCCTCGCGGCAGCGATGGGGAATACCCAGTCACTTCACACTAATGCGTTGGATGAAGCCATAGCGCTTCCTACTGATTTCTCAGCAAGGATAGCCCGAAATACTCAACTTTACCTGCAGGAAGAAACAGGCATTACACGTACAGTTGACCCCTGGGGAGGGTCATACTATGTTGAGTTTCTCACGGACCAGATAATGCGTAAGGCCTGGGATCTGATACAGGAAGTAGAGGAAATGGGCGGCATGGCTAAAGCTATAGAAAGCGGGCTGCCTAAAATGCGTATCGAAGAGGCTGCCGCCAGAAAGCAGGCGCGTATAGACAGTACAAAAGACGTCATTGTTGGTGTAAACCGCTACCAGACTGAAGAAGAAACAAGTATCGACCTTCTTGAAGTGGATAATACTGCGGTAAGGAAGTCACAAATAGAACGCCTCAATAAAATGAAGGCTGACCGGAACAATGAGAAGGTTCAGGAATCACTTGAGGCTATCACCACCTGTGCGCGTACCGGAGAAGGAAATCTGCTTGAATTAGCCATAGAAGCAGCCCGTAATCGTGCCAGCCTGGGAGAGATTTCT
This sequence comes from Roseivirga sp. BDSF3-8, assembly GCF_041449215.1. Lineage (NCBI taxonomy): Bacteria > Pseudomonadati > Bacteroidota > Cytophagia > Cytophagales > Roseivirgaceae > Roseivirga > Roseivirga sp. BDSF3-8. The sequence goes on along the minus strand of NZ_JBGNFV010000001.1, from coordinate 3,738,572 downwards.
GAAGCTATGGAAAAAGAGTTTGGCCGCCACAAGGCGGTTATAAAATCCATATCAGGTGTGTACTCCCGCGAAGCTGAAGAAGAAGACACTTTTAAAGAAGCACGGGAACTTGCCGACAGATTTTCCAGGGAAGAAGGTCGCCGCCCCAGGATTATGGTTGCTAAAATGGGACAGGACGGACATGACAGGGGTGCAAAAGTGATTGCCACAAGTTTTGCTGATCTGGGCTTTGACGTTGACATAGGGCCACTTTTTCAAACCCCTGAAGAGGTGGCAAGACAGGCAGCTGAAAATGATGTGCATATTGTAGGGGCATCCAGTTTGGCAGGAGGGCATAAAACACTGGTGCCTCAGCTTATCGAAGCTCTCCGGGAGCTTGGCCGCGATGACATCATGGTTGTAGCAGGGGGTGTAATCCCTTCGCGCGATTACCAGGAATTGAAAGATAAAGGTGTGGCAGAAGTATTTGGCCCTGGTACAATCATTTCAAAAGCTGCTATCCGAGTACTCAACCGACTTATGGAAGATGAGCCTGTAAGCAGCGAGGAGTAGGCTTTATTCAGGTTTTGAAAAACAAAAGCCCCACTGAATGAGTCAGTGGGCTTTTGTTATCTGGTAGTTATTGCAGTTCCGAAAGCTTGTTAGACAGCGTAAGCCTTTCTCCTAAAGACTCATAGGCATTTGATAGTTCATTTGCATACTTCTCCGTTTCGTCCGAGGACATTAAGAGGGATAGCTGTTGTTGATGGTCAAAAGCTTCTCTGTGTTTCTGCTGGGCTGTTTCGGCAGTAATTGCCGTTTCCAACATGGTTATCTTATCATCATATTCAATATTACCCATTAGAAGCAAGCCCTTTTCAGCATAAGTTTCTGCCTCAGCATATTCCTTATTGGATAACTTGAATACTGAGAGATCCCGATATGCCTGGGAGAGATAGAATGATGAGGCGGTAGGCATAATTGTCTCAAGGGCCAGCTCGTAATAGTGATCTGCACTATCTTTCATTCCTGTTTTTGAATACATATAAGCCAGATTATGATACAGCCTGCCCTCAGTTCTGTAATCTTCCAGTTCCTGGGATATCTCTACCCCTTTATCAAAGTACTTTTTTGCCTTGTCATACTCCTGGAGAAGGATAAGGGCGTAACTCATAGAATTGTAAAGTCCTCCAAGCCCTGTTTTCTCCTCATCCATACCTTCAGCTAACTCAATAGCGCGATCCAGGTATTCTTTACTTTTACTGTAATTACCTGCATCAAGATAATTCCTTGCTCTGGTCCTTACCATTTTGAGTTTAAAGCTTTGCTCAGAAATATAGTCATAAAGCTTGAAGGCTTCCGCAAAGTGACTCTCTGCCAGATCATACATTTTCAGACGCCGAAACATGAGTCCTGTGGTATAGTGTACCGTAACGAGCCTTTCGTGGGCTTTCAGTTCCAGGAAAACGTCGTGAGCATCTGCAAAATACTGTATCGCCTCAGCGTATTTATCGTCCTGGTAAAGTTTTACCGCCGAACGATACATTAAAATACCATTCTCTTCCTTACGGCTTAATTCAGAGACCAACTCCTGATAAAGCGCGAAATGGTGGTCGGCTTTTTTTTTATCTTTAAAATGAAGCGTATATAGGCCTGCAAGAAGTCCATGAGCATCGGAAAGGCCTTTAGAGTAGCCAATAGATTCGGCTTTTTTCAGGGCTTCTTCTCCATAATTCAAAGCCCGGATGGGATCGGTAGACTCATGCTTCTTAGCTTGTTGCAGAAGCTGGTCAACCTCTTCTGTCTTTGAAGGAACTGTCGCCAGTTCCTTCAAACCAGAAGATTGGTTTTGGCATCCATTAAGGGTGCCGGTTAATAAGGTAAATAAAATTATAGCTGTATGTAAATACCGCATTTAAGCTTATCCATTTTTATAGGCGCCATCGATGCCGGCGTAATCTGCGGTTGGATACATCCATGGGGGAGTTTCCTCACCCTCACCAGATCCGCCATCACCACTTCCTCCGTGGAGAGTGCCCATTGCTTTGTGCGAAATTACATAATTTTTTAGCTGGTTGCCGAGAAAATAAATGGTGCTTTTGTTCATGTAACAGAATTTTAAGGTTAGCGATTTTTCATTGCTGAATAATCCCTCTTTTCGTTCAACACATACTGACAATCACCATTTAAATACCATCCGCTAAGAGCCTCATGCTCCGATGAATGCTATTTAGTTTTTACGATTCCTGATCAATTGGAACATCCTAATAAATAACACTTAGTGTCTTATACTAAGAAATAATAATCCTAATTAAAGAATAAGCAGGGAACAATTCAACAATAAAGAAAACTTTATCTAACAAAAATTAAAAAATAGCCCTCAGGATTAAAAAAAAGGCAAAAATGAAAAATTTAATATGATACAATTTTTTAATTGGTACCAATTGAACAAAAAGTATCTATCAACCCTGACAAACTTTCAATTGTTTGAATGAAAAACCAGAAAAACCCCATGTAAGGTTCCCAGCTCATTTACAGATATCTTATTATCAATGACTTAACCACCGGTTTTTTCAATGGTCTTTCAAGTTAATTTTTTGAAAAAATCTTACCAGAGAATCATCATCAACCACGACGGTTCTCTTTCAAACCAGGGGTACGAGGTCTGGTAATGACGAAATGTGCAGATCGGCCTTGACATTCTCTGCCACTGAGACAGTTTGAATATCCAGCTTTTTAGCCGGGATGAGGTCACGCTCCTTATCTCCCACCATATATGAAAGGCCAGCATCTATTTTGTATCGGGCGATGGCACGTTCAAACATTAAAGTACCCGGTTTACGACTAAGAGACTCGCTGATTACAGGATGCCACGGCGCGTAATAAAGGTGGTCAATACAAAAGCTACATGTCTTCTGAAGCAGCTCATGACATGCTAAAACATCACTCTTTTGATAAAGGCCTTTGGCGATACCGGCCTGGTTAGTAATCACAACCAGGTGAAAGCCCTTTTTCTTTAAAGCAATAAGCGCCTCAGGGACGCCATCAATAATGTCAAAATCTTCGGGCCTGAAGGTATATTCTCCTCTTTCACGATTGAGAACGCCATCCCTGTCAAGAAATATTGCTTTATTTGTGTAATTCATGCTCTAATATGCACGCTGCCTGCCTCTGTTACAAATCGTGGACAGCCTGGTAATGCCGGCTTCATCAGTCTGCCATTGCAAGAAATTTGATGAGCGGTGAATCCTTTTTTGCTGAAATAAGTAAATTTAATAGTATCTAATTAAAGAATATAAGGTAAACATGAGCCACTTTGAAAAAGTAAAGGGATATCTAATTGACCTTGAATACGAAATCACCTCGGAAAACCTGGAAGAGCAGTTGCTTGTAGTGGAAGACGAGAATCGGGGAATTAAAAACATGATCATTGATATTGAAGAGCCTATCGTCGTTGTAGAGCAGGCACTCCTGAAAGTCAATGGAAATGACCCGGAGGTGTTCCGTAAATTATTAAGAAAAAACAGGGATATCGTTCACGGAGCGTTTTGCCTGGATGAAGATGGCCGACTTATCTTCCGTGATACGCTTCAGGTAGACTCCCTGGATTGTAATGAACTGGAGAGCAGCATAAACTCTCTGAGCATGTTGCTTGCCGAGTACTACGAAGAATTGATTGACTTTTCTAAATAAACTTAAATAACCATGATCTCAGCATTTAAAAGATTATTCAAAGTTGGTGAAGCAGAAGTTCACGGCGCTATAGATAAACTTGAAGACCCGATCCGGATGACGGAACAGGGTATCCGGGATCTGAAAAAGGACCTGGATGAAAGTCTGAAAGGACTGGCAGAAATAAAAACGCTGGTTATTCGCTCCCGCCGGGAAATGGAAGCAGCTCAAAACAAGTCTGCTGATTATGAGAAAAAAGCCATGGCTTTACTAAAAAAGGCTCAGGCCGGTGAAATGGATAGTGCAGAGGCTGACAGGCTTGCTACAGAGGCCCTTCGTCAAAAGGACCAGGCTGACAATCATGCAGCCACGCTCAAGCAGGAGCTTGTTACACATGAAAAAGCCAGTGCGACCATGCAGCAGAACGTTCAGAAACTTAAGAGCCAGATCAACACCTGGGAGAATGAACTGAGAACGCTGAAGGCGCGCCATAAGGTAAGTAAGGCTACTGAGCGGATCAATAAGCAAATGGCTCAGATTGATAGCACCGGAACTGTTTCCATGCTTGAAAAAATGAAAGATAAGGTAAACGAGCAGGAGGCACGCGCGGATTCATATGCAGAAATTGCTAACGAAAACCGTAGCCTGGATAGCGAAATAGATGATGCTTTGAATACTTCGAGCAGTTCTGATAGCGATGCGCTTGCTGCTTTAAAAGCTAAAATGAATCAGCAGGGCTAATCAGCTCAAGCAACGATTAAAACCATATAAGGGACCTTCGGGTCCCTTTTTTCATTAATAAATATCCCAGTTACCCTTTAGGTAATACTGGTACAATACAGGATTAAGCAGGGTGTTTACTTCTACCCCGGAAGTATCAACCAGAGGCTTACCAAAAGAAATGGTGAGTGTGGCTGCATCACGAGTAAGCCAGCGTGTGGGAATCGAATCCACATACAACTCCGGCAGCCGTCTCTTCATCTCACTACGAGGCAGAACAGGACTACCTGCTACCCAGCCCCACTCTCCCAGAGTGAGTACCTGGTTATGCATCGGCAGGGTGTTAAACCCAGAGGCCCGCATGGTTTTTTCTATACAATAAAACGCCTTGGTGGCATAGTAAGGACTTGTGGCTTGGGTAATCACCATTCCTCCCGGCCGAAGACGGTCTCTGATCATTGAATAAAATTCCCGGCTATACAATCTGCCGAGGTCAACTGTCTTAGGGTCGGGCAGATCAATAATGACCACGTCATATCGATCATGATTTTCTTCCAACCAGGTAAACCCATCCTCATTTACGATCCGAATACGACTATCGTGAAGGGCGCTATCATTCAGGGCTACAAATACCGGATGCTCGAGCCCGATACGTGTCATGGACGGGTCCAGATCTACCAGGGTGACAGATTCGATATCATTTTCATACTTAAGAATCTCCCTTACGGCACATCCGTCCCCCCCTCCCATTACCAAAATATCCTTCCGTTCTTCGGCCAGTTGCATGACAGGGTGTACCAGGGGCTCATGATAGAGGTACTCGTCAATAGTGGCTAGTTGCTGATTCCCATTTATGAATAACCAATAGTCTTCCTGCCAGCGTGTTACAACTATCTTCTGGTAGCGGGTCTGTTCTTCATAGACTACCTTATCTTTATACCTGGCCTGTTCACCGAATGTGATGATGGGGTCTACAGCCAGCATGCCGGCCGTGAGGATCAGAAAAATCACTACTGCCCCGATTGAGAGGGCCCTGTGGTCTTTCTTTTCGATGTTCTTACCGATTCTGATAAAAAGTGCTACAGCTACGAGGAAATTAAGTCCTCCCAGCACAAAGGGAGTGTAGGTTATGCCAAGGTATGGGAGGCCTACGAAGGCAAAAAAGACCCCGCCTATCAGGCTTCCGTAATAGTCCTTTTCCATCACGGCACTGATATTGATGTGAAGCTCCTCGAACTCGCTGTTGAGACGTGTCACCAAAGGAATTTCCAGGCCGATCAGTATCCCAATACCAGTGCTGAGAAAGTAGATAAAAAACCCTTCATAATTAGTGTAGGCGGCCAGTACATAGACAGTTACCGCCGAGAAAGAAGTGAGCAGGGACAGGGCAAATTCTGTGAGGATAAACTTCTGCAATAACCTACCCTTAACATATTTACTGATGCGACTGCCAAGCCCCATGCTAAATAGCATTACGCTCAGCACCATCGTCCACTGCAGGACAGAATCCCCCAGAAAGTAGGTGGCCAGGGTGGCGAGTATATATTCTGCCACAATACCGGACAAACCGGTGGCCAGTAAGGCGATCTTTAATAGCTGTGACTGGCGGCTTCCGGAAGCTCCCTTATTCATAACCCTACATTACATTCTACACCAGGTCCGTCACCTACAGGCAGTAGGTGATCAGCACACTGCCTCCCACATAGGCAAAGCCTTCCAGTAAACCTACACCGAGGTTAGGCTTATCCTGGTTTACCAATTCATCAGTCATACTGCGTCCGGGAAGTAATATACGGTCAGTCGCGAACCGAACAATGGGTAGAAATACCAGCCCTATGCCTGTTTCTATTCCAATATTGTAGGCCATGTCCTCCCATCCGGTAAAATCATATTGAGCACCATGTCTCACCAGGTTACCTATGGAAATGATCGCTCCTGCGTATCCTATTCCTACTGCTACATTATCTTTCTCGATCTGCTTATGTATGCTATAGGGAACTATGAGGTTATATACCAGTGAGGTCAGCAACAGGATTAGCTGCCCTGCCACCCAAATGATGATGGCCGTCAGCCAGCTTCCACCCTCACCCACTACGGCCCCGTATACAATAAGGCCTGTAGCTATGTAGTTGGCCGCTTCCACTGCTCCTGTACCCGCATTCCTGTCTTTAATAAGCTCCTTATTGATCTCAAAATGACGAAGCAGGACCTTGTCATTAAAAATGGCGGCAAGGTTCAGAAGTAAGATTGCCAGTAATCCGTACAGCCCTATGTTGATAAGGTCTGTCACCAAGCCTTGTGAAGGGCCTACTATGGCACTGCCTATGGCAAGTAGCAAGCCTGTGTAGTACCCGGTAAGTGCCAGCGCAAAAGCAGCATTGTCGGCCTCTACCAGCTCATGCTTCATATTAATCTTTGGGTGAAACAGCTGGAAGACGACCTTACCGATAAAGAAAAGTAAAAACGCTGCGGCAAGGTATACCAGGCTGGTAAGTATGGTATCTATGGTCATGATCGGTGGTTTTTCTATAGATTATTTACCAAATCCCCCTCCACGGCTTCTGAAACCGGAACCGGTCCGGCCGGAAGACCTGCTGGTACGACTTGTACTGCGTCTAAATCCGTCTTTGGATTGTCTTCTGGCGAAGAAATTTGGTCTCGACTGGCGGGTGTAACTGCTATTGGTTCCATACTTATAAGAACCGCCGCTACTGGGCCCGTAGTAGGGTCTTGAGCCACGGTAATTACCATACCAGTCTGAATACTCCCTGCGATAAACTGGCCGGGTGCCCATATTTAACAGGCTGCTAAGCAGGGCATATTTGCCATAAAATGACCAGAAGGTTTCCCCGCGGGGGGTGGTCTGCCACTGCCCGTACCGGCTGTTGCCTACATAATTATGATAACCGGGAGGGGCCACATTCTTAGATAGCTTGCCGTTATTCATAGCAGCCAGCTCCATTCCCAGGTTGTTTTCATTGGCCCAGAAGTAATCTTCAGGCACCTCCATCCAATCAGTATATGTCTCCTGTGGTACTGAATCCACGGTTTCGATGAGGCGATACCGGTGCTTATAGGATTTAAAAAAGTTACCATCCACATCCATGTCATGCAGGATTATGGAGTAATCTTTATCCGTACCCATCTGTTGGATGAGGGTATCCAGCGGGTTCTTCTTAAATTCCTTCCCTCCGCAAGAGGGTAGCCATACCAAAATCGCCATCAGTAAAGCTATATAGCCTTTCTGAATATTCAGGTTCATTTTTATTCGTTTGGTAAAATATTGGAAAACTCGTACTCGTCGGCATAGGTGCCGTATGATGCCTCAAATTCTTCTTCGCCCCACCGCTCAATGTTAACGAAGGTTTCTTCGTCATCATCTTCGTATGTGTAGCTGGCCAGCTCAGACCATCCTTCGCGGCTTACATCACGAAAATAACCCAGGCTTTCTTCTATGCGGTGGTAGGTTTTTCCTTCGAGCGTGACAGATTCGGGAGGCAGATCATCATCAGCAAAATGTGCTCTGATATCTTCTTCAAACCGGCGGATACCAACCTTGCGCGAAAGGGATAGTTCCAGTTCGTCATCATCTTCAATATGGAGGTAAAGGCTTTCTGTACCGCTGTCAAGCTTATACTCTTTGGTGAAAAAACCTCCGCCCCAGTCGTATTCATACTCTGCGGTTACCTGCCAGGTTTTGAGGTCGTAATCCACCACAAAGCCCTTTTTCAGGTCTGTGATACGCAGATCGGAGGGGTCATATTCCGGCTCCTGCTTTTTTTTACCAAAAAAACGACTAAAAATCATAGGTGATACGTTTTGTCTTTTTACCCTTATTGCCGGTAAAACACTGGCAGGCACTTTCAGAAATTTATCCAAAATGGCCACCATATGTTATTTCTCCAAGAAAAACTTATACCAGCGGTCGCAAAATAAAAAAGTCATTACCTATCTCCCATTATTAAATAGAGAAAAGGCCGATAATTTATAATTTTACCTTTTCCTGAAATTAGAATTGAGTTGTGAGCGATAAGCTGGTAATCATACCGACGTATAATGAGAAAGAGAATATCCACCTGATAGTGCATGCGGTCATGCACCTGCCGGGTGATTTTCACCTGCTCATAATAGATGACAGCTCTCCTGACAAGACGGGTGAGATTGTGAAAGAGCTGCAAGCAGACTATCCCGGGAGACTCCATCTTGAAATACGCAAGGGGAAGCTGGGCCTGGGTACTGCCTATCTTCACGGATTTCGCTATGCACTGGATAAAGGGTACCTGTATATCTTTGAAATGGATGCGGATTTTTCGCATAACCCTGAAGACCTGCAAAAGCTGCTGGCGGTGTGTAAGGAGGAAGATTACGATCTGGCTATCGGGTCAAGGTATGTCATTGGCGTAAATGTGGTGAACTGGCCCATGGGAAGAGTCCTGATGTCCTATTTTGCCAGTAAGTACGTGCAGTTTATTACCGGCATGCCTATAAATGACGCTACGGCTGGTTTTAAATGCTACCGGCGCGAGGTGCTGGAAACGATAATGCAAAACCGTGTTCGCTTTATCGGCTATGCTTTCCAGATCGAGATGAAGTTTCTTGCCTGGAAATATGGCTACCGGATAAAGGAAATCCCTATCATTTTCACTGACCGTACGAGGGGCACCAGTAAGATGTCGAAAGGCATCTTTAAAGAAGCGGCCCTGGGTGTGGTGCAAATGAAAGTGGACAGTTTTTTCAGGAAATACATTAAGCACGCGTACGATAAACTGGAGGGATAAAGCCTCAAGAAGAAAATTATATGTATAGAAAGCGGATAGGTCTGAGATTTGATGCAGGGAAAAAACTGGTGTTCGGACTGATAGCGGGGTTGTTAGCAATCGCGTGGCTAACAGGATGTGATGAATGCGAAGACTGTTCCTTTTCTGAAAACGAACCATACATTACCCTTAGCTTCCTTGACAGCACCCGCTATTATGTGCTTACAGAGGATCTGATGTATCTGAGAGATACACTGGCCACCCTGGATTCCCTGGAGACTATTGCCCGGGACAGTGTGGAGTCCGGCAACCAATCATATGAGCCAGAACTTACCAGGCTGGAAAACCTGTCAGACAGTTTTGGTTCTCTTGAATCCATTGCTTCTACTGAACGCAGCCAGGTAGCCGCGGGCAGCTTTTTTCCTGAGCAGATTATTCCTGTAGGAGGAAATGCTTATCCGGATCCTCCTACGGATTCTGTTACCTCACTTACGCTACCCTTACCCATGGATGCGTCCGGTGTGGCAGAGTACCGTATTCAGATAGACGGTCGAACGGATACGCTGGTGCTTTCCTTCAGGACCTTTGTCATAGAGAAAAATAATGAATACCTGGTTCAGGCGATAGACCCGGAGGTTTTGGAGACAAGCTTTCCGGGTGGTTCTTCTATTACCTGCTACAACCTCGATAGCTGCATCACCGACAATGCCATCGTCTATGTTTACTATTAATATAAAAAAGACTCTGTTTGCGTTTACTCTGCTAGGTTGCATGCTATGTATGGCCCCGTATGTGCATGCGCAGAATGATTCTATCCCAGCCGAAGAAGAGGAAACCGAACTTAGCACGGGCAAAGTGCCCTTTCTTCGTTCACTTAGCATATATGCCGATCTGGGTAAACCGGCTGCTTCATGGCTGGACACGGAGAGTAAGCTGGAGGGTGGAATTCAGGTTTCGCTGGGGAATGGCATTGTTGCTGAAGCTGCCTATGGGCAGGCGGAGTTGCGTCCTGAACAGGTCGTGGAAAATGGCAGCTACTACGCCGATGGCAGCTACCTGAGGTTTGGCGCCGGGTATCAGTGGATTATAAAAGAGACTAACCTAATTCAGTTGATGGCTAATTACGGCATGAGTACTTTTGATGATGGCGGATCGGTGTTGATAGTTAGTGAAGTATGGGATGACTATACTGCCTCCTACAGCCGAAATGATCTATCTGCTACATGGGCAGAGATTGCCATGCTAACTGAAACGCAGGTAATAAGGTCTGTCTACGCCGGAATGGCACTCCGCCTGAGGTACCTCATCGATACGGATGACTTTGAAGGATTTCCGGTAAGGGCTATTCCAGGGTATGGATTTGCCTTTAATACCACCACTCCTGCACTCAATATTTATATCAGATTCAGGCTACCGGAATAGCCAGGCATTAAAAAAGCCGGATCCTCTCTAAGGAATCCGGCTAGTAAGATAATTACAGTTCTTTTTTACTTAGACACTACATTTATCTTAAGCATATTCGTACGGCCTTCATAATGCAGAGGCATAGCAGCAGTAGTGATGTATACGTCTTTCGACTCGAGTAACCCCTTGCTGCAAAGTATCTCTTCTACATGCTTCAGGGTTTCGTCTACAGCCTCTTTACCAGAATATTTATAGCATCTTACGCCCCACACGAGGTTAAGCCTTGTGAGCAGACGATCATCATCTGTGAACATATAGATCCGTGCCTTCGGGCGGTGCATGCTCAGTCGCATAGCAGTATATCCACTCTTAGTCAGGCCTAAAATCGCCTTCGCATCTGTCTCATCGGAAAGTTTACAGGCGGTAACCACCAGGCTATCATGCAGGAATAATATGGAGTCGCTTTCAGTATTATCGAACTTGTTGAATATCACATCAGCCGATTCAGGCGAGTTCTCAATACTGGATATTGTGCGGCACATGCTCTTTACGGTTTCCACAGGAAAGCTACCCGCAGCCGTTTCCGCTGACAGCATTACCGCATCTGCTCCGTCCATTACCGCATTGGCCACATCACTAGTCTCAGCACGAGTAGGACGCGGATTTTCTATCATGCTCTCCATCATCTGAGTAGCGACAATGACAGGACGCCCCTTCATTTTAGCCTTTGACACGATCATTTTCTGGGCCATGGGTACATCCTCGTAGACAATTTCCACTCCCAGGTCACCACGGGCTACCATCAGACCATCTGTAGCATCGATGATTTCATCAATATTATTAAGTGCTTCAGGCTTTTCAATCTTTGCAATGACGTTTATAGTCTTACCTTTTTCATATATTTTCTGCTTGAGTACCTGTATGTCTTCGGCTTTTCTCACAAAAGAAAGAGCCACCCAATCAACATCCATACTCAGGCCAAATTCCAGGTCCTTTTCGTCCTTTTCCGTTAGTGAAGGAGCAGAGACCCGCGTTTTGGGCAGGTTGATGCCTTTCCTGGATTTGACAGGGCCACCAAAAATAACTTTGGTCTTAATTTCCCTTCCGTCGATTTCAAGAACTTCAAGTTCGATCTTACCATCGTCGATCAGTATATTATCGCCGGGCTGCACATCATCAGGCAGGGCCTGGTAGTTAGTACTGATCCGTTGAGAGTTTCCGGTGACAGGCTCTGTAGTGATGAGCAGCTCCTGCCCTGTCTCTATATGAACTTCGCCACCCTCGACTTCGCGTGTGCGAATTTTAGGTCCCTGCAGGTCCTGCAAAATGCAGACTGAGGTTCCCATCTCAGCATTGAGCTCTCTGATTAGTGTAATCACCGCACGGTGATCATCATGGCTGCCATGAGAGAAATTGAGCCTGAAAACATCAGCTCCTGCCAGGATAAGTTCTTTGAGTTTTTCTTTGGTATTGCAGGCAGGCCCTACGGTTGCCACAATTTTGGTTCGGTTCTGAAGGTTGGATGTTGCCATATCAGAATATGAGATTCTCTTTATTTTTTAATGTATCGATCCTTAACTGAGTCAGAAACTGAACAATATCCAGTTCCTTGAGTTTCTGCATTATTATCGGAACAGGAAAGTTTTCAGCCGGATCTTCCATCATAATGAAATAATCTAATTCTGGTAATTCCGGCAAAAGATAGGCCACGGCAGGCCTGCTTTCTTCCTCCGCTTTGTTTTTAAGCAGCCGTAATGTACAATGTTCCTTTTCAAAAAGGAAGTTGGATATTACAACGTGCTGGTTTCCAACAAAATCAATGTGCAGGTCTTCGTCCTTAATAAGGTGTGTTCCCAAGGTTTTATTGATATGCCAGGCCAGTTTATAATCTCTGGCGGGTGATGCAATCCCTAACAGCACAAAGTTATACTCGTAGGAAACTAACAGTTTATTTTTGCGCATCGATTTAAAGTTAAGCGTAAAAAAAGCCTTATAAAGGGCTTTAGAAGGCATATTGCGAATTAATTAAGAAGGAAAAAAATAGTTTGACATTATTCCTTTTAATGCATTTCTTTGCACTGTGTTTTAACTAAAAAAACTACAAAAATGTCTGAAATAGCACAAAAAGTAAAGGGAATTATAATTGATAAGCTGGGTGTGGAAGAGTCTGAGGTTACCCCTGAGGCTAGCTTCACTAACGACCTGGGCGCAGACTCCCTGGATACTGTAGAGCTTATCATGGAATTCGAAAAAGAATTCAACATCTCTATTCCCGACGACCAGGCAGAAAACATTTCTACCGTAGGTCAGGCTATCTCTTACCTTGAAGAGCACGCCAAGTAAGATAGCATATTTTTCCTCGATAATTCTTTTATGAATTTAAGAAGAGTTGTAGTTACCGGGCTGGGGGCACTTACCCCTATTGGAAATAACGTCGAAGAGTACTGGAACGGTCTTTCTAATGGTGTAAGTGGCGCCGCCCCTATTACGCGTTTTGACGCCGAGAAATTCAGGACAAGATTTGCCTGTGAGGTAAAAGACTTTGATCCTAATAATTACTTCGACCGTAAAGAGGCGCGGAAATTAGATCCCTATGCACAATATGGATTGGTTGCAGTAGAAGAGGCTATGAAAGATTCAGGCCTTGATGCTGAAAAGATCAATCTGGATCGTGCAGGCGTGATCTGGGGATCCGGTATTGGTGGGTTGCAGACCTTTCAGGATGAAGTTGTCGCATTCGCCAACGGGGATGGCACACCCCGATTCAACCCTTTCTTTATACCTAAAATGATCGTCGATATTATCGCCGGTCATATTTCGATCAAGTACGGCTTCCGTGGTCCTAATTATACGACCGTTTCAGCCTGTGCTTCATCTACCAATGCTCTCAACGATGCTTTTACATATATCCGTCTGGGCAAAGCTGATATTATGATCAGCGGTGGCTCCGAAGCAGCCGTTACCGCGGCTGGAATTGGCGGGTTTAATGCTATGAAGGCGCTGTCAGAGAGAAATGACTCTCCCGAAACCGCTTCACGGCCTTTTGATAAGGATCGTGATGGATTCGTACTTGGAGAAGGTGCCGGTGCACTGATCCTTGAAGAGTACGAGCATGCCAAAGCCCGCGGTGCTACCATATATGCAGAAATATTGGGTGGTGGAATGTCAGCGGATGCCTACCATATTACGGCTCCACATCCTGATGGTATTGGAGTAAGACAGGTAATGCGCAATACCCTGGAGGATGCTGGTATAGAAGCCAACAAAATTGACTACGTCAATGTACATGGCACTTCTACTCCCCTTGGAGACCCTGCAGAAGTAAAAGCTATCCAGGAAGTATTCGGGGACCATGCCTACAATGTGAACATCAGTTCTACCAAATCAATGACAGGCCACTTGCTTGGCGCTGCCGGTGCCATAGAAGGTATCGCCTGTATATTGGCCATAAAGCATCAAATAATACCTCCTACCATCAATCATTTTACTGATGATGAGGTACTGGACCCCAAACTTAATCTGACCTTTAACGAAGCACAGCAGAGAGAAGTAAATGTCGCTCTGAGCAATACGTTTGGGTTTGGAGGCCATAATTTTTCTCTACTCTTTGCTAAAGTCTAAGCTTGGTGTACCTGCTGCTGCGGAGACTATTCAATCTTGGAAAGACCTATACAGATAAGGAGAAAGGGCTAATAAATGCTATCAGCAATATTGTTGGTAGCAAGCCCGTCAATATCACTCTGTATAAACTTTCTTTGAAGCATACCTCCATAGCGCGTGAGACTACAGGTGGTGTAAAAGAAAGTAATGAACGCCTGGAATACCTGGGTGACGCTGTGCTCGGCGCTGTAATTGCGGAGTACCTGTTCATGAAATTTCCCTTTAAGGATGAAGGTTTTCTCACTGACATCCGTTCAAGAATAGTAAACAGGGAATCACTTAACCAGCTGGCAAAGAAAATCGGCCTGAGCCAATTGGTGGAGTATGACACCCGCCGTAAAACACCGCTTTCTCATAAATCCCTATACGGAGACACGCTGGAAGCATTTGTCGGTGCTATCTACCTCGACCGGGGCTATCAGTTCTGCAGGCGCTTTATCATACAAAAGCTAATCGTGCCTCATTACGACCTGGAGGAGATTATTGCTACTAATCCCAACTTCAAAAGTGTCATCATTGAATGGTCACAAAAAGAAAATCGCGACGTGCGGTTTGAGATCATTAATATTACCGACAAAAACCAGTACAAAGAATTTACTGCCCAGCTTTTCGTAGATGGCGATCCGGTAAGCAAGGGGCATGGCTTCAGTAAGAAAAAGGCTGAGCAGGATGCTGCCAAACGCGCCTGTGAAGCGCTTAACATCTGATATACCCTCACTATTATGGCTATAACCCGTATAGCAGGCGCAGCCCTAAACCAGACCCCTCTGGACTGGCAGGGAAACCTTCGGCATATTAAACAGGCCATTAAAATGGCTAAAGAAGCTGAAGTGAAGCTGTTATGCCTACCTGAACTTTGTATTACAGGCTATGGCTGCGAAGACTTATTCCTAAGCAAATGGCTCCCTGAGAAAGTCCTCTCCTTCCTTCCTGAGATAGCCTCATGGTGTAAGGACATAGATGTGGTGGTAGGGCTGCCAATAGCTTTTGGAGATTACTTGTATAACTGTGCCTGCATGATTAGTGACGGGGCCATTCAGGGGTTTTATGCCAAACAGTTCATGGCACTGGATGGCGTACACTATGAGCCGCGCTGGTTCAGGCCCTGGCCATCAGGAAAAAAGGAAACGATAGAAATTAATGGTGAGACATACCCTTTGGGTGATGTCACCTTTCAGCTACGCGAATGGCATGTAGGGTTTGAAATTTGTGAAGACGCCTGGCACGAAAACGAGCGACCTGCCTGCCGGCTATTGGGCACAGATGTAAACCTTATACTGAACCCCAGTGCCAGCCACTTTGCTCTTTCCAAGTCTGCCTTCCGGGAGTCACTCGTATCGAATAGCAGCCGAAAGTTTGGCTGTACCTATCTATATGCCAACCTCCTGGGGAATGAGTCCGGCCGGATGATCTTTGACGGCGAAATTCTGATCTCTCAAAAGGGAAGCATTCTTGCGCGTAACGAGAGGTTGTCATTCAAGGAGGTGAACCTTGTATATGCTGATGTGGACACTGAGCAAAAGCTGCCTTCCCAGAGCCCATTTCAATACGATACTCATGATGAAGTGGAGGAGTTTACCCTGGCAACCACGCTGGCCCTGTATGACTACTGCCGCAAAAGCCGCAGCAAGGGGTTTATCCTTTCACTGAGCGGCGGAGCAGACTCTTCGGCCTGTGCGGTGCTGGTGGCTGAAACCGTGAAACGCGGACTTTCTGAGGTGGGCCGGGCGGCTTTTCTTGAAAAGACCGGTATGACGCAGCTTCATGATGAAATGCAGGGACTGTCTGAGGCAGCCGCAGGACGTTTGGTCATGAAACACTGGCTCACGACGGCCTACCAGGGCACGGTAAACTCCAGTGAAGACACTTACCTGTCTGCCAAAGAGCTGGCAGATAACCTTGGAGCAACCTTTTACCACTGGAAGATAGACGAAGAGGTGGCCAGCTACACGGCTAAAATTGAAAAGTCTATTGGCCGTAAGCTTACATGGGAACAGGATGACATAACCTTGCAAAATATACAGGCCCGGGCACGTTCACCTATCATCTGGATGCTGGCAAACCTGAACAATGCACTACTGCTCACTACGTCTAACCGCAGCGAAGGTGATGTAGGCTATGCCACTATGGATGGCGATACCAGTGGCAGTATTGGCCCGATTGCGGGCATTGATAAATATTTTCTGCTACAATGGCTCAGGTACGCTCAAAAAGAGCTTGGCTATACCGGCTTACAACGGGTTAACAGCCTTACGCCTTCCGCAGAGCTGCGTCCTCCCGGAGAGACTCAAACCGATGAGAAAGACCTAATGCCCTACGCTATGCTTGTGGCAATAGAGCGGCTGGCCATTCGTGATCACCTCTCGCCTGTTCAGGTTTATCATGCACTGCGGGAGAACCATCCGGAGCTTTCACCAAAAGTACTGAAAGACTATATTACCAAATTCTTCCGTTTGTGGTCACGCAACCAATGGAAGCGCGAACGGCTTGCGCCGTCTTTCCACCTGGATGATTTTAATGTGGATCCCCGGACCTGGGCGCGTTTCCCTATTCTTTCCGGAGGGTTTTCGGAAGAACTGAAGGCTTTGGATAATGCCTAATTAACTCTCAATTACTTCCGGCTAGGCGCAAATTCCCCTATATTTACCAGCAAATCTGTTACTATGCACCAATTAGCTTTCATAGTCTGGGATCCAATACCAGAGCTTCCCTATATCGCAGAATGGTTAAACTGGCCTGTGCGCTGGTACGGACTTATGTTCGTGCTTGGCTTCCTGGTTAGTCAGCAGATCATGTTCTATTTTTTTAATAAGGACGGACGCCCGGTAAAAGACGTGGAGACGCTTACTGTTTACATGATTTTTGCCACCATCATCGGGGCGAGGCTTGGTCATATGTTTTTCTATGATTTTGACCGGGTGCTGGAGGAGCCTCTCAGTATCTTCTATATTCATCAGGGTGGACTAGCTTCTCATGGCGGGGCTATTGGTATTCTTTTCGCTCTTTGGCTGTATGCCCGGAGCCGGAAAGACCAGAGTTACTTCTGGATTCTGGACAGGATCGTGATCGTGGTAGCCTTAGTAGGAGCGCTTATCCGTTTTGGTAATTTTGTTAACTCCGAAATACTGGGAAAGCCCACGGGTACCGACTCCGGGGTAGTATTTGCCCATGTGGCTGAGCAGACAGTTTACGGCATAGACCCTAACCAGGAGGCCTTTGAAACTGTAGAAGCCCGCAAAGCCACCAGCGAGGAGGCCGCCGGCCTTGATGGTCAGGTGGTGATGCTGGACATCGTATTTTTACCTCAGCTAAAGGACCGGAACTCCATCGAGCGAATCCTGCAAAACAATATAAAGGCAGCCCTTACCTATCCTGGCGTAGAAGAGCAGGTATACCTGCCTGATGGCAAGATCAACTACACCCTTGCTTCTGAGGGAGGTCAGTTTAAGGCGAGTATTCCTATGATGGGGGTGCCACGCCACCCGGCCCAGCTTTATGAGTCGTTCTACTGTATTCTGATATTCCTGTTCCTCTTCTGGCTCTGGAAGACTAAGCGCCACCGGCTACCGGAGGGTCATATCTTCGCTCTCTTCCTCATTATCTTATTTTCCCTTCGCTTTGTGGATGAGTTCTTCAAAGAAAACCAGGAGGCTTTTGAAGATAGCCTTGCCCTGAATATGGGACAAATACTGAGTATTCCTCTTGTGCTGGCCGGGATAGCGATACTGATTTTCATTCATCGAAAAAAAGACAATAAGCCGAGAGAGGTAGAGGCTTAAGCAATAATTTATCCGGGTTTTTACATGCAAAACCCGGATTTTTTTTGAGTAGCGGACGGATTTTAAGATATTGTAAGGTATTTGTGTACAAAAAATTGTCATAACTGTACGCATAACGTTAGATGATATCAACCGGCTCTTCTTCTCAAAATGGTAAAAGCTAGTTTTCTGGTAATTTTACTTCTCTCTTTGTTTTCCGGTGTGGCGCTCGCCCAAACGAACGAGTCCGCTCCGGAGGATATCCCCCTGCCCTCTCTCCCGGATACCCTTTCTTCACAACGTCCGGTAAAGATCGATCACATCTTTATTCTGGGAAACCGCCGCACACGTCCCTCCATTATTCTGCGTGAAGTAGATGTAACCGAGGGGGAAGTATACCGGCGGGACGCCCTGGTGGAAATTCTGGAAGCAGACCGAAATAAGATTTTCAATACCAGCCTATTTACCACCGTAAGGGTATCTATTGTAGACGTAGGCCCTTATAAAGTAGACATTATCATAAGCCTGCAGGAACGCTGGTATACATTCCCGGTCCCTATCTTCTCACTGGCAGACCGTAATTTTAATGACTGGTGGGTCAACCAGGAAGGTGACCTGAGCCGTGTGGAGTATGGCCTTAAGTTCTACCAGTACAACATGCGCGGCCGCAATGAACGGCTGAAACTACAGGCGCAATTTGGTTTTACTCAAAAATTCGAACTGGGGTATAGAATGCCCTACATAGACCGGGCACAGAAAAACGGCCTGAACCTGCGCCTTAGTTACCTTGAAAACAACAGCGTAGCTTATCAGACCCTTGAGCACAAGCTGGTCTTCCTGGACCTGGAAAGGCCAATAAAAGAACAGTGGAACGCTGCCATAGAATGGCGGCACAGAAACTCATTTTACACCTCGCATAATGTAGAGCTGGCCTACAGGCAGCGTACCATTGCAGATACGCTGGCCATGGTGAACCCGGGCTACTTCCTGGAGGGCCAGACCCGTCAGCGCTATTTCTACCTTGAGTACCGCTTTACTCATGACAAGCGTGATATCCGGGCTTATCCGCTTCATGGCTACCTGCTCAACCTGTCAGCCTCCCGCTATGGCCTGGGCATGTGGGATGATATAGACCTGACCAGGCTTAATGCTGATTATGTTAAATTCTGGGAGCTGGATAAGAATCTTTTTTTTAGTAATGATGTGGGGGTTCAGGTCTCACTGCCGGAAAGGCAACCCTATAATAACTTTGCAGGCCTGGGCTACAGCCAATCCCTGGTACGGGGCTATGAGCTTTACGTGATACCCGGCCAGCACTATTTCCTGAACCGGAGCACACTGAGGCTAAGGCTTTTTGAAGGAGAGAAAAGCCTTGGGAAGCTTATGCCGCTTAAGCAGTTCAGGAATATACCTATTGCTATCTACTTAAAAACCTACCTGGATCAGGGCTATGTGGTGAGTGATAACTTTTTTCCGGGAAATGAGCAGTTTTCCAATACCTGGCTGGGTGGTACGGGTATAGGGCTTGACATCGTCACTTTCTATGACGGTGTGATCCGGCTGGAATACTCTCTGAATAATGCCGGCGAGGCAGGCTTTTTCCTGCACATGAATGCAGACTTCTGATTTATAGCCACTTATAATAGCCTCGTATGAATTATGGCATAATTTTGGTAGTTTCGAGCCTGCAATAATTGACATCAATCCATGATCAAAAGACTATTTGTATTTCTCTCAGCCACTTTTATAGCTATCAGTGGTTTTGCTAATGAGGGTATGTACCTTCCTATTCATTTCAAGCAACTGCTGCAGGAAGGTGAACTACAAGGCCTGGAACTCACGGCCGACGATATCTACAACATTAATAACTCCAGCCTTAAGGATGCGATAGTTTCCATGGGACGTGGTTTCTGTACCGGTGAGATTATTTCTTCCCAGGGGCTGCTATTGACTAACCACCACTGTGCTTACGGAGATATCCAGTCTCACAGCAGCGTGGAGCACGATTATCTGGCGGATGGCTTCTGGGCTATGAATAAAGAACAGGAGTTACCTAACGAAGGCTTGTACGTACGTTTTCTGAAGCGTATTACCAATGTAACTGATGATGTGCTTAACGGCATAGACCCTGCGACCAGCGGTGAGGAGCGAATGAACCTCGTTGCTCAGCGTCAGTCTCAGATTATCGAAAAAGCCGAAAGCAAAAGTGACTACACGGCTGAGGTAAAAACTTTCTATGAAGGTAATGAATACTACCTCTTTGAATACGAGGTGTATAATGATGTGCGCCTGGTAGGTGCTCCTCCTGAAAGCATCGGTAAGTTTGGTGGTGATACAGACAACTGGATGTGGCCACGCCAAACGGGTGATTTCTCTCTGTACCGTGTGTACATGAGCCCTGACGGAAAGCCTGCTGATTATTCACCTGAAAATGTACCCCTCAGACCAAAGTATCACCTGCCTGTGTCCATGGATGGAGTAGAAGAAGGTGACTTTGCTATGATCATGGGATATCCTGGCTCTACAGATCGCTACCTGACCAGCTACGGTGTGCGCATGGCGCTTGAGCAAACCAACCCTACCCGGGTAGCTATCAGGGATATCAAACTAAAGAAGATGAAAGAGGACATGAGCGTGAACCAGGACACACGCATTAAGTATGCCTCTAAATACGCCCGTGTCAGTAACTACTGGAAGTACTTCCAGGGACAGAGCCTTGGCCTGGAAAGACTGAACGTAGTGGACAAAAAGGAAAAGATCGAAAAGGACTTTGCAGCCTGGGCTAAAACGAATAACCCTGAGCTATACGGCAATGTGCTTACTATGCTGGAAGATGGCTACGAGGAGTACCGCGACCACAATATCTCATACATCTACATGTCTGAAGCGGTACGCGGCTCTGAGATACTATCAATGGCCTATAACTTTAAAAGCCTGGCCACTGCGCTGGAGCTGAATAGCAAAGAGGATATTACGGCGGCTACCCAAGCCCTTGAAGAGGAAGCCAAAAGCTTCTTTAAGGACTACAATGCCCCTACGGACCGTAAGGTAACCAAAGCGGTAATGAAAATGTACTTCGAAAATGTGGACAAGGCTAACCACCCGGAAGTATTTGAAAAAGTAGCCAAAAAATACAATGGTAACGTGGAGAAATGGGTAGATGACATGTTCGAGAATTCCATGTTTGATGACCAGGAAAAAGTCATGAGCTTCCTGAAGTCACCCTCTCACAAGGCCATTAAAAATGACCCTGCTTACGTAGCAGTAACGTCATTTTATGACAACTACAATGAGCATGTGAAGCCAGGGCTGAATGAGGCGAATGCCAAGCTTGACCCTGCAAAGCGCCTGTTTATCCGCGGACTGCGTGAAATGAACAGCGATAAGACGTACTATCCTGATGCGAACAGCACCATGCGTATAACCTATGGCTATGTAGGTGGGTATGAGCCCCGTGACGGCGTCTACTATACACCTACCACTACGCTGGACGGTGTAATGGAGAAGATGGATAATGCTGACCCTGAGTTTGTGGTGCCTGACCGCCTTGTAGAATTATATGAGGACAGAGATTATGGTCGCTATGCTAATGAGGACGGCGAGCTGGTAGTCGGGTTTATATCCGGCAATGACATCACCGGGGGTAACTCGGGCAGCCCGGTTATCAATGGCAAAGGTCAGTTGATCGGTGTGGCGTTCGATGGCAACTGGGAGGCTATGAGCGGTGATATTGCTTTTGAGCCTGAGTTGCAGCGTACGATCAGTGTGGATATTCGTTACGTGCTGTTCATCATAGACAAGTTTGCCAATGCCGGCCACCTTGTGGATGAAATGACACTGGTACATAACGAGAAGCAATCTGCAGGCGAGAAAGAAGCCGCTATGGAAGGCAAGTAATTAATTCCTGAATACTAATATCCGAAAAGAGGCTGTCTCCAAAGTATGGAGGCAGCCTTTTCTTTTACCGCTGCATTCTTCTTAAGAAGGCATAACTTTGTTGGAAAAACCCTTTGCCAATCAGTTATATGTTGTCTTACCGACCATTGTAGTGATAGTCATTCTGGATAATCTGATCAGGAAATGTATGCGTAGTAATTACTAAAGAATGGAGTTTATGAAAATATAAAAAGCACCGCCTGGGCGATGCTTTCCGGGAGCTTAAGCAATAAATAAGGGGATGCTATCTGCCTGGTATAGTTTTCGGGTTACATTACCGGCGTAGTCGGTAACCTGCACCAAAACTTCGGCTGTGGCAGGGATTCCAGCAGTTTGTAGTTCGTACATATACTCTACGCTGAAGTCCTGCTGTAAGGCCTCGCCGGTTTCCAGCGATGTACCATTGTCGAGAATGGATACGTTAACACTTACTACCTGATGATCGTCAAAGGCCTCTATGCCTAAGAGATCGCCTGGCTTGAGCCCGTTATACACCATCCACTTGATGCTGGGGATTTTGGGCTTGCTTAAAATATCCATGGCGATGGCCTGTTTTACGCTTCTGCTCTTTTTGGCAGCATAAACCTCATATACGGCTACTCTTGCCGGGTCATTGGCGATGATGTCTTCCGCAATTCTGTAGGCCTGCACCATACGGTTACCCGTTTTTCTTTGATGCTCGGTTTTGTCATATTTGCGTGGGCGTTTGGCCATGATAACCCTGCCGTCTTTAAGGGTGCGAAAAACAACGTTTCCGTTCAGTCCGCTAAAGCCTTCGATGAGTCCATTGAGCTCTACATTCATAATCTTGATTGTTTAAAAGTTTATACTTTGTTTCTATTATTTTATTCGTTAAAATTTGGTATTTAGTTACATTATTGAAATATAATTGTGTTTAATAAATTTTTATCAGAATATAAATCTGTAAAAATGCAATATGTTTTTGACTGTAAACCAGCACTTTAGTATGCATGCAGAGGGTTTAAGTTTTTACATCATCTTGAAATAATGCATGTAATAAATTAGGTTTTTTAGCACAGAATAATCTTACTGTTATTTGCGTTATTACTATTAAGTGGCGATTTACTAAATAAGGTCATTCAATGTATTGAAGTAAGTTGCTATCTTAAAAGCGTAATGTTCTTTTGCTATCTGACCGGAAAATCTTGCTGAATTACCAGAATGTATCACTAAAACGACCTTACCAGCACACCCCTCCTTCTCTCCGGCAATATTAAAATAATACAATTTCATATTTCTGATCTTAAGCGGCTCTTGGGGCTTTCATGAGGCTACCATGAGTCTATCGTGAGTCTACCATGAGGCTATAATGAGCGCAACAAGATTTCAAAAAGTGCATTTAGGCGCTCTAATCGGCATTTAGGCAAAATTTAAACTGGGAATACAGGGTGAGATGGATAGTTTCTAAATATTAGAATAGTACAATTTAATTGATAAGTGACAGAGTAATAGAATAATCGAGTTTTGAGTGGTGAGTTTTTAGTTATGAGTTGGATAGGGAGATGGGGTGCTGGCCGGGTGGTTAGTGCCTTTTTTAATGAGTGAATTTTGAATGAGAGAAGGAGTGAATTGATGGGTGATAGAATTATTGAGTAATAGAGTAATTGAATAATAGAATAATAGAGTTTTGAGTGGTGAGTTTTGAATTGGATAGGGAGATGGGGTGCTGGCCGGGTGGTTAGTGCTTTTTTAATGAGTGAATTAGAATAATAAAGTTACAGAGTAACAGAATTTTGAGTGGTGAGTTTTGAGTTGTGGTGTGTTCGGTAGAGACGCGATTCTTTCGACTTGGGGCGAAGGGTAGAGTAGTGAATTTTGAAGTATCGAATAAAAGGGTAGTTGAGTTACTGAATTGATGCGTAACGGAGTTACCCAGGGGTGAGTGTGATAGATGCGACGTGGCGTTTTGGCAGGATGATATTGGCCTGACGCTTGGTATCTCTGAGGAATATAAACCTGCCGGACTGGCCTATGTAGCGGTACCCGCCGGAGGATTCATACAAGCCCTGGTCTGTGGTGATGAGGCTTATGCGTTCTGTGCCGATGAGCATCTGGCGAGCCCTAAACCTGGCGGAAAGCAGGACGGAGGCAGCTGCGTAGGTGACCATGAAGAGGGTAATGGCAAGAAGCCTGACTTTGATATCTTTGATCCTGACCATGCGGCGAGCCTTCTCATATACGATGAATATCCAGGCGATGAACATGGCCATAAAAGTACCATACCCTATCCCGGTGAAAAAGCCAGACCAGTGTAGTACGATAACAAGCACGAAGGCTACCTGGTAAATAAGCAAAAGAAAGCTGATAACATACAATAACGCATACCGGAGAAGGCCAGGCAGGTCGGCAATAGAGCTATAGGCATTATAGCGGTTGGATAGACGCTGATATATGACCTTGCCATGATTGGCTAACCAAAACAGTGAGGGCCTGCGCCGGGTATCGTACATATTACCGGCGCGCAGCAGGGTGCCGGTGAGTAGTAGGGTAATGACGAGGACAACGACGAATATAGCTGGCAGGGCTGGTATAAAGGGAAATAGTATATCTGTAGCGGAGAGGTAACCGGCAATATTGATATCGAAGAAAGCGAAATAGGCAAAGTAATGGATATAGCCGAGAAATAGCAGGCCTGCATACAGGGCAGGCAATATGTATTTGAGCTTATGCATACTAAATGAAACTGCTTGGTAGCTTACAGGTAATGCGCCGGAAGGCGGCGCAGGAGGCGCTAACCTCCAGGCTAAAATAATGCAGGATAAAATGAGAAGCTATTTCAGAAGTAGCTGAAGTAATTTAATAGTTGATTTAGTATGAAAAGGCAGAAATATTGAAAGGAATAGCGGTACACGCAGGAGGCTCTTTTTAATGAGTGAATTGTGAATGAGAGAATGGGTGAATATTAAAGTAATAGAGTTAAAGAATTGATGAGTAACGGAGATATTGAAAGTTTTGAGTTATGAGTGGGGTCGGGAGATAAGGTGCTGGCCGGAGGGGTGGTGCCTTTTTAAATGAGTGAATTGTGAATGAAAGAATGGGTGAATAATAGAATTGATAAGAAACATATGGAGATAGGTGGAAAATTGGACCTTTTAAATGAGTGAATTAAATTTGTATTTTTCTATGTCTTTAAATTTTTTTTCATTATCGATTATGTACATTCCGAACCGAGCAGGCCCGGGGGTTAGGGTGTTAATTATGCCACTTATAAGCCAGGCCAACTCAAAGCCGTCTTTAAGACCTTCTACAAATCGCCATTTAAATCCCACTAATTGCGCTCCTTTAAATTCGGGTGAAAAATACCAATAACCCTGCCCTAAAACGCAAATAATTTTGATTACAGGATCAGTATTAAACTTCGGATCAATTTTTTTATACCGGTCAAGCTCTGACTCACGTTTGAGGTTACTTTTACGAGCAAAATATACCGTTAGCAAATCCTTTCCATTATCCTTTCCAATTTGCCGAAGCCTTTTAAAGTTATCATAAGTGGACCTGACTCCTTTTTTTGTGGAGGTAGTCTTAACTTCAATGGCATACCCGCAACTTTCCACAGGATAAAGGCCACTTGTGGCATACAGCATTGCAGGGGGAATAATGGTCTTATTGTAGATAATAATATCAGTATCTGCCGATTCTGCCCCCTTATTATCAATTATCTTTCCTTTGCCAATATCCCAGCCGTGCGGCAGAAACTTAGAAATGATCTCGCATAGGCCAAACTCCAGGGTAGCTCCCCTGGTAGGCATATGGGAGATATTCTCTGCCGCATCAGATTTCGCCAAACAAGCAGCAATCTCTAGCTTCATTAACTCCTGATACGTCTTGTGCGCCATATGCTTTGAATCAATTAATCTTTCAAAAGTACAGAATAGAATAGTGAAAAGCCGGGATGCGAAGGGGTAAACATTGCAACCATAGCTTTCCGGATTATATAATACCAGGCGGAAAATGCGGGGCAGGTGACATAAATGTAGGGTGAAAGATATTGATATAGAGGGAGTCACATACAGGTATGATATGGGAATATAAGGTAATTGCCTAATAGGTTGGTACCAGTGCGAGGCACATGACTTCTGGTGGAGGTATAGGCCATACTAAAAGGCTACGAAAGCAAAATAGTAATGCGTAGCCCTGTACATTACGGGAGATGGCTATACGGAAGAGGTGCTTTTAAAGCACTTAGTTTGTAGCCTGCCTACTAAGGATGGGGATATTGGGGGAATGAAAAGATGCAATAAAAAAAAGCCCCAGAAGGGGCTTTCGCAAATATATATCACTCTGAACCAGTAGCAGGATTTAAGCTTAAATTTGGAGGGTGCGGGGCTTACTGATATGATCTAAGAACATATAGCCTAGTACTACACAACCAGTAATAAAACCGAGTTTCACCACTCCTTTCGCAATTTCCATAGCTGCTTGATTAGTAGCCGTTAGCTGGAAATAGGGGGTTTTAATCTCTATTGACTCGCGGGTCAATGATTGTAAATTTTTCATATTTTATTAGATTAAATTTAATGGCCCAAAAGTAACTCAGGGTAACGTGATTAACTTGGCATATGTAGGGGGCTTGGTACTGCGGTATTGTTTTATTCAAAAAATACGTGAGCTATATTCTATTTTTGAATAAGGCAATGGATCAAGCCGTTTTAGGGCGGGGTATAAGGCTATTGTTAAAGGTAAGGTTTGCTGGTATAATGGCTTTAAGCTAAGGAAAGATGGAGGGGGTAATGGGTAAGGTACCTGCCTGCTTGTAGCGGATAATTAAGCAGGGGCGACTTACTTACGGGATTTGTTCTTTAAGGTCTCCAGGTGGTTAAAAACTGCGGCTTTAGCCATTTCAAGCGTTTTAAACTCTATCTTACCTCCTTTGTCGTTGAAGTATACTTTGTATGCACCTTCTTTAACAGCAAATATAACTATTTTATACTCCTTAAGCTTTAAGTAGGGGTTTCCACTTTTGCTTATTTTCCACGGCTTAGCTATCCACATTTGACGCCTGCGGGCTATGTTTTTAAGCTCTCTTTCCTTTTGTTTGGGGTTTTTATAATCTTCGGTCAGCTTTTCTGCACACACGCAGCCTACCCTAAATTCATCATCTACTGAAGGGTGAGAGAGGAGGTGTACATACCGGATTTTTTCGTTGCCGCACATCATACAGGTTTCGTATTCGGTATCTTCTACCGGCTGGCCTTCCTCCCTAATGTCTATTACCCCCTCCAGTGCCCAGCCCTTTCTGGGGATGCCTGCCCGGGTCCAATAATTACTCATTTTGTCACACAGCTAACTGAACGCATATATCATGCAATATACTAAAGGGCAACCTAACGGGCTGTACGGGATAGTGTGATAAAAGGAGCTAAATGTGGGACAAGTAATATAAAACAGGATGAAAGACACTGATATAGAGGGGATAATATACAGATAGGATAGTGGGATATGAGATAATTGCATACCTTACCGGATGGGAAAGATGCGGCCGGATGGCCGGGCTGATTCCAAATCTGCTTATATTGCATATGGGGTTTGGTACCCGTGGGGGTGAAAAACCACGCTAAGGGCGAGTATACACAAAACCAATAGAAGCCATGAAAGCAACACTAGAGCAATACGCAGTATGCGCCCGGCATATAACCGGAGGCGTGAAGAAGGATGAAAATATCTTGAAACAAGTGGTGTATAGTACTGCTACTACGGATGGTGGTGGTGGTGGTGTTGAACCACCCATTAGAACAGGAGAAGAGGAAGAGGAAACAAATAACTAAACTTGAAAAAACCAGCTTATGAAAGCAGCACTAGAGCAATATGCCATATGCGCCCGGCACATTACCGGAGGCGTGAAGAAAAATGAAAATATTTTGAACCGGTTCGGGTATAGCAGCTTAACTACAAACGGTGGAGTAACAAGTCCGGATCCTCCTATTAGGACAGGAAAGGAAGAAGAGGAGGCAAATAACTAAATCTTATCCTGCTGCCGAACGGCTCACGCAGTGAAACTGCGCAGGTTCAGGGCCCGAAGTAAAGCTTCGCGGAAGTGAGAGCCAAAACAAACCAGAAAAAAACAACTTAGCTATCTGTGTGACTATGAAAAAGAACCTACGCTATGTGCTAGTGGCCCTGCTGGGGCTATGTACCATGGCCTGTAACCAGGCCGAAGAAATGGAAGCGGAATATGCACATGCCTACTTTGAGGCAGGCAAAGAGGCCCTTGCAGTCAAGAATGTATCTTCTGCAATTACTAATCTAGAAGTAGCCAACAAGTTTAGCGGGCAAGGCAAGTTTAAAGAAGATGTACAATTCAATCTGGCCTACGCCTATTTTTATGCAGGATCATATAAAAAAGCTTTAATCTATCTAGATTCTGTTCCTGATTCTTATGATGTTTTTTGGTTAAAAGCCTTATGCTACAAATACAGCAATGATCAAGAAAAAGCAATTCGTAGCCTTGAGCAGGCTATTAAGCTATCAAATAATAGTAAACAAATTTTAGATTTAAAAAACTGGATAGGGCTTTGCTATTTAGAGTTAGAAAAATATTCGCATGCAGAAAGAGCATTTAAAGAAATCCTTAATGAAGGTGAAGCACAAGAGACTCGATTTTGGGCGTTGGTCAATTTAGGGTACTTGTATTTACAAACCCGAGAATACTCTTATGCTATTAATACTCTCACCCTTGCCAAAGAAATGAAAAGCACTCCTTTAGTAGGAGTAAATCTAGCAGAAGCTTATTTTAAAAATGGTCAAATTGCCAAAGCCCGGTTTCTTACAAATGAGGTTTTAGCCCATCCTGATTTGACATTATGGGTCAGTGACATGGCCCAGGTACTTAAACTTGAACTACAGGGAGCAGATGGTAGCTACTTCAGAGCAAAATTAGATGTTCCTAATAAGAACGCCGAGATAACACCTGTAAATGCCGAAAACAGTGTTAGGGTGGCGGAAGTAGAGGTAAGTTCGATACGCGAGCGCTATGCAGCGGAGCGGGAGCAGCGCTACCTGATAGCCCTGGCGGCCCTGCTGCTGGTAGTGGCTATGGCTACGGGCCTATACCTGTACCGCTGGTGGAAGTATGGCAAGGCACTGAATGAGTTTAGGCTGGATGTGCAGGAGCATATACTGGACCTGGAGGCCGAGGGGCTGCTGGATGAGGAAGAGGCTAATGAGAGAATGCGTGAATAATTGAATTACAGAGTAATAGAGTTACAGAATAATTGAATAAGGTGCTGGCCGGAGGGTTAGTGCCTTTTTTAATGAGTGAATTTTGAGTGAGAGAATGGGTGAAGTAATAGAATGATTGAGTAATAGAGTTATTGAGTGTTGAGTTTTTAGTTGATCCCTCATGAAATACGTTGACAGAAAATGTGTGGATAACTTTCATTAAATTTAGAATAAGATGAGATCAAGAGTATTTAGTGAAAGCTTCAAAAGAGATAAAGTACGGATGTACGAGACGGGTAAAATGAGCGTATCTCAACTGTCGAAGACCTACCAAGTTAGCGAAACATCTATTTATAAGTGGATTGATCGTTTTCGGTCTACTCCGGCAAGTGAACGGATTGTAGTAGAGACCGAGAGTGACTATTTGCAGGTTGTGGAGCTTCAGGAGCGGATGGTAAAGATGGAACGTCTTATAGGAAATCAGCAGATGATGATTGACTATCAGCAGTCCGTAATCGCTGCAGCAAAGCAGCATTATGGAGAGGATATTGAAAAAAAGTTTGGTTGAGTGTGGTCGGTCACCTAGCAAGTTTGGAAAGGGCGTATAGCATGGAAAGCTTCCACGCTTTGATGGGAGGCAGCCGTCAAGGGGTACATGCAGCAAAAGTGCGGTTCCTTCAAAAGTCCCGGCGAGAAGCTCAGGTGTTAGAATTGGTCAGGAACTGGCGTATGCATCACCCAGGTATGGGAAGTAGAACGATGTATTATTCCCTCAAAGCCGCTGGAATGGATCTCCCTATAGGAGTCTCTGCTTTCGAACAGTTATTGAGCAGAAACGGTCTAACGATTGGAAGGTCTAAGCGGTTTATTCCTAAAACCAGTGATGGTAAAGGGGCTAAGAAATTCCCTAACCTTACTAATAACTTGGTGCTTGACAATGTTGGCCAGCTCATTGTCGGGGATATTACCTTCTTTTGGCTGGTAGACAGGTGGAGCTACCTTTTTATCTTGAAAGAGGTTTACTCACAGCGACTTTTGAGCTTATACCCAAGTGATAATATGAAAAAAGAGACCGCACTTAGAGCGCTGGAGCAAGCAGTAGCTCTTAATAGGCATATCAATTGGGAAGGATGCATCCATCACTCAGATAACGGCTCACAGTACGACTCAGCCCTTTATCTATCTGCCTTATCAAAGCTGAAGATGAAGGTCAGTCGAGCCAAAAGCTGTAGGGAAAACGGCTCTGGCGAACAGATTAACCATATCATCAAAAATATGTATCTAAAAGCCATGCAGCCTCAAAACATCAATCAATTAAAGAGCTATTGCAAAAGGGTCGTTCACCTGATGAATAATGAACGAGCTGTTGAGCAACTAGGCTATATGACCGTAATCCAATTTGAAGAAAAGCTCAGTAAAATGGCTCCTGAGATAAGAATTAAAAAGACGCTGCATAATTTTGAAAACAGCACATAGGTTTTATTAGGCATGAAGGCCTTTAGAATATGAATTAACCAGGAACAGATCCTGCTCCTGGTTCACTACACATTCCGGCAGCCAGCTACCTTATTCCTGAAGAGTTGCTCCTCAGCAGAGCTCTTTTCCGCTTAGGTAACCAAAACAATGATAAAGTATTTTTACATGTTTAACCTGAAAAGTTATCCACAACAAGTTTGGTAGTTTGGTCGAAGCTGTCAACCATATTTATGAGGCTTCAAGTTATGAGTTGTGAGTCGTGGTGTGTACTGTAGAGGCGCGATTAACGAGTAACAGAATTATTGAATGATAGAGTAATAGAATTGTGAGTTTTGAGTGGTGAGTTGGATAGGGAGACGGGGTGCTTGCCGGAGGGTTAGTGCCTTTTTTAATGAGTGAATTTTGAATGAGAGAATGAGTGAAGTAATAGAATGATTGAGTAATAGAGTTATTGAGTGTTGAGTGGTTAGTTTTTAGTTATGAGTTGTGGCGTATAGCAGAGGGTTGGGAATTGAAATATTAGCATTATGAATAATAGCGGAAAAGGCTGGCAGTGGCAGAAGGTGGCTGGGGTGGGTTGTCCTGTTATTGGAAAAAAATGAGTAAATTTACCTCAGAACCAATAAGCTATGATAAAGAAGACCAGCCTGTACCTCCTTATCTGCCTGGCAGGCAGTATGCTAAGCAGTTGTTTCCTGTTCGGAGGCAATGACGATGACCCGAAGCCCGAGCCTATCCCCCCCATAGAGCAACTGCCCCCCCTCACCACCGAAGGCAAAGGCACCTTTGGCTGCCTCGTAAACGGAGAGCCTTTTGTGAGTTATTATCCGGATGCTCTGGCGGATTATAGTACCAATGATTTGATTGAAGTATCTGCCGATTTTCGAAATATTCAAGCAAGTATTGGTATAGGTATCCGTCCATACGAAAGGGAAGAAATGAAATTTGATACCTCACGCGCTACCATGCAATTCAATATAAGAAATGATAGTATGGTCTGTGACTACCGGGCCTGGGATAATATCGAAGGGTGGATAGAAGTTATTGAATTTGACCCTTTCGATGAATTTATTTCAGGTACATTCGAATACAGTGCCGTCAATGAAGAATGTGATACGGTCAGGGTAACCGATGGCCGGTTTGATCTGCCTCTGGTCTGGTAATTCTGCATGGAATTACCCTTTTCAACATCTTTTGCAAAATCCCTATACCCAGACGTGAGAAATACTTATGCTACATAAGTACGTCTAAGCCTGCATTTCTTTAATTTTTATAAATACTATTCCTATGAAAAACGTAACGCGTAGCCTGCTGGCTATGGTGGCCGGACTGTGCTTTAGCCTCAGCGCCCTGGCCCAGGCAGAAGATGACGTGCATGACCGCATGCGCCACATCTTTGCGCAGGTAGACCCGGCCTATGTGCCCAGCAACCTGCTCTATGACTATGGCTATAACCTCGCCGATGTCGCCCCTTACCAGGGCCAGCCCGGCACTACCGCCGCCACCGACTACCTCGGCTGGCAGGCGCTCTATGCCTCGCTGTACAGCATGCAGTTCAGCACCTACACCCTGCAAGAGCCCGCTGTGGTGCACCAGCGCATCATGCAGAGTGCGGTAGCCGTGACTGAAACCCTGGGCGATAACGGCGTGAGCAGCCCGGTCACCATGCCCGTGATGGACTATGCCTACCAGCGCTTCCGCACCGATGCCCTGCCGGGAGGCTATGTGGAGATTGTCAATGAGCAGGTAGTGCATAAGCAGGGCAATCCGTTTACCACCGCCCACGCCGTGGCCATGGTGCCCCGCCGCAACCAACTCCGCGGCCCCTCCCAGACCTTTGTGTTTGTGGACAGCCTCTACTTTACTAACACCGGCACGCCCCTGCCTGCCCTCAGCGTAGACCTGGGCGACGGCAGCGGCTACCGGACGGTAAGCTGGAACAGCCCCGTGGCTGCCTGGTACGGCACCGACGGCCGCAAGGACATCCGCCTGCGCATGAGCCATGCCGACGGCACCCTGCGCGAGGCCTATACCCAGGTGCAGATAAGCGGGGTACCCGCCCTGGCCAAGAGCGCCCCCGCCACCCGATACGCCGGCAACCCCCGCGATGTGGAGGTCTTCAGCTTCCTGGAGCCCGAGGCCGTCGTCACGCGCGTATACGCCAATAATGACGGCGTGCTGCGCAAGCCCTTCATTGTCGTAGAGGGCTTCGACCCCTGGCACCTGATATACCCCGATGACCCTACGCAGAATTACGATGTAAATGATTTTTTGGAAGACAGAAATAATGGGGGTCTAAATCGAATAATAGATATTGATTATCCTAATCAGCGCCTCTCCGACTTTCTCGAGGAGAACGGCTACGACATTGTGTTTGTAGACTGGGTGGACGGCAGCGACATCTACAGCCCCAATATGAACATATTGCTGCAGGTGATACAGGCCGTGAATGACGACAAAGCCGCTGCCGGCAGCACCGAGCCCAACGTGATGCTGGGCCTGAGCATGGGCGGCATACAGGGCGCTAATGCCTTGCTCCTCGCCGAAGAGCAGGACTATGACCACCAGATAAGCCTCTTCATCAATAATGACGTGCCCTACCAGGGCGCCAACGTGCCCGTCGCCTTTCAACTGGGCCTGAAGCACGTGGCCGGCCTTAAGCTCAAGGTAGGGCCGGTATTCGGCCTGCTGGGCAAAAAGCTGCTGGTACGCGAAATGGTGCCCGCCATACAAACGGGCATGGACGTGCTGAACTCCTACGGCGCCAACTCCCTGCTGCGCTACCAGGCCCGTAACGAAGGCAACACCGTGGCGCTGGATGCTGATCCCATTGACCTGAGGGGGCTTGAGTTTACCCGGCAGTATCCCTTTGTAGATCCCGCCCGCACACGCATGGTCGCCCTGGCTAACGGGCATGAGTGCGGCGACCGCCAGGCCTTTGCCGCCGGTACCTCCCTTTTTCAGCTCAGCGGCACCTACAGCCTGCCCTACCTG
This sequence comes from Roseivirga sp. BDSF3-8, assembly GCF_041449215.1. Taxonomy (NCBI): domain Bacteria; kingdom Pseudomonadati; phylum Bacteroidota; class Cytophagia; order Cytophagales; family Roseivirgaceae; genus Roseivirga; species Roseivirga sp. BDSF3-8. Next base: position 3,705,037 of record NZ_JBGNFV010000001.1, on the reverse strand, counting down.
TGGAACCTGCTCGGCACGGCCCTGACGCCCCTCACCAGCCGCCCGGGGCTGTTTGTACTGGGGCCGGTGACCACCCAAAACGACCTGAAATGGGACATCAAGCTGAATGCCCTGCCCGATGACGGCCCTGCGCGCATATACCGCAATAAGGTATGGATGGAGAAAAAGATCCTCTGGACCATACCCGTGAGCCAGGCGCTAACGGACGTGAACATCGACAGCCAGGCCGGCATGCTGCCGCTGGACAATGCCCCCGGAGGCACCATGGGCATGAGCGCCGTGGATGAGGAAGTACCCGAAGAGGTGCTGGAGCTGCTGCCCGTCACCGAGTTCAGCTTTGTGCCCACCGTCAGCGCCCTGGACGTGCAGGAGCCGGACGGCAGCCTGCCCTCGCAGGAGGCGCTCTACCTGCGCTACAGCGGTACGGCGGCCATGCCCACCGGCCTGCAAACCCCCATGGTGAACTACATTACCGAGAACGTCACCAACCAGCCCCACCTGCTGCTCTCGCAGACAAAAGGCCAGTGGCTGGCTGGTGAGCTGGAAGGCCTGAGCCTGGGCCAGCCCTGCGCGGGCCGCTGCGGCTGGCGGCCGGAGGTAAGCCTGCCCGGCACCGTGTGCAGCGGCGATGAGGTCACCCTGTCCGTCAATAACCCCTTCGGCTTTCCCCTCACCTGGATCGCCGATGAGCGCCTGGAGGTCATCGCCGAAAGCGGCAATACCCTTACCGTACGCACACCCGAAGGCATGACGGGTACAAGCTATGGCATACGGGTAAGCCTGGATGCAGGAGACTGCGGTACCTACCGTACCCCTACGGCTTACCTGAGCGTAGGCGACCTGGACCAGCAGGCCCTGAGCGGCGAGCTGCAGGGCAGTAGCACCCTGTCCCTGGGCTCCGAGACCACCTTTTACGTCTCTGCCGTGAGCAATGTCGAGAGCTACGAGTGGCTGGTGCCCGAAGGCTGGCAGGTACAAAACCTCGGCTGGAAGGCCAATATCACCCCCACCACCACCGGCACCGCCCGGGTGATGGTGAAGCTGCGCAATGGCTGCAACTTCGCTACCGACTACATCGATGTATGCGTCAGTGGCAATGGCTATAGCTGCGGAGGTTTGTCTGAGCCCTGCGGTACGGTCACAGACCCCTGCGAGAGTCCGGACAAGCCCACCGAGCGCAGCGTGCTGCCGGAGTTTTATCCTAACCCCGCAGGGAATGTGATTACCGTACGCTTCCCGCAGGAGGCAGGTCAGCAGCCCGGCCGTAACCTCTACCGCGTGCGGATACGCGATAACCGCATGCAGACCGTACGGCAGCAGCAGGACCACGCTCCCGCCTATACCCTGGACGTGAGCGACCTGCCTGCAGGCCTGTACACCATCGAGCTATGGTGGAAGGGTGGCTCTGTGACCGAGCAGCTTATTATAGACTAACATCAATCAGATAAAAGGAGGTGGCCCCGGGCACAGCCTGCAGGGGGTCGCCTCCTTCTCTTGTCCTACCTATTGGAAAAATACCCGTATATTTATTACGATTAAACTAAACTTGTTATGTACCGATTGACCAGCATATTCTTCATTGTTGCCTTGCTTATACTCCCCGGCTGCTTCCTGTTCGGGGGCAATGACGATGACCCGAAGCCCGCGCCCATCCCCCCCATAGAGCAACTGCCCCCGCTTACCACCGAAGGCAAAGGCACCTTTGGCTGCCTCATAAATGGGGAGGCCTTTGTCAGTTATTATCCTAATACTTTGGCAGATTATTCGACGGATGATTTGATAGATATGGTTGCTGATTTTCGGGACTTGGAAGCTAGTATAAGTGTTGCTATTACCCCTTTTAATAGAGAAGAAGAAATTTACTATTTTCCTTCTTCAGACATGCAATTTAGCATTGGTAGCGGCGAGGATGTCTGCGACTACCGCGCCTGGGACAATATCGAGGGCTGGGTAGAAGTAAGCGATTTCAATCCATTCGATGAGTACGTGTCGGGCACCTTTGAATACACCGCCGTGAACGAGATGTGCGATACGCTGCGGGTAACCGATGGCCGGTTTGACTTGCCCTTAGTATGGTGATGAAGTAATTGATTAATAGAACTGTTGAGTAACAGAGTAAGAGAGTTTTGAGTGGTTAGTTTTTAGTTAGGAGTGGGTAGGTTGAATTACAGGTCGGTGGGGTTGTGGGAGTCTTTGGGCAGGGTGGAGATGTTGCTCTTAATGGCCCTGATCATGCTACGATAGGAAGCAAGCTCGGCTATAAGCTGTTTGTTATCCAATAACAGGCCAAGGGCGTATTCGGTAAGCTCGCTACGAGACATATTATTAAGCTCTTCGCGGTCCTTGTCCATAAGGGTGGCGCTGAGCTTTTTTTGTATCTGGGCCTCGTGGCGCAGATCTGTTTCTCGCAGCTCGCGTACTGTAACGCCAAATAGGTCTGCCATGATACGGAGCTTCTCAGGCGGAACGTCCCGCCTGCCTGTCTCATACATAGCCAGGGTAGAGCGGCTTATGTCGAGGCGGTCGGCCAGGTGCTGCTGCCTGAGCCCGAAGCGCTTGCGCAGGGCTATTATGTTTTGAGTAAGCTGCTGAGTATCCATAGGTGAGTCAAATATACCTTTTCTAGTTAAAAACCACACAAATGGTGGCGACCTTAGCTAGTAATGTCACAAAGATCACTTAATAACCTTTTTAGTGAAAATATTTAGTGACTATTTGTATTTGTCTCAATTATAAGCTACAATTACGCAGAATTGGATAAGGTGTGACAAAAAGAAGCAATTGTCACCCAGCCGGTGTACAACCGGCAGTCTTCATCTATTTGACAAATGATACAGAACAGCGGCGGGTGCCGCTGCTTTTTTACAGCCTACCTACAGCTATGGCCATACAACCTCCAATATATGATATGCTAAGCCGCAAAGGCGATGTGCAGACGATAGCGGCCATAACGGGCTATACGCCGCGCTATGTACGTCGCGTGCTTCGGCAAAAAAGCGAAAACCTAATAGTGTATAACCTGGCCAGGGATCTGGTAAACCTGAAGAAGCAACTGAAGGCTAAGTACCACCATGTGGCCCTAAATAGCGGAGATGCACACCGACCGGATATAGAGGAGCGTACGCTACAGCTTATACTGGAACCTGCACGCGATGGTCTGGCGGCGCTGCAGCGGGACTTTAAAGCACTCACTACAAATGAAGTACATAACCGGATAGGCGAACTGCGTCATGAACTGATGGAAACCGGCGAATGGATGGGCCACCAGCGGCTATTGCTATCGCCACTGGTACGGGAAGTGAGCCTCTGGCATGCGGTATCATATGCACTGCTATTTGGACCTGACCAGGATTGGGTGCCGGAGGTGGGTATACTTGCATCTGATAACATGCCCAAAATCCGGACAGACGTGGTGCTGTTTAAGCTATTGGTAAGGACGGCGGTGGTGGCGGTGGGCTACCTGACTAAGCAGGGGCTGGTGACGATAGACTATAATACAAACCGAAACCTACTCCTGATATCGGGCAGCCCCTGCCCTGCCTCTACCAGTGATCTGGAAAAATATAATGCCCTCCAGCCGGATTGGGGTAGTAGCATATTGGGAGTAGGTAGTGCCACGGCCATGTGCCAGTATGTGGCGCATACGCTGGGTGGAGAGGTAAGATGGCAAAAAATGGACGAGGACACAGTGGAGTTTGTCATTATGTTACCCAAAGAGGAACCTAATAAATAATACGACTATGACTGGTTGAATCAGAGGCCCGCGGGCGCATGCCGCGGGCCTCATCTTATTAAGTATAATGTAAAAAGAGATACAAATGAAGGACAAAATGTTTCTACATATACATTTATTTAAAAATATGGCTTATAAAAGTGACATTTAATTTTTGTTACAAAATATGTTTATAACTTTGAAATGAACCATAACCCGAGACATATGACCCTGATATGCGCTTACGCCACAGAATTGAACGAATTATATACGGGATGGACTGGGAGATGGTGCTGCACATAGTGGTCAGTATCGCTGACTTATTGATAAACCACTTTTCTATATGAAAGAAACCAAAAGGCTAACTGAGCAACTGATGCCTTATGGTGATATACACCATATAGCACGTATAACGGGATATAATGTAAGCTACGTACGAAAGGTGCTTAATGAGACCCGCCAAAACACACTCATACATGAGGTGGCGTGGGATATCATCACAATGCGGAAGAAGCTGGTGGATAAATACCAGGTACTAGGTGATGCCAGGGGGGTGACGGAAAGGCTGGAGCAGGTAAGAAGGGCGGAAAGCACACTGCTGCTGATGGGTACGAGACCGGTACGTAAGCTGATGCACAATGCGCTGAAAAGGCTACAAATACTGCAGGATACAGGCAGTACGGAAGAAACTGACCGCATAATAAAGGAGGTGTCGCTATATGATGCTCATATAATGGAGCTGCTGGAGTGGCTGAATGGACAAAGGCTATATATAGATGCTCTACTGGTGCCGGTAGACCTGAGCTTGATAGTGAGGGAGGGCGCAGCAGCAGCGAGCCTGCAGGCAGATGAGCATACAATAGAGGTAAAAAACAGTATGCTACCGGTGGGTGTGAAGGCGGACTCTTACCTAATAAACCTGCTGGTAAGATCGGTACTGCAGCAGATGCTGCGCATGATAGGCCCTATGGGGCGCATGGTGCTGAGTACGAAAAATAATAAAGAAGGGAGAGGCATAGTGATAACGGGGGGGCCATGTCTGGTCCCTGCAGCCAGTGTGCAGGGGCTCAATAACCCGGCAGGAATGCTCAATAAAAGAGCTCATGCAGATATATTGGAGCAGGTGGCAGTGGCGGGCCACTTTATAATGGGCCAGCAACAGGGTCAGATACTATGGAGTGTGGATGAGGAGAATGTATTAAAAGTGGATATACAATTTAACGATAAACCAGAAAAATGAATCACCAGCAAACGAAATGTAATGAGAAGGCTCTGACGGAAGAGCAAACTGACTGTATGATGCAGGCAGCCAAAGTAATAGAAGAAGTAGGGGCCCGGCAATGCAGCATGGAAGCTGGCTATCACAGGCTAAAGGCAATTTTTGGAAGTGGGAGTTTCTAAATGCACATTCCATGTATACCAGCTATCCATTATTTGCCTTGCCAGGGCCCCATACGCTTTCGGACCATTGTGTTATGAATATGTCAGTAAGAGGCTCGTCTGCCTATGTATTTTATATATAATGGCAGCCGTAGCAGAAAGGTAACCGGAGCCGTCCTTCCGGTGTTTTAGTTTTTTCTTTTTCATAAGTTAAAGGAGGGGGTGGTTCCCCTCCTTTTTTTATGGATGAATGATTGAGTAGTTGAGTTTCAGAATTGATGAGTTACAGAGTTTTTGAAAGCTTTGAGTTGGGGCTTCATATAGAGACTGAATGGATTACTATACTAGCCCTGATCATGCTATGAGAGGAATGGAGTCCGGCTATACCGTTTGTAATCGGGTAACAGGCTGAGGACGTACCGGATAAGCTTGCTACGTGTCATTCGTAAAGTGCTGGGCTGGAAAACCCTACCAGACTTTAAATTCCTTAGACGACCTTCCCGTTTATTACCGTATGCTCTACCAGGTTGGTACCAAAGGAGTAAGGCAGGTAAGCCAGGCTGGATACCGGTTTTGTAATGACGACACTCCCCGCTTTGCCGGGGGTAATGGTGCCATGGGTACTTTCTATTTCCATAGCAGCCGCGGCATTGACTGTAGCGGCATTTAATGCCTCCTGAGGAGTCATGCGCATCTTGACACAGGCCAGAGACATCATAAGCTGCATATTGCCACTGGGGGCGCTACCGGGGTTGTAATCTGAAGCGAGAGCCAGGGTAAGTCCGGCATTGAGCATATCCCGTGCCGGGGGGTATGGGGTATTGATGAAAAAGGCCGCGCCAGGTAGCAGGGTGGCTATGGTATCAGACCCTTTGAGGGCATTGATTTCCTGCTCTCCCATTTCCTCGAGGTGGTCGACACTGAGGGCGCCTGTTTCCACCCCAGTCTGGACGCCTCCGGAGCGGTGTAGCTGGTTCGCATGAATCTTGGGTTTCATGCCCAGTTCCTTCCCTTTTTGCACGACGGCCTTTGTCTCTTCGGGGGTAAAGAAGCCCTTCTCACAAAATACATCTACATAATCTGCCAGCCCTTCTTTTGCGACAGCGGGTAGCATATCATTCAGGATGAGATCGATGTAGCCTTGCCTGTCTTCCTTGTACTCGGCAGGTATCGCATGAGCCCCCAGAAAGGTGCTTTTTACAGGCATATCCAGCGCATCCTTAAGCCGCCTGATGACCTTTAGCATTTTTAGTTCGCTTTCTGTGGTGAGGCCGTAGCCGCTTTTCACTTCTATGGCTACGGTACCCTGGGCGGTTACTTCTTTAACGCGCTGCATGGCAGAGTGGAACAGGTCGTCTTCGCTGGTCTCACGAAGCCTGCCTGCCGAATTGAGGATACCGCCTCCTTTTTTCGCAATTTCTTCATAAGAAAGGCCGCGGATACGGTCTACGAACTCCTGCTCACGGGGTGCGGCAAATACGATATGGGTATGGCTATCGACAAAACCGGGAAAGACCAGCCTGCCGGTAGCATCAATTACTTCGCCTTCGAAGGAAGGGCAGTTACTCATTTCGCCCCAGTCCTCTATTTTCCCCTGCCGGATAAGCAGCCAGGCGTTATCTACGGAAGGCACATCGGCCATCTGTGAGCCGGAGAGCCGGGCGGGCGGCGTCTGACGGTAGGTTTGCAGTAGCTGACTAATATTCTTGATAAGAAGGTCCATGTTGAAATGACATTTTGATGCGACGGATAGGTCAAAAGTATGAAGAGATGACTAAAAAACTTGCGCGTGCGACATTAAATACGATATTTCGCCAGACAGGAAACTATAGCTCATGAAAAAAGCAGATAACGTATACATAGCTCCGAATGCCACGGTAATAGGAGATGTGAAGCTGGAGGAGTCCTCTTCCGTGTGGTTTGGTGCGGTACTAAGAGGGGACAGTGACAGCATTCATATAGGTAAAGGGAGTAACATTCAGGACCTGGCGGTGGTGCATGTAGACCCTGGGGTACCTGTGCATGTAGGCGAAGGGGTAACTGTAGGCCACGCGGCCATTATTCACGGAGCGACTATCGGGGACTTTACGCTGGTGGGTATGCGGGCGACGGTAATGAATAACGCAAAAGTAGGCAAATACTGCATCATAGGGGCGCATGCCTTAGTGACAGAGGGCATGGAGATACCTGACTACTCGGTGGTGATGGGGACACCGGGTAAGGTAGTAAAACAGCTACCGGAAAAGACAACGGAGCGCCTGCACCGAAGTGCTGAGCACTACCAGGAAAGGGGCCGGGAATACCTGGCTGGAAAGTATAAGAATGAGGTCTGAAAACAGCTCTGACCTGAAAACACAAGGGCTGCCCGCTCACGCAGACAGCCCTCTATTTTATTCTACACCCTGAAATCTTTATTTACCGAATGCCTCTACGGAGTAGTCGAGACTGGTACTGTAAACGGGGAAGCTGATCTTAAACAGTGCGTAAAAGCCTTTGGTATTAAGGCCGGGACGCATACCTAATTCGGCGCCGTATGCCCAACCGAATGTCCGGTTGAACTTACCTTCCATACCTAAACGAAAGCCAAGCATATTAGTCTTGACCTCATCGGCAGGATACAGCTGATCGTTATAAAAAATGTCTTCCACCTCTATCCAAGGTGCAATAAGTATATCAAGGTAGGCGGTGAACATGAGGTCGTCTACCATATCGTTGTAGTTACGGTCCGGCTTTACGGCAAAGTTGCGGATGTTAGCCAGTGAACCACCTACATAAAGTCCTTTCACATCGATATTTCCATAAATAGAAGCATCAGGATTGATGGGCTCGCCACTTACGCTGGTGAGGCCGATCTCCTGTGACTCTGTTACGCGGTTCATATCGAAAGCAGAATTATAGAATAATCCGCCCAACCTGGCACCGTACACTTTGCGCACGGTCATGGGGATTTCTTCCGTGTTTTTGGGTACCATAGAGGCCCACTTCCTGCCCTTGTATCTTTTGGAATACAGGAACATCTTACTGGTGCCGTCTACTTCCTTATCCACTATGTGGTAGGTGGCACCAAACTCATACAGATTGAATACCTGGGGGGTATTAAGGTTATCTGCATTTTTTAGAGCGGCATCTCTGTAAAAGTCAAAGCTGCTGTGGTAGCTCTTACGGCCATGCGCTCTGAAGTCGAACTTATCGTCCCAGTAATATTGAGCCTCCAGTCCGAAACCCAGCGTAACGTTAGTGGCAAACAGCTCACCATACAGGGGCTGAAACATGATGAAGAGCTTATTGATCTCATAAGGTTCATCATACAACTCCTCATAGGTGACGGTTGTATTCTGCTGGCGCCGCAACTGGGCATCTGCCGGAAGGCAGGTCATGGCCAGAAGCACTCCCAATAAGCCGGTAACCAGTAATTTTTTATTCATAAACCTGTATCATTGCGTTAGTCTGAGGTCGATATGTTGGTTCATTATCAATGACTTCGCTAAAAATACATATTAAGGCATGCGGTGTAAAACGGCCTTAATAAAGTAGATGAATGCCCGCATAGAAAAACTGCATGATTTCTTTTTTATATTTATCATTTAGAAGAAAATCTTACAGAGAAAAGTGAACCCCGGGGAAGCGTCAGTGTTGGCCATGGCTCTTCTTCACCTACCCCCTACTAACATGAAAAGACGCCGGAAAACGTCTCATTGCCTGAATTGTGGGCTGGATCTAGATCGAAGCACAAACTTTTGCCCGCGCTGCGGCCAGGAAAACACAGATAATAACGTCAGTTTCAGCACACTGGCGCGTGATTTTATAAGTAACTACTTTTCACTGGATGGCCGCTTTGGCCGCTCGGTCCTGCCCTTTTTGTTCAATCCGGGTAAACTCACGCGTGAGTTTATCAGCGGAAGACGCAAAACGTATATGCACCCGGTGCGCCTGTACCTCGTCTTAAGCCTCATATTTTTCACTGTAGTGGCCTTTTATGCGCAGAGCCAGGTAGATGGGGACTTCAAAGCGCTTGACGCAAACTACGCCGAGCCGGCAGAAGGAGAGCTTAGTTACTCTGTGGATGGCGAGGACGGAACCAAAAAGAGACGCTTACAACTTAAAGACAAAAACGACAGCCTGCTCATGGCTGAAGAGCTGGTGCTGCCTGCCAATGTAGAGAACCAACTGGCCCGCCTGGACTCTCTCATGTACAGGGATACGGTAGCAAGTATCGACTCAGTGGCGGATAGCACCAAACGGAAATCGCGGACCTTTGTGCTGAACGGACAGGAAACAGGCCTGGACGTAATCCTGGAACTGATGAACAATAAAAACCTGACGGAAGCGGAAATACTGGATTCGGCGGGCGCAAAACAGGGAACCACAGAGTACTGGCTGGGCAAGCAGGCAATCCGGCTGAACCGTGCGGAGGGCAAACAGGTATTGGCTGCCATCATGAAAAACCTGCCGATCATGATGTTTATCCTTATGCCGGTGTTCGCACTGATGCTAAAGGTGCTGTATATGCGGCGGGACAACCTGTACATTCATCACCTGGTGCACGCTATACATATACACTCCTTTCTGTACCTGGCGCTTCTGCTAATAGTGGTGGTGATATGGACAAGCTTTCTGAAGCAACTTCTGGTGCCCTTATTGATCATTGCCCTGCTGGCTTACCTGTTTATGTCCTTCTACAAAGTGTACCGCCAGGGAATACTGAAGACATTCTTTAAGCTGGGCTTTCTGGCCTTTGCGTATACCACCCTGCTGAGTTTTGCCTTGTTAATGGAAACGCTCATCTCACTGGCTCTTTACTGATCTCTGCCGACCTGGCTCTCCCTCGCTTTGAGGTACTCTTCCAGCCGGGTGCGAAGCTGCTCCCCGGTTTCTGTATACTCGGGGGTGAGGCTTTTCTGTCCCGGCAGGTTTTCTATGTGCAGTGTTTGCGTAGGGAAGGCGAAGCGTACCCCGAGGGTTTCGGCAAGCTTTACTATCTCCATCAGTATCTGGTGCCGGCAAATGAGCTCTTCGGACCAGGTGGGTACCGCAAAGAATATGTAGAACATGATCTCCAGGGAAGTAGCGCCGAGTTCATTAAAGTGAATCTCAAAGAAGTCCTTACGGGTATCGGGGTGGTCGATGACTACTTTTTTGAGGCCATCTATAAATGCCTGCAGCACCTCCGGAGGCGTATCGTAAGTGATGTTCAGGCGGGTGTAGAAGCGGCGGTAAACGCGCAGCCCATGGTTATCTATGGTCATGTCGGCGAGCTTTCCGTTCGGCACTGAAGTGACACTGTTGCGGAAGGTGCGGATACGTGTGGAGCGGAATCCTACCTCCTCTACCGTGCCGTCTATCTCGCCACCACTGGTGATCCAGTCGCCTATCTGAAAGGGCTTATCCACAAATATCATGAGGGAGCCAAAGAAGTTCTTGATGGTTTCCTGGGCAGCCAGGGCGAAGGCCAGACCACCGATGGAAATACCGGCTATGAGGGCGGTGACATCAAAATTCAGGTTTTGCAGAATAAACAGCCCGCCGATGATAATGACGAAGGCTTTTAACGCCTTACGCACCAGGGGAACGAGCTGGTCGTCCAGGGTACTTTCTGTTCGGTCGGCTACTTTTTCCAGGTAGGCCCCGAATACGTCTACCAGGTGGTAGAAGACGAGGGTGCCAAATAAAGGAAGGGCGGCCCCAAGCACGAGTATAACGTACTGACCGGCTATGGGTGGCAGAAGTAGGAGCGGGATAAAGAGCCGTAGAAGCAGAAATATTACGAGAAAGCTGAGGGGCTTGGCTACTGGTAATATGTACTTACTGGCGATGCGCTTATAGCCGAACCTGTGCATGAGCCCCACTATGACGCGTTCAAAGAAGAGTGTGAGGAGCTTATGTATGATGAAGCTGAGCAGCACGAGGATGAGGATACCTATGTGCTGCCACAGGTGAAGCCCCATAATCCGCTTGTGCCCAAGCCTGGGTAGCAGGCTGAGCAGGGCAGCGGTACCAAAGGGGTAAACTTCTTCGTGAATCTTATCTATGCGCCTGGCGGTAAACTCAGAAAAGAGCCACAGGTTGTCATAGCGCTGCAGGTAGATATCGGGGAACTTATCGGTAAGGTAGTAGCGGTTCTGGTTGCTGAGGGTGTCGCGGTAATCGGGGCTCTTAGGTATGGTTTCGGTGTCGATATAGGTACCTGAGCCGTCAAGGATATGCTTTAACTTAACGGCAAGTGCTATGGCCTCTTTTTCGGTTCTGTTGACTGAATCTGCCTGAATAAAAACTTCTGCTGCCACTTCGGGGTGGTAGGCGTCTTCCTGGAGGTTATCAAGGTGTGTCTTAATGGTATGATACGGGGTCTGGAGCCTGGCTTCCGGCTTATTTTCCTCGTCGCCGGATTGCCTGAAGGCCAGTGCCTGCAGGGGCACTATCAGGGTCATAAAGACGATAAGGGCTCTGGTGAGTACGCCGGATGTAGCGCGGGGTAACAGGGTTATCATGTCGGTATCAGGCCAATTTTTTCACAAAGATAAGATTCCCTCCGGAAATTGGGAACCGTGGCCAGGCGTATCACCTGGCCTCAAAGGAATACATCCGGAAGGTATCTTCGTAAGTAGCGTAAACGTCGTAGCGTTGTTCTGCCTCATGGTACATGATGGAGACCATGTGGCTACTCTCAAGAGGTTGATAATTAATAAGATTGCCTTGCCTGTCGTACAGGTAGGTAAACTCCTGCTCTGTATCGGTGATGGCAAACAATTCATTTCCGCTACCGAAGTAGTAGTACTGCACTTTCAGGTCCGGGCTGGTTACGTAGTCTTTCTCAAAGATCATCCCTCCTTCACGGTCCAGAATACTGAGCCGGTTACCATCCTGCCTCGCAATAATGAAGGTTCGGCCGGTAGCATCGGGCACCAGATGGAACCTGGTGGCCGGGGAAGGCTTATATAACTGGGAGCGCTTTGTGATCTCTCCTTTGAGGTTGAACCTGATGCGGGCGCCTTCTCTGGTGATGGCTGTCATGTAGGTAGATGCCACGGAAGCACCGATCTCAATGAACACCGGAGTCTCTATTTTGCCCTGGAGGTCGAGCGGAAAGCCGGGAAAGTTCTCCCCTCTCCTGTTCATGATATGCACCACACCATCCTGACGAATGGCGTACATTACGTCCTTACCCCTTACCCTGAGGTGGTTAGGCGGCTGACTGAGTCTGTTACCTGTTTCGCGTGGCCCCCAGCCTTCGAGTATATTCCCTTCTTTGTCAAACAGGTAAATATCTCCATCAGCTGCGCCAATCATGAAGCGGTAGCGCTTGCTACGGTCGTAATCCACTACTGAGGCATGGGCAATCTGCACACTCTCAGGCATCTGTACGGGATACCGGCCGGTTCTATTGCCGCTCCTGTCGATTATGTGTAAAGCGGAGTCGGTGGCAAAAAAGTATTGAAAACGGCCATTATTAAAGTAGTCGATGGCTTCAGCGGGTGTCTTCATGGCCATGCCCAGGGAGTCGGTCCACTGCAGGTTGCCATCTGCCCCGATGAGGTGGAGGGCAAAGCTGCTATCCTGTACCAGCACTTCGCGGCCGTTGGTCATATGACTGCGCACTACGTGGGGACTGGTCACCAGCCGTGCACCTGCTGTGGCTTCCTGGCTTAGCTCGTACCGGGCTATGCGTTCACGGGCAGGTATGTCTTTTCTATGATCGATAAGGACGGTGGTGTAGTACTTGCCGTCCAGGTGTCTGAACTGAACAGCCATATTATCCACAAGCCGCCAGATATTGAGGTCCTTATTGAGGGTTTTGACCCACTCCGGCCTTAGCCGTGACTGCAGAAGGGACCAGGCGCGGGGGGTGTTTACCATAACGGTGAGGTTAGCCTCGCGCATAGACTTTTCCAGAAAGCGGGTCTGCCGGATGCTTTGCCCCCAGGTGTTTTCGGTCTCCATGTCTGTGAGCAGGTTTTTCAATACCTGAATGTGGTTGCCAAAAACAATGTAGTTATCAATGGTGGTATAAAAGCATTGATCAAATCCTTCAAATACATCGCCTAGTAGTAGCCTGGGGAATCCCGATACTTCCAGTTGGCGGATGGTCCGTTCCCCGTAAGGTTCTGCATAGAGTGAGTCTTCGCTCTTATGCACTTTTTCAGCCAGATTATTGAGGGCATTATACATCCCTCCCATATCCCGGGCAGACAGGTAGGCGATACGGTCGGGGTTATCTTTATCCACAGACTCCAGCACGGCCAGAGCGGCCTCACTTCCGGCATACCCCATGAGTTGCTCTACATCAGCTTCATTCACCTCGTTGCTTTTCAGCTCTTTGCGCCGGCCTTTGGTATATAGCTCTTTAAGGTTGGTCCTCCAGGTACCTGCATCGTCTATGCCCAGGTGATAAAGCAGGGCGGTACGGTCACTGATAAACCGGCTCATGCCTATCTCATGGGCTTTTTGATTTTGGAAAAGGTCCAGGTAGGCATTACGGCCACTCTCTGTCACACTAAACCCATCCATGAGCAAGTATCCGTCGCGGGTCCGGATATCGAGCAAAGCACCGTCGCCCAGGCCGGTAAGTATGCTTAGCTGGGAATGGGTGGAGGGGGCGGCCACTGTCTTGAACAGGGGGGAAAGGGCGTCAAGGTCTACAAAAAGGTTGCCCAGGTCATCATCAGAGCCGGAAAGCTGTCGCAGGGCCGGGTTTCGCACCTGAAAGTTGTCCTGCCCTTCGTTTTTAATGGTGCGAATGACATCTTCCACCAGGAAAGGGGTAAAACTGCATGCGAAATACCTGTCTTCATAAAAATAGGTGAAGGTACGCCCGGTGGCCGGGTCTACTACCTCTTTTATAGTAATGCCTTCATAGGTGCGCTCTCTTTTTTTATAAGAATCGCTTTCCATATAAGGCTTCATCATATCTTTTAGCCCTCCGTATTCCTTGAGGTTATCAAGGTGGAATAGATACAGGAAGCCAAACTTATCCTTACCGGTCACATGAGCGCTGATGAGGAATGGCTTACCGGTAGTAAGTCTGTCCAGCCGGCCATCGCCTCCGGCCAGGCTATCCAGCATAGCCAGGTCCTGCTCCACATCGGCAAAGGCTGAGGTGCCTTTCAGTAACTGCCACAAGGTGCTGTTGGAGAATTCGTTCCAGTCTTGTACCACACGCGGGCTTTCGTATACCATCACGGCGGACGCAGGCACTATATTCCACACATTGGGCGGTTCACGGTCTACGTAGTTAGTGTAATAGTGATACCCTCCGGCTCCTATGATGATCAGCAGAAGCAGGGCAAGCAAAAATTTCTTCAAAACAGCAGGTGTTTAAATCAAATCGTCTTCACGAAAATCAGGGCAATATATGAAGCTTTGCCCCTACCTCAAAAAAGCCGGGAGCCTGCACAGAATTAATCATTCATGAGCGATACAGACGGCTGAGAAACGGGGTATTTTCATATAGTTTCCAAAATTACTACATTGTCCCACAATTATTGCAGTCCACATTATGTCCGAACCAGAAACTATCAGCCTGTCGGGTCCTGACGGCACGCCTCTCTATGTGCGGCGCTGGGACCCAGTAGGACCTGTCAAAGCGGTCCTTTGTATTGTTCACGGACTAGGAGACCATAGCGGGCGCTATACCGAACTGGCAGCCTATCTTAACGAATCCGGCATATCCGTATTTGCCATAGACCTGCATGGCCATGGCAACTCGGGTGGCAAACGGGGCCATATAGATAGCTACCAGGCTCTGCTGGAAGACGTGGAGGTACTATTGAAGGAGGCCCGCCTGGCTTACCTTGATGCCCCTCTGTTTCTCTATGGCCATAGCTTTGGCGGAGGTATCGTCGCAAACTTTCTTCAGCAACATCCCTCAAAAGAGCTTACGGGAGCCATCATAAGCAGCCCCTGGTTCAGGCTGGCTTTCGAGCCTCCGGCATGGAAGCTTAAGCTGGCGCAATTCACACAGCAGTTTATCCCATCGCTCACGCTGAGTAATGAACTGGAATCCCAGTGGATATCCAAGGAAGAGGAGGAAATGCAGCGCTATGAGGATGATCCGCTTGTACATAACCGGATAAGTGCGCGGCTCTTTTCTCTGGCCTTTAAAAACGGCCTGCAGGTACTGAAGTCTGAAAGCAGGATCAATATACCCATGCTGGTAGTGCATGGTAAGGAGGACCAGATCACGGACTATCATGCCACTGCGGAGTTTGTGAAAAAATACCCTGATATGGTGAAGTTTATCCTTATCGAAAATGGCCGCCATGAACTGCACCATGATACGGAAAAGGCCCGTGTGATGAATGAGATAGGCAGCTTCCTGCACAACGAGGTAGCGATGCGGGAGGCCTCGGGCGTATCGGGTTAGATAAAATTGATAGCTTTGCAGAAAATGTGAACGCTATTATCTATGACGTATAAGACTTTAGCCCCGGCACTGCTCCTGGGATGCCTGTGGACGGCATCATGTCAAAATCAGCAAGACGCTCCTGCAGATAGTGTGGAGCAACCGGCCCCTTCTGCTTTCAGCACAGATAATATTCGTGAAAACTCCTCGCTGGCGGTACTGTATCATCAGAATGCTGCGGAATACCGGGCACTGGCTTATCAGGCCTTTAACCTGGGGCGTATGCGCCTGGATGAAATGAAGCGCGAGGGTACGGACCTGAGGGGGAAAGCTATTGTGCTGGACGTGGATGAAACACTTCTGGACAACAGCCCCTACAACGCACGCCTGATTGCGGATAATGAAAAGTATACACCAGCCACTTGGAGCGAGTGGACTGCTGAAGCGAAGGCGGACAGCATACCGGGCGCGGTATCATTTCTTACTTATGCCGATGCCGAGGGCATGGAAATTTACTATGTTTCTAACCGAAGTGTGGACGACCTGGAGCCAACCATGCGTAATATGGAAGCCCTGGGCTTTCCGCAGGTAGACTCAACGCATTATTTCCTGAAGGAAGACACGTCTGATAAGGAAGAGAGACGCAAAGCGGTCCGTGAAAAAAGTGAGATCGTACTCTTCTTCGGGGATAACCTGGGGGATTACATGAGTATCTTTGATAAGCAGCCTACGGATAAGCGCTATGCTGATGCGGACAGCCTGCAGGCTGATTTTGGCCGGAAGTTTATATTACTCCCTAATGCCATGTATGGCACCTGGGAGGGAGCCATTTACGATTATGACCGTAAGCTGACGGACGAGGAGGAGTTTGATGTACGGATGAGGACGCTGCGCCCTGACCGGTGAAAATAAAAGAGAGAAAATCATTATTAACAACGCCCGTGGCAGCTTTGCCACGGGCGTTGTTGTTTTTTACGCTGCAGAAAATCAGCCGCATTGCAGGGCTGTCTCACACGCATCAAGTGCGGAGCAATTGCGTATATCAGAGTTGGCCCGTAAGGCTCCTCCACGCGCCCGGACGCTTACCTTTCCGGGCATGTCGGTTACAAAGCTTTTGAGTTTCAGGTTTTCGATCTTTAACTTTTTCATAGTTTAGTAATTATTGAAAATGATACTCATAAGTTAATTTTTTAACTGAAAAACCATACTTGGTTTAAACATTCCTGTAAGGATATTTTTATTCAATCATGTCAGATAAATCTCTTAATGTATTTTGGTTTCGCCGGGACCTGAGGCTACAGGATAATGCCGGTCTTTACTATGCGCTACAGGAAAATAAGCCGGTATTGCCGGTATTTATTTTTGATAAGCACATACTGGATGAGCTGGAGGATGAGGATGATGCACGGGTTACTTTCCTGCATGACAGGCTCACCGAAATGCACGATAAGCTGAAAGAAAAAGGGGGTGGCCTGCGGGTGTATTATGGCAAACCGGCAGAGGTATGGAAGGAGCTTACGCAGACTTATGATGTGGCGGCAGTGTACACGAACAGGGATTATGAGCCCTATGCCAAAGAGAGGGATGGTGCGGTACAAAAGCTACTGGCGGACAAGGGCATTGAGTTCAATACATTCAAGGACCAGGTGATATTTGAGAAGGAGGAGGTTTTAACGGGCAATAATGAGCCTTATAAGGTCTTTACTCCCTATATGCGTACCTGGATGAAGAAGCTGGAGCAAACGGAGGTGGAGCCTTTTCCATCTGCTCTTCGCTATAAAAACTGGTATGGGCCTGTGGAGGAAAGTATCCCTACGCTTGAGGAACTAGGCTTTACGCGCTCATCAATGGACATTCCTCCGGCTGATGCGGATGAAGGTATCATAAAAACGTATGATAAAACCCGCGATTACCCGGGTAACAAGGACAGTACGAGCCGCCTGGGAATCCATCTGCGGCATGGGACAATAGGTATCCGGACACTGGTGAAAAAGGCACTGGAGCTTAATGACACGTACCTGAATGAGCTGATCTGGCGGGAGTTTTACCAGATGATCCTGTATAACTTTCCAGAAGTGACGGACAATGCCTTCAAGGCTAAATATGACCGGATAGAGTGGCGGAATAATGAGGAGGAGTTTGAGAAATGGCGGGAAGGTAAAACGGGCTATCCGCTGGTGGATGCGGGCATGCGGCAACTGGCAGAAACGGGCTACATGCATAACCGGGTGCGTATGGTTACGGCAAGCTTTCTGACCAAGCACCTGTTGATAGACTGGCGCTGGGGGGAGGCCTGGTTTGCGCGTAAATTGCTGGATTTCGAACTGGCCTCTAATAACGGGGGCTGGCAATGGGCAGCAGGCTCGGGGGTAGACGCACAGCCTTACTTCCGGATATTTAACCCTACCTCTCAACTGGATAAATTTGATAAAGACCGCAGGTATGTGCGCCGCTATGTACCGGAATACGGCACGGATGACTACCCGGACCCGATAGTGGACCATAAGGCTGCACGCGAGCGGTGCATAGAAGTGTATAGCCGGGCAGTGAAGGATTGAGGGGATTCATTGTTTTCCTGCGGTACCGGGCTATTTTTGCGGGATGGTCCGCTGCCTGTTAATCATTATCACCTTTTTGGCCTCTGCCCTACCCTCCCGGTCGCAGCCGGTGGCTGAGACGGATACCCTACGCCGTGGAAGCGAAGCAATGCTGCTGGCTGCGGGAGTGGGGTACACAGCGACAATGGGCTACCTGTCTGCCTCATGGTATGATGGGGAAACGACTTCTTTTCATTTCTTCAATGATAATCCGCAGTGGAAGCAGATGGATAAGGCGGGGCATTTTTATGCGGGCTACGTCTTTTCTCATGGCTTATACCAGATATGGCCTTCGCGTGCCGGTGACAAAACGGCCCTGTACGCCAGCCTTACGGGCTTTCTGATACTGGTACCCATAGAGGTGCTGGATGGCTTTTCGCCGGACTATGGGGCTTCAGTTGGGGATCTGCTGGCGGACGCAGGGGGGGCGCTATTCTTTTACGGACAGCAAAGGGGCTGGGGGGAGCAGCGGATGGTGCCGAAGTTTAGTTTTACCCGCAGCGGGCTGGCCCCGCTACGGCCGGGGGTGCTGGGTGAGGGCCCTGGGGAGGAATGGCTGAAGGACTATAACGGGCAGACGTACTGGGTTTCGTTTGACATAGCGAAGCTGGCAGGGGACAGTGGCTGGCCGGGCTGGCTTACGGTGGATGCTGGCTATGGTGCGGGGGGCATGGTGTATGCAAGGGATAGGGAAAACAGGGCGGCTGGCTATGAAAGCTACCGGCAATATTATTTGTCACCCGGCATTAATTTCCGCTACTGGAAGGGGGATAGTAAGGTGCTTAACACGTTACTATACCTGGCAGACCTGATCAAAATACCGGCTCCTGCGCTGGAGCTTAACAGTGTGGAAGGGGCTAAATTTCATTTTCTGTTCTTTTGAGCCGTATTAAATATCCTTCCGGAGGGTATTGTGGCTTTATTTTCCTTTTTTTGACTGAAAACAATCCTGCATATGAATATCGGAGATCGCGTAAGAATGATGAAAGGCAGCGAGGAGGGCATAGTAGTGCGCTTTCTGCCTAATGCACTGGTAGAAGTAGAGATCGAGGACGGCTTTCAGATTCCTGTGCTTAAGAGGGAGCTGGTGGTGATCTCTTCACAGGAGGATGAGTACTTTGGGTCGATAAAGCCTAAAAAAGAACCGGAAACGGCTAAAGCTGCACCGAAGGTTCGTGCGGAGAGCGGGCTATACCTTGCTTTTCCGGAGGTGAATGATAAGGTGGTAGCGGCTTACCTGATCAATAACACGGATTACGACATCGCGATTAGTCTGTCGGAAGAAAAAGACGGAAACATCAGCGGCCTGCGTTGTGCGATACTGTCGGGCAGGGGCCAGCTTAAGTTTTCGGAGTACGAGCTTTCGCGCTTCGATAAGTGGCCTATTTTTCTCATACAGGCCATATTTCACCAGACAGGAAACTTTACGCCGAAGGACCCGATGTTCAAGCGCGTCCGCTTTAAGGCAAATACGTTCTTCAAAAGTAAGCGGCCGTCACCGGTGATTGAAAAGGAGGCTTACCTGATCCAACTGGATGCGGAGATAAAGCCGGTGGACGCAGGCAAGCTGAAAGACAGCCTGTTTACAGGCAGCTCCTCAGAGCCTGCCCGTTCTGAACCGCTGCGGGTACCGGAAAAGGTGGACCTGCATATAGAGGCTCTTACGAATGACAAGGACAATATGAGCAACCGCCAGATGCTTGAACTGCAGTTGAGCACCTTTGAGGATATGCTGGACAAGGCTATCGTGGCGGGTAAGGACGAAATTACCTTTATACACGGCCTGGGCAACGGCACTCTCAAAAACGCCATCCAGAAGAAGCTTTCCACGCTGAAAAACATCAAGTATTTCGAAGACACCATGAAAGACAAGTTCGGGTATGGTGCCACGCGTGTACAGATAAAATAACCGGCTGGCTAAGAGGCAGAATCCGGTGAGACGGTCGCATCCGGGGTGCCGGGGGGCACTACGGAACTGATAGTAGAAGGGGGCATATCCGGCGGTATGGTGTTCGGATTTCCCTCCTCATCCTTTGACTTAGGCTTCAGGGCGGAGCGCAGGCTCATGACCTTGTTGAGAATATCAAACCAGAAGGGTGCCCCAAGGGATATGGCAAAGGCCGTGAGAATCCACCCGAGAAAGGCTGAAAACGGATGCTTACCTATGTAGGTTAACTGTTCATCACCATAGCCGAAATTGAACATGTTATTTACAGGCGAAATTTCTCTGGCATAGAAACTGACCAGTGAGTCTCTGGCTGCCTCGTACCTGATATCCGAGGCTGTATTTCCTGCTGCCCCGTCGGGATTTTCGGCAAGAAAGTCTGACGCCATCCCCACAATATCCGTACGGAGGTCGGCATTTTCCGAAAGGGCCCGGTACGCCCTTATGGAGTCCACATTAAAGGCAATGGCTACCACGATGCTGACGACGAGGGTCACGCGGCGAATCTTACGCACATACCAGCCTTTGGCACGGTCCATCACCTCTTCAAACCAGGCCTCCAGCTTGACGGCAAAGCGATTGGCGTCGTAGTTCACCTCTTCAGCAAATGACTTCAGCAGTTTCATTACTGAGGACTGATCAAATATTTTGGCGCTGACAATGTCCTTCAAATTAGCCTTTAGGATACTACCCGTCCCTTTATTTTCGTTGGCTTTTTCCTCAGCCATCAGGTCCATTATGACCTTGGCAAACACCCCGGGGCTGATATATGAAGGACGCTTTTTCCTGTTCTTGCTTAGAGATTTGATGAGGTGATGGTTATAGAACTTCTCCACCATTTCACTATTCAACATGTTGAGTATCGCCTTGTAGAGGTTCTCTCCACGAAGCTTTAACAGGGCATTGATATACTCGTTCAGCAGGGTGACGAGCATACTGAATAGGAGGTAGATGAATATAAGCCCTATGGCAATCTCAAGTATATCCAGATTGAACATGGCGGTGGTGATTTAGCTTTCGATCCCGGTATGGTAATTTATCTAAATTATCGGATGTAAAATAGCAGGTATTCTATTTCCCCGCCTCCCTTAAATCCGTGATAATATTACCTGCTGCTTTCCGGCATGTGCCATTGATGGCGATAGGCCCATTCGGCACCATCGGGCAGTTCGCAGGTGGCAAACTCCAGGTGAATCACCCGGCGTGGCGACTTTTCTGCATTCTTTTTACTTGCATGAACAACCAGGGGGCGCATGATATGTACCCCGCCTTTGGCTACTTCTATCCATATGGCATCGTCCAGGTTGCGCAGTTGGGCTATTTCATCATCATTCAGTACATGATAGTGGCTTTTGGGTATGACTCTGAGCGCTCCGTTGGCCTTTTTAGTATCATCGAGGTGAATACGAAGGGCCAGCATATTTTTTAATACTTCGGGTGGAGGGCATACGCTGTGAAAGCCGGACTTTTTTGTCCATCCGTAAAATTGATCCGAGGCCACTTTTTCCTTTACCGCTATGGGGACGTCCTGGTGCCAGGTCACATACCAGTCATTGTTTTCAGCTTTATTAAAGTAGGTCGCTTTTACAAGGAAGCACCTCCCTCCCATCACTTCATGGAGTACCTTGATAAGGTTGGTGTTAAAAACCACCTCTTTGAGCTTAGGTATTTCCTGTAGCAGATTTCGCAGGGCATGTACCTCATCAAGGTTTTTGCCCATGGCCTCAATGGCACGCCCTATCATGGAGCGCATGCGTCTTACTTCCTTCTGGCTGTACACACTATCGAGCACGGTGTAGCCCAGCCTGTTGATTCGCTTATTACTCATGCCCAGCTCCTTCAGGCTCATTTCACTCTCATACTGGGCGGTGGCGTCCTGCAGTTTCTGTTGTATTCTTCTGCGTAGCCTCTCAGGCTGCAACACTTTCATGTAATCTCCAAAGCCAAGTATCTCGCGCTCCAGCTCAAAATTATGCTGTACCAGCAGACGAATGATCACCCCATCGGGCCCTGACTCTACCAGCTCCTGGGAGTGGTGTATGGGTTTGGTGAGCACATAGGGGGCATTCTCTTTATCTATGAAGAGCAGCACCTCTTCGGGAGAGCGCCCCTCCTGCACGGTCACGCCCAGTACATTACGGTAGTAATGGCTGAGGTCGGTATCTCCGTTTTCCAAATAGGGTTTATCCGGAGCGACTTCCAGCCCCTCAATCCTGTCCAGGGCCAGGGTGAGGATGGGGCTTTTCTGCTTCCTTTTACCCAGTACAAACCAGCGGTTGCGGTACTCCTTGAGCAGGTAGGGGTGAAAATGAAAGCTTTGTGGTTCTCTGGCTTTAAAGGACTGATAGGTAAGGTACATTACCTGCTTTTTGAGAATGGCCTGATACAGGGTATCCAGGTGCTCCAGCCCCTTCAGGTTTTCATTCTTTTCCAGGTCTATGACGGAGGGCAGGCTGGTCTTAGCCGTGTGTATCCTGTCTTCAAGGCGCTGCACCATGCCGGTAAGCTCACGAAAATGGGCAAATCCCTTGAACTGGCGTAATATGTCTACCACCTCAGTCAGCCTGTCCAGGTCCTGATCAGTAAGGGGGTTATTTGTGATGCTGTACTCCGGGTCCGCATAGGTATAATATTTCTTCTCTGATACTTCTATGGGAGCATTATAACCGAGCTTATCGCTACGCATCATCTGTATATCCATCTGCACGGTGCGACGGCTCACGCCCTTATCTATTCCCTCGTACTCGTACAAAGCATCTGAGCAGGCTTCAATCAGGTCATCTAAGGTCCACTTTCTGAACCGGTTACGCAGACAAGTATCAATGGTACGGTAGCGTATGAGGGCATTTCTATTGACAGGCATGACAAATTTTTCTCAAAAAATATCTGATTTATTTCAACTACGCAAAAAGACTGCGCAGTACCCTGCCACCTTTGTATCATACTCAAACGGAAAAACGTCATGCGATTTAACAAACTGACCAGCCGGATAAAAAAGATACTTAACCATGAAGGTGCGCCGGCGTGGAAAATGGATCCTCAGATGGAACTGTACACGGCAGTGGTGACAAGCTCGCTGTCTCATACTTTTTATGAAGGTGACGAGCAGCGTGTACTCCGGGTCAGGGAGCTAATCGCAGCAAATGATCCGGAATTTGTGGCCAAGCTGGCTGTGTATGCACGTACGGAAATGCACCTGCGCAGTATGCCGCTGGTGCTGGTGGCCGAGCTGGCGATGATACACCGGGGGGACAACCTGGTGAGCCGGACTGTGGAAAAGGTGGTGCAACGGGCAGACGAGATTACGGAGCTACTGGCGTACTACCAGATGGCAAACGGCCGCGAAGGGGTAAAAAAGCTAAACCGCCTGTCGAAGCAGGTGCAAAAGGGGCTGGCCCGGGCCTTTATGAAATTCAGTGAGTATCAACTGGCCAAGTATGATCGTGCGACGGAAGTACGCCTGCGTGATGCGCTCTTCCTGGTGCACCCTAAGGCGGCTACCGCCGGGCAGCAGGAGGTTCTGGATAAGCTGGCGGCTGATGAACTGGCCACACCTTATACCTGGGAGACGGAACTCTCGGCGCTGGGGTCTGAGGTATATATCTCTGAAGAGGATAAAAAGCTTGCCTTTACGGACAAGTGGGAGGAGCTGATTGCTAATGATGCGCTGGGCTATATGGCTATGATGCGTAATCTGAGGAATATGCTTAACGCCAATATCTCAGGAGAATATGTGGATGTGGTGTGTACTCGCCTGGCGGACCCTGATAGGGTAAGCCGCGCACGGCAGTTACCTTTCCGCTACCTGGCCGCTTACAAGGAGGTACGTGACCACCCTTCGGGTTATACGGGGATGGTGCTGCAGGCACTGGAAAGGGCGGTGGTGCAAAGCATAGGTTTTATGGAGGGCTTCGGGCCAGATACGCGGGTGGCCATTGCTTCGGACGTGTCCGGCAGTATGTATATGCCGGTGTCGCGCCGGTCGAAGGTGATGCTGTATGACGTGGGCCTTATGATGAGCATGATGCTTAAGGCTAAGTGCCAGTATGTGGTCTCGGGGGTATTCGGTACGAACTATAAAGCGGTGACATTACCTGCGGAGCCTATACTGGGTAATACGGTTGAAATGACGCGGATAGCTAATACAGTGGGCTATGCGACTAACGGCCACCTGGCACTAACTGACCTGACGAAAAACCGGCATGTGGTGGATAAGGTGATGGTGTTTACTGACTGCCAACTGTGGGACAGTACGGGTAATAAGGGTAGCCTTAACCGGGCATGGATTCATTATAAGCGTATGAACCCGGCTGCGAAGCTGTATGTGTTTGACCTGGCTGGCTATGGACAATCACCGGTACGTCTGCCACAGAAGGATGTATACCTGATAGCCGGGTGGTCTGATAAGGTGTTTGAGGTGCTGGACCATTTAGAAAATGGTGGCGAAACGCTTGATATGATTGAGGGTGTGACGCTTTAATAAAATCCGGCCGGTGCCGTAGGTAAGGGATACTTCGACTTTAAATCGCTATTACCCTTACCGCATGTAGCCCGGCTGGTAGGTTACTAGCGGTGCCGTAGCGGCGTGTTACTTCATAGGGAAGCCATATATACATGCCGTAGCCGTAGCCCGCTATATTTTAATGATCAGAGAAAAAGCAGTGCCGTACCGGAGAGATACTTCAGTCCCGACTGTAGTGCGGGTGTAAGTCCCGCTGGCCTGGTGCCATGGTGTAATTATAGCACGCAGTGTAAAGGCTCTCCGGGCTTGTTGCCTGCTTTTTCTCTTTTTAAATAAAGATCTGATATGAACTCACTGATCCTGAATAAGCTCAATGAAATAGAAGAACAGGCGGGTGTAAGCATACTGTATGCCTGTGAGACGGGTTCAAGAGGCTGGGGCTTTCCCTCTGCTGACAGCGACTATGACGTACGGTTTTTCTATGTGCTGCCCTGTGAGGACTACCTGAAACTGGATTCGCCTAAAGACTCCCTGAACCTACTGTGTGGCGATCTGGACCTGGTGGGTTGGGAGCTGCGAAAATCCCTGCAGTTGCTTCGCAAATCTAATGGGTCGGTTTTGAGAAGCTGCAATCTCCTGTGATCTATAAGCAGAAAGGGGATTTTAGGGAACTGCTTTGGGAGCTGGCTCCAGGGTATTTTAATCCCCGTGCAGGCATAAATCACTACCTGGGGCTGTGTCGCCGTTTTGCAGGGTCTTGCCACCCTTCACATTCTGTAAATCTCAAATCATTTTTTTATTATGCCCGGTGTACTTTGGCGGCACGGTACATTATGCGGCAT
Source organism: Roseivirga sp. BDSF3-8 (assembly GCF_041449215.1). Classification (NCBI taxonomy): domain Bacteria; kingdom Pseudomonadati; phylum Bacteroidota; class Cytophagia; order Cytophagales; family Roseivirgaceae; genus Roseivirga; species Roseivirga sp. BDSF3-8. The sequence goes on along the minus strand of NZ_JBGNFV010000001.1, from coordinate 3,679,760 downwards.
CAATCCATTCCTCCTATGGAAATGGGTAAGCTTCTTTACCTGCTGGAGGATGATCATGCACAGGCTGAGCTTGAGTGGCTTATGTTGGTGAAGGCTTCTGAGAAGGAAGCATTTTCTACTGTGATCGACAGTAAGCTGCACCATGTAATAGCCTCGATGTACAGGGAGTGTGAAAGGGAGGCAAACAACATACCTGCCCAAGCAGGACCAACAGAACCGCTGAACAGGGTACTTGAGCATATGATACGAGGACGATGACGATAGATGAGATAAAGGAGCGGGGACTGCTGCTGATGGAATGCATCAGCGGCAGCCGTGCTTATGGATTAGACAGGCCGCAGTCGGATACGGACATCCGGGGGGTATTTTATATGCCCCGGGAGGGGTTCTATGGCCTGGAGTATATACCCCAGGTGGCGAATGAGTCTAACGATGTAGTGTATTATGAGATAGGCCGCTTCACGGAGTTATTGCTGAAAAGTAACCCTACGGCGCTGGAGTTATTAGCGACTCCGGAGGGGTGTGTGCTTTATCGTGATGAGCGTATGGATGATTTTCATGTGGAGAATTTTCTGTCAAAACAGTGCGAGAACACCTTTGCCGGCTATGCCATGTCGCAAATAAGGAAGGCGCGGGGGCTGAATAAGAAGGTGCTGAACCCGGTAGACAGCAAACGAAAGCCTGTGACGGAATTTTGCTACATTATCTCCGGGGGCCATGCAATACCGCTACCAGAGTGGCTCAGTGATCATGACCTAAGCCAGCAACAGGCCGGGCTGGCAGCTATGGATCATATGATAAATATGTATGCGCTTTACATAAACAGGGAGGGTGCCTATAAGGGGATAATCAGAAATGAAGAGGCTACGGATGTGGCATTGAGCATGATAGAAAAAGGGGAAAAGCCTGCGGCCCATATGTTTTTTAACCAGCCTGCCTTTTCTGCACACTGCAGGGAGTATAAGGCTTACTGGGAATGGGTGAAGAAACGAAATGAGGCCCGGTATAAAAATACGCTGACGCATGGTAAGAACTACGATGCGAAAAATATGATGCATACGTTCCGGCTTTTAAAAATGGCCGGGGAGATAGCCAGGGAGGGTGTTTTGAGGGTAAAGAGGCCTGACAGGGACTTTTTACTGGATATAAAGTCAGGCCGCTATGAATATGACACGCTTATGGACATGGCAGAAAAAGAACTGCATGATATAAAAAAGGGCTTCGAGGATTCACGGCTACCTAATAACCTGGATCAGAAGGAGGTTTCTCACCTATTGGCCAACTGCAGAGCCGCTCTTTACGGATAGGGCCGGCGTGGGCTTTGGGTTATGGGCTGAAGGCTTGAAAATACCCTGGCGACAAACCTCACCGGAACAGGCTGGTGGGCTGCGTGCCTACGGCACTCGGGGTTTTCTTTGGTTCCATTGGCTACAAAACCCCGATGGAGCTACAAAGGCGGGGTCCCGATGGGACAATTCCACGGTTTTAGTGTAGAGATGATAGGTTAAGTTTTAGCAATTCCCAACAGGGTCCCTCACCGATGGGGGCCCCGTCATACGACGGGGACTGGAGGGGGGCTCTATTGCTACATTCTGCAGGGTTTTGGAAGCTGGGTTGTCGGACATCCGATGGCGGGCCCAGCGATAGCCGGAGCTCCGGAATGCCGGACCTCCCGTATGCGGGCCACCGAAAGTCGGACCATCCCGAAATAAAACACGCCTTCGCGTTTTTATTTCCCCCCTCCTGGACTCAGGAGGGGAATTTTGGTGCTTAGCTTGGGCTGTGCGCCTGTTAGGCCAGGGTTGGACCGACATACCGGCGGGGACAGAATTAGAAGTTGCCGTATCTGACTGCATGGAGATACATTCTGCAAGGACCTCCGAAAGTCGGCCCAGCGAAAGTCGGACCTCTCCTGGACTCAGGAGGGGAGCTTGGTGCTTAGCTTGTGGACTATGCGCCTGTTAGGCTAGTGGGGATAGGAGCTACCTCCGGGCAAAGAGCCAGACGACGCCTCGCGGAGTGCAACTCCGCGGTAGCTAAGGAGGAATTTTACCGCCTAGCTTGTGGGCTATGCTTGCAGACGGGCGGCTGACGAGCATTTTTGGGTTTTGTGACCCTTCCCTGATTTCTTGCCAGACGGAACAAGGCGCGATGAATCGCGCCTCTACAGGAAGGGGTGGTTTCAATGATTTAGTGGTTTCTTTACTCGATGGCGCAGGCGCCTGGGTTGTGATGGCTGAATTGCCTTTTAATCGGGAAGGTACATGGGGTGATCATATAGGATGGTTGGGGTGGGAGTTGAGGTAGCTTGTTTTCTGTTTCATGAAATAGTTATATATACATCTCCACATAGGTTATGCTCTTATGCTTATAGGATACCCACGGGATACCCACAGGATGGGCAGAGGGTAAGAAAGGGTGCGGTATTGAATATATGCTATTTACAGGTGCCTCTCTTGAATTTATATTCTTGTAACAAAAGTGGATATGCTTACCTGAAAAGTGGGGGGAATGCATGAAGGGTTAATTTTGACAGCAATAAACATGAAATAAAAGCTGAGGAAAGAATGGCTGTCATAGAGAATAATCCATGGATAGAAGGGGCGCGAGGTATGGTGCGGGGCGCGATTGTGTACCGGCAGCGGGCGGGCAGGACGATTGTGTCTGCCCGGCCGGCCACATCATCGAGGCCTCTGAGTGAGAAGCAAAAGGCGCATCACAGGCGATTCAGGGAGGCGACGGCGTATAGCAAGCGGGTGAAGGAGGATGATGGGCTGTTTGCGAAGTATGCGGCGGCAGCGGAGGGCTTTATTTCGTGGCAGAACGTGGCGGTGAGGGACTATATGTATGCGCCGGTGGTGGAAAAGGTGGTAGCAGAGGGGTTTACGGGGAAGGCGGGTGAGGTGCTGGAGGTGTATGGGTCTGATGATTTTGGCATTTGTTCTTTGCAGGTGACGGTGATGGATGGCAGGGGTGCTGTCTTGGAAAGTGGTGAGTGCATTGAGCTGATAGCGAATGAGGTGTATGCTTATAACCTGGAAAGGGATGTGGATTTGGTGAATGGGGTATCGGTACGGGTGGAAGCGGCAGATGCAGCAGGAAATGTGACGGTATATGAGGAGGAACTAGTGGCAGGGGGTGATGGGGTTGGATCGAATTTACCGGCTAATGGTGGGGCCTCTGTGGATAGGGACAGAGGGGTGGATGGGTTGCGTGCCTATGGGCTACAAAGGCGAGGTTCCGATGGGACCGTTATGGTGTTAGGGGCAGGCGATGAGGGGTTAAAAATACCCTGGCGACAGACCTCACCGGAACAGAGGCTGGTTGGCTGCGTGCCTACGGCACTTAGGATTTTCATCGGTTCTATTGGCTACAAAGGCATCGTCCCGATGGGACTGGTGGGGCTCTTATGCTACATTCTGCATGGGTTTTGAAAGACGGATTGTTGGACCATAGGTAGTAGGCCTAGCGATAGTAGGACCCCGATAGTCGGACCTCCCGTATGCGGGCCACCCCGAAATAAAACACGCCTTCGCGTTTTTATTCCCCCCCTCCTGGACTCAGGAGGGGAATTTTGGTGCTTAGCTTGTGGGTGGTGCTTGCAGATGGGGGCCCCGTCATACGACGGGGACTGGTGCTATTTAACGGTTGACAACCGGTATTACTTCCCCATTATCCAATCTAAGTACCTCTATTCTCGCTTTTAGCTGCCTCACTTCTGCCTCCATAAGCAGTAGTTTGTAGGCTGGGGGTATTCGGATGGCTTTTTTTCGAAGAAGGGCCAGGTGGCTGGCGGCCTCGTGTTGTGTTTTACGGGCTGTAGCCAGCAGGGCGGGGGGAGCATTATTCTGTTGGAGGTGACTGGTAATCTCCTGTGCTTCACTGAGTATTTGCAGGGCATTAGTCTCTGCCAGATCATGCATATAGCGCTGGGCCTGTAGCCTTTGCAGGGCTTTTTCTTTCAGGTAGAGGTTGGTCTTCAGCTTGTTACGCAGCTCGCTTTGGCGAAACCGGGCGACCTGCAGGTCTGCGGGTTTAAACCTGATGGCGGGGCGGTTGGCCGGGGTGGTTGTGTTTGATTCCTGCTGCCGGGTATGGTGTGCTGCCCTTTGGGTGAGCAGGTGCATGGAGAGGCCGGTCAGGCGCGCAAGGCCCATCATGGTACCTCTGTGGGGGCAATGCCTGCCGCTTTCTATCTTACTTATGGTGCTTTGGTGTACGCGAAGGCGCTCGGCCATCTCCCTCTGGTTCAGGCCCATGCTCTGTCGGGCGTATTTGAAAAGGATGGGGTAGTGTACTGCTTTCATGTTGTGTCTTTAGGTTCAATTAAAGAATGTGAAGGCAATGTCGCATGAGTAAGTCCTTTTCTCCAAACTTTATGCGTGCTTTATGATGGCGCCTGTCTCAATGACCTAAGCCATTGACAGATGCAACCATCACTAAGAGAATAAAAGCATTCTTTTGAATAAAAAGCCCGGCATTGGCCGGCCTTTTTCTATTGTACCTGACCGGTATAAGGGATTAAAACAGGAGGTGATTTTAAAGAAAATTAACCTGAAAATCATTACATTACACTACTCACCAAACCTTATAATACTATGCCTGAAATACATGTAGCGCGGTCGGTTCTTATCAATGCTCCGGCTGAAAAGGTATACCCAGCGGTAGCAGACTTAACTCATATGCAGGCGTGGTCTCCCTGGCTTATTATGGAGCCTGAGGCGCGGGTAGAGGTGAAACGCGATGGGCTATTTTATGAATGGGAAGGCAAGCGTGTAGGCAGCGGCAACATGGAAGTGACGGATAGCCGTGAAAATAAGTGGGTGAATTATGATCTGACCTTTCTTAAGCCCTGGAAATCGACGGCTAAGGTACGCTTTGAGCTAAAAGAAAAAGGGGAAAACAGCACGGAAGCGACCTGGTATATGGATAGCAGCCTGCCGTTCTTCATGTTCTGGATGAAAAAACAGATGGAGGCTTATATAGGGATGGATTATACGCGGGGCCTGAATATGCTGAAGGAATATGTAGAGGATGGGGAGGTACACTCAAAATTACTCTTTGGGGACCGTACGGTGTACCCGGGCTGTGAGTATGTAGGCATACACCGGGAGTGCCCGCTGGATAAAATGGGGACCAGTATGGAGGAGGATTTCACTAAACTGGGAGAGTATCTGAAAGACCGGCCTGAAATGGCAGCAGGCAATAGCTTTAGCATTTACCATAATTTTGATATGGTTAATGAAAAAGCGGCTTATACAGCGGCTATTCCTGTGGCTCATATACCTTCTGACTTACCGGATGGTATGACAAGCGGCAGTGTGCCTGAAACAGAGATCATGACGGTTACGCATGTAGGGCCTTACCAGCATCTGGGAAATGCGTGGAGCACGCTGTACTCAATGGAGCGCAACAAGGAATTTAAGCAAAATAAAAAGACGGACCCTTTTGAGGTATATCGTAATACGCCGGGTGAGGCAGCTGATGAGGAGCTTATCACGGAAGTGAATTTTCCTGTGAAGTAAAAAAAATACCCCTTTGTACCGGTGGGACCGGTACCAAAGGGGTTTAAATATTTTATAGCCTTGAGGAGTAGAGAATTACTTCTTTTCCAGCGTTACCTTCCGTGCGTTGGGGCCTTTGTGGGTCATTTCTACCTCAAAGTTTACACGGTCATTTTCCATTACCTGGTCTTCCAGGTCACTAATGTGCACAAAGATACTCTCCTGAGTTTCCATGTCACGAATAAAGCCATAGCCTTTAGATTCGTTGAAGAAAGTAACCTTACCTCTACGTACTGTATCAAGAGGTTCGATATCTTCCTGCTTAGGTACACTTACCTGGATATCTTCTTTCTTCACCTTCTTCTTAAAGGTAGGGTCCGGTGGTGTATCTGAGATATTGCCAAACTCATCAACGTAGGCCATCATCTCATCCAGGTTATTTCCGTCAGCGGCATTTTCTCTCCGCTCAGCCTTTTTGGCGGCTTTTTCTTCCTTCTTCTTTGCTTTCTTTTTCTGCTTCTCTTTTTTACTCCAGGTATCTGCCATAAATGTTTTTATAAGTGATAAACCAGGCCCTGATTTTCAAGACCCTTAATTTTGGTGTCCGGCCCTAACCGAAAAAGAATCCTGTTCCGACCAAAACCGAAAGGATTCAAAAAATTAAAACCGGAAAGATAATTCCAATGGTATAAAAAACTTTGGAGGGATTAGCCTGAGGAACTTTAAACCTAATTGGAAGTAACAAAGATACAATTTTTTTTGGGTTTTCGTTTCATTTCTCGGCATTTATGAGAAATTAGAAGGTTTGTTCAATTCCTCCGGACCTTGAGGGTATGAGCTCTCTGCCGTTGTGCCTCTTCCCCCCTCCCCTAGCTGTCAAGCTAAGGAATAAACGGGTAAATAATAACACATTAGGGTTACCTATGGGTTCGCCAGAGTCTTGAATATTTCTACAAAGGTTGTCGCCCAGGATGGGACTTAGGCTTTTCTTCTGGTGTGGTACCATTGTGGTTCAAAAGGAATCACCTTACAAACCATTTCTTCCTACAAGGATGCTACTTATTATGGTCGGTTAATAGTGGCTTTATCAGGCGATGAGGGCTGACTTCTTTACAGAAAGGAATAGGTATGGCACCAACATGGCTAGCGGCTGGCTGCTTACTGCACCCACCCTGGCGTTAATTTCAGTGCTCCAAAATCACATTTATGCGCCTGCCTGCCTTGTGCGACGCCAGCTTGAATGCAAGACCCAGGAAGGCTATGACCCCAAGGGCATAGCCGTCAAGTTAACCACCAATTCCCCTGCAGAATGTATCTCTATGCAGCCAGTTATGACAAATTCTAACGTCGGCCCCGCCCTTTGGGCGGGGAATTGCTGTACTACTAGCTAATTACAGGTCTTTACATCCTTAGCTTGACGGCTATGGACCTGCTATCTGGTAAGCATGTAAGTAATAATGGATATCTGCCCGCGTTATTATGCCTGTCTCATGTACATTGCTTCAGGCTTTTTAGAATAGGCTATAGACCGGATGCTCACACAGCTTACGCAGGATATAATATATCAGTATAACTGGTACCAGGTATGGGGCCTGACTATTGCCTGGTTTTTGTTCCTGTACTTTCCTTTAGGGTACTTTTTCCTTCGTACATGCCGGCGCCTGCACAGGAAAGGGGTGCTGACTAAAATCAGCAATCGCCCACCTTTTCCCGGTCAGATAACATATGAATTAAAGCACAGCTTTTTATCTATCGTTATTTTCGGGATCACAGCCCTGCCGCTGGTGTGGCTCCTGCGCCACGGAGCTATTCAGGTACTCCCTGATAGTCCTGCCAATGTGCTATATAGTGTGGTGGTACTTACGCTATGGAATGAGGTGCACTTTTTTATGATACACCGGCTGATGCACACGGGATGGTTTATGCGGCATATTCATCATGTGCATCACAGGAGCCATACTCCCACGCCGTGGAGTGTTTTCAGTTTTCATCCGCTGGAGGCTTTCCTGTTAAGCACGCTCCCGCTTACTATTGCGCCCTGGCTTCCGCTGGCTCCACTGGGCATACTGCTGTTTCCGCTGGTGAGCATAATACTGAATTTTGCCGGCCACTCGAACTACTGCTTTGGAAATGGAAAGACAGGCGCATGGCTGGGGTTTTCCTCCCGGCACGCGGGTCATCATACGGGTACAAGCCGGTCGTATGGCTTTGCCTTGCTTCTGCCTGACCTGATATGGAATAAACTATTTAACCATAAGAACCACTAAACATGAAAAACGCCGCCTACATAACGGCCATAGGGGCTTACCTGCCCAATGGCCCGATCGGCAACGAGGAAATGGAGGATTACCTGGGGCTGATCGCCGGAAAGAAAAGCCGTGTAAAGGACAAAATACTTAAGCAGAACGGCATACGCACCCGGCACTATGCTTTGAATAAAACCCAGGAGAGCACGCATACTAATGCGGAAATGGCTGCCCTGGCTTGCCGGGAGGCAATGGATAAGGCAGGCGTAAGGCCTGCAGAAGTGGACTTACTGGCTACGGGCACCACACAGGGTGACTTGCCGGTGCCGGGCTTTGCGAGTATGGTACACGCGGAGCTGCCTCTGAATTCATGCGAGGTGGCGAGCTTTCAGAGTGTGTGTGCGAGTGGGATGATGGCTCTTAAGCATGCTTGCCTGCAGGTAAAAGGGGGCGAGAAACACACGGCGCTGAGCGTAGGAAGTGAGTTTGCGAGCCGCTTGTTTAAGCACTCACGTTTTGAGGCACAGGGCCTGACGTCGGTGCCTTTTGATACGGAGTTTCTGCGGTGGATGCTGTCTGACGGGGCGGGGGCGTTTGTGATACAGGACAGGCCTGCCAGGCAGGGGCTTTCGCTGCGGGTGGACTGGATAGACCTGGCTTCGCACGCTCATGCGTACCCGGCCTGTATGTACACGGGTATGAGGGATAACCGAAACGGCAGCGCGACGTGGCTGGACTATCCCGATTACGAATCGGCTTCGCAGCAGGGGGCACTGAACCTGAAGCAGGATATCCGGCTGCTGGACAAGGTGGTGCAGCAGGGCGTGAGCCATTATTTCAATCTGATGGAAAAGGGCATGATCGTAGCGGATGAGGTGGACTGGCTGTGCTGTCACTACTCATCGGAGTTTTTTAAAAAACCGATCCAGGACCTGATGAGTAAAGGCGGCGGGGCAATCCCTGAACACAAATGGTTCAGCAACCTGCAGACGAAGGGCAATACGGGGGCGGCTTCGATATACATTATGCTGGAGGAACTGCTGTATTCAGGTAAGCTGAAGGAGGGGGACAGGATACTTTGTATGGTACCGGAGAGTGGCCGGTTTATCACCTCTTTTATGCAGCTACGTGTGATGGGTACTGACAGAAAGAGAAAGGCATACGCGCCAAGGCCTGTGGAAAGTCCTGAACTGGTACTGAAGCCGTCTGAGATAAATGAAAAGCTGGTGCGGGATCTGGCAAGGGTGTGGATAGACTTTGAAACGAACCTGCTGCAGGTGCCGGTGATCCGGATGATGCATGAGGGTAATATGACGCCGGAGTGGTATAAGCTACTGCTGCATGATCTGCGGCAGCAGGTGATCGATGGCTCCCAGTGGATAAGCCGGGCGGCGTCACATATCGATATCGACCTTTTTGACCTGAGGTCGGCGTTTATCCGTCATACGGCTACGGAGCATAAGGATTACCAACTGCTGGAAAAGAACTTTATGGCGCTGGGCCAGGAGGCTGATGCTATCCGGACGGGCAGGAAAAATATTGGCAGTGAGGCGCTTTCTGCTTATATGTTTCAGCGGGCAAGCCGGCCTAATCCTGTAGACCTGCTGGGTGCTATGTTCATTATAGAGGGAATAGGTAAGCGGCTGGCGGGAAACTGGGGCCGCATGATGCAGGAGCAACTGGAGCTGACTGATGAACAGGTGTCTTTCTTTACGTATCACGGGGTGGCGGATGAGAACCACTTTCACCATCTGGAACAGGCGATAAATACGCTGTGGGAGATGCCGGGTATGAATGAGGAACGTGCTCAGGCGCTGGCGGGAGAGATAGTAAAAACGGCCCGCACGGTGGCACGCCTGTACCGGATGCAATTAGAGGAACTAGGAAATTACTGATGAACATGGAAAAGCTTTTTGATCAACAAACGCATGATGAGCGGGACCCTAATCCGTGGCTGGCCATGTACCTGGACAGCAGCATACCGCTAAATGATGAGACTAAGCGGGCGCTGATGCGGGACAATGACTCGATGTCACGGAGGTACCTGCAGCCATTTATCAGGGTATGGTCGGCGATAGCGATGTTTTTTATACACGTTTTCAAATTTGTGCTGCCGGGGGTGCCAAACAGCTCGAAGGCACTGCACCGCATACTGGCCTGGGGGCTTAGACGTTTTGTGAGTGCTGATGCGAACCTGCTTATCTTCAGGCACTTTCATGTTGGGAGTGAGATCATGCAGTTTATCTCAAAAAATATAGAGGGGGTAGAGGTAGGTACCAGCCCTCTGAAACCTGCAGACTTCGAGGCGGTAAAGGAGGATCTGTTTCTGCAACATGACCTGAACCTGTACAACTTTGTGATCAGACTGAACAGTGCGCTAAATGAAAAAAACCTGGGTATAAAGGGGCGCAGGCCTCTTAACCTGGATATGATCACGCCGGGCAGATTTAACCACATTGAGTTTCCGAAGAAGTGGACGAATGTGCTGGACCTTCGCTCGGCGATAGAGTTGTTCACTCCTTTCTATCAGTTTTTTCTGACAAAGAATGACTTTATTCGCGCGTCAAATTCGCTGCAACTGGATGAGACGATTGCGATATACACATCGCAAATTTTGAATAGCCCGGCACACCTGGGCCTGGTGAATAATAAGCACCCTATGGTGCCGGTAAGCACTTACTCAGCAGCTTATCGCCTGGTACTGCATGGCCTGGCGGCAGAAACGCTGCATAAGGTGCTGGTGAAGTTAAAGGAGAAGGAATTTGAGGATGGTATTCTGGTGAATCAGTAGGTAGTATTCACCTGGGCGGGGCTCTGCAGCCAGCACAACTCTGTATGAAAGGGGTGGTGAAGCACCTCAGTATATAATATAGGAAAGCCTGCTTTTAGTTAGCACAATATTATAAGCAGAAAAAATAATATTAATCAAGGTGGGCAGGTCTCTTCTTCCATAAAATACTTCCTGATACAGGGCCGTGGTATCCAAGCTCAGCCCCTAAATAACCACCAATTGCGGACCTCCGAAAGTCGGGCCTCCGAAAGTCGGACCACCGAAAGTCGGACCTCCGAAAGTCGGGCCTCCGAAAGTCGGGCCTCCTGATGAAAAATACACATTCGTGTTTTATAACTGGTCCTCTTACTAATGAGGAGGGGAATTTTAGTGCTTAGCTTGGCGGCTATGCTCCGGGAAGGGGGATTAGATACCTACTATGTGAACGTATTAATAATATATCATCAAAGTATAGTACCAGCCTCACATGATTAGTGAAATGTGGCGTTTCACTATCGGTTTAAATTTCGTATCTTAATAGGGAATAATACTAAACTCTTTTTAATCAACTATGAAAAAAGAAAAACTGAGTATCGTCTCTCTCAAGGTGGAGAGCTTTATCACGAACACCAGCAAGGTACGTGGCGGGGCTGAGCTTCCCGGAGACCCTAATGAAACCACGGATGTATTCGGAACATGCGGCTATTTCACTACGGAGCCTAAAACATGCCAGGATACGGTAAACTGGTGCTGGACGCCCTGATCCATTTCTAAATTTGATTGATTATGAAAAAAGAAAAACTAAACATTGTTAATCTGAAAATTCAGAGCTTCGTGACTGAGGCCAGGACCTCTGACATACGGGGCGGTGCGGATAATACTGCTTTCCCGTGTGGGGTATATTATAAAACGGAGCCTAAAACGTGCGTTGAGTCCGTAAATTGGTGCTGGACGCCGTAATACCTGTTTACTTCTAATGACAAGAGGCTGCTCCCCCGGAGCAGCTTTTTTTATTATGTCGGGTAAGCAAACAAAAGCCCGTAGCATATGCCACAGGCTTTAACAGGAAAGAGTTTATTAATAGTAGTGTTTTTAGCGTACAATCAGCTTTTTAGACTGGGACTTGTCTTCACCTTCAATATGGTAAATGTACATACCGGTCTCCAGGTCTGAAATGTCCATAGACACGTCATTCACCCCTTTGGTCACTTGTGTGCTGAAGCTTCTGACGGTACGTCCCTGCATATCGGTCAGGTTAAGCACGGCCTTACCGTCTTCTGCAGCCAGCATGGTGAAGGTAACCTTGCCCTGATCCACAGGGTTAGGATAGGCACCTACAAGGCTGGTACCTGTAAGCTCCCTGGGAGGGGCCGTGGTGGTGATAATCTCTTCACGGCTACCGCTGGGGGCATATACTTCAAATTCGGGCAGGCGCACATAGTTATCTCCCACAAAGTTCGGGTCATGCACCAGGAACTGTACATACTGCGCATTGATATTCACATTGTGAGAAGTGGTACCCTGCTGGCCGCTGTTGTAGTAGTTATATACGGCATCCTGCCAGGCACTTCCATTCCAGAAGCGCAGCGAATAGCGCTCGGTGTTCATAGAGGTCCACTCGCCACCGGTAGAGGCGTGCTTCATAGTGAACTTTTTGATGTTATAGCTGCGGCCCAGGTTAAGCACTATTGAGCTACTGGTAGGGTATGAGCCGTCTGTGGTCCACTTAGTGTTGGTAAGCCCGTCGAATGCCTTCCATCCGCTGTAGGTGCTGCTGTACTGGCTGGTCTGAGACCATAATGAGGCACTGGTAGCCACATTGGTAAGGGAGCCTGAACCTCCATTAGGAAGGCCAGCCGCCTTGCCTGACAGATAGTTTTTGATGGCGTAGAAGTCGGTATCATTATGGTTCTCACGGTCTACACCACGGCATGCATCACCGTAAGGTACAGCGTAGGTATAGGGAGCATAAGACCATGACAGTGCACCATCAGCTCCAAAGCTAAAGAACTTATCTATGGCTGACTGCATGGCAGGGCCACGGTTGGATTTACCGTCCTGAAGGGTAACGCCTCCGTAAGACCAGTATTTGCCTCTGAATATGGGCATACCATAGCAATCGGTCGCATTCTGGTCTTTAAGACCACCCGTAAAGCCCACTTCTTCTATAATAAAGGGCTTGCCTACATTATAGCGGAGGTAGTTCAGCTCATTATCATGTGCGCCATTACCAAAGTCTTCATCATAGTAATGAAGGGTGGCGAAGTCGAAGGGGCTGCTCTGCCCATTATAAGAAACATAGACTTCGTAAGCAGTGGTGCTGTTGAATGATCCGTTCCAGGTGGCATGGCTGGTATTAATGAAGCCTGTGGTCACCATCTGTGATGAGTTGCTCTGGATCCAGCTACCTACATTATAGGCAAAATTAAGCATATACGCTTTATTGGTGTTTTCACTGGCAATCTCGTTACCAAGCTCCCAGGCAAAGATACGGCTATCGGTGCTGTACTGCTGCACTACATGCTGTACGTAGGGCAGGTAATTGTACTGATAGGCGTAATCATACCATGAGGCATTTTTAAGAAGACCACTAATGAAATAGTTCTGATCACCAGGAACATAGTGATTACTGGACTGGTAAAAGTCGGTAAACACTACGATAAACCTCAGATCAGTACTCACCTGACTGGCAAGATTGAGAAGGTTACCAAGCTTGGAGGCAGCACCAAACTTATCGGTATCATTTCGCGAGATGTAAATCCTGATGACCTTATTACCGGCATTATGTGCATCGGTAAGGTAGGTGGTAATGGCACTATTACTTTGGTAGGCAAGCTCACGCATGTTAGTACCAATAAACTGATATGAGCCTCCGTTTAGAACAAATCCACTCCCACTGCGGGTCACGGTTTGAGCGTGTGAAACATAGCTGGTTAGTAACAACAAACCAACCATAAATAGCCGGGTTAGCTGGTATAAACTTTTCATAAATAATAAGTAGATTGAATAAGTGTGAGATTTTCTCTTTCCCGACTACAAATTTCAATCAAAAAAAACATTAACACACCCCCATGATTGTTATAACATATAATGTAAGTATATGATTAATACTTATTGAAATTGACCTATTGGAAGTTATAGCCTTATTTAACAATATTTACGACCAACAACCTGTATTTTAATCAAATTACACTGGACTGGCGTCAGGTTAATTTTATGTTAAAATTGAAAGTTTATGAAATAATTAAGCCCAATAAAAGATAGATACAATTATCTGAATTGAGGGTTTACCCCCAATTCATTACTTATTTTTATCCAGATTTATACAATTGATAGGTCAGGAAATTACACTAGAATCAGGGAGTGATTTCTCGCTGAAGCTTTTGGATCAGCAGGAAAATAGCGGTCCCGGCCCGGTCATCTTTTAAGGGAGACAGGTTTAGGTATCTTTGCCGGACATCATTGAGAAGGTGAAGCGAAGGTACATTTTGATCAGGGTGTAGGAAAAGAAAAGCAGTGGCGGTTTTGAGTGAAGTGCTTTTAACCCGGAAAGTATGGGGTGAGTAGCGGCCGGGGTGAATGTGAATATACGCTCCCCAATGATGGCCCCGCCGCAGTACCCAGTGAGAGCCGTCACTCAATGTAAGACTCTGGTACCCCCTACCCTGCCCTATCCATTCGTCATACTTAAGAGGAGCAAGACAGTCCTGCACTTCCAGGCAGGCAAGTACCTCTTCCCGAAGGACACCCTCGGTTAGTGGACCTTCGTACATATCCATCAGATTATCACCGGTAAGCTTAAGGCCCTGGAAAAACTGCTGCGGGGAGATGTGTACTTCCCCATTAAGCACCGCTATGTAATGCTGCCAGTAATGTTTCCAGCGATTGAAAATTATCGGTGACTGGTCGGCCATTGCATTAAATAAAACGATTGATAGATTATACCAAAGGGAAAGATAGGGGGTTAGTGGTTTATCGAAGTATAACAACAAAAGAAGGCATCAGGGTATTGGCTGTCGAATTGTTCAAACCGGCTGCCTAATTCAACTAAGACTAACAAACTGGTGGTCTAATAGATGGGGAGTGTTACCAATTGCTATACAGGTTTCTGCGAGCCTGCCACTTGAATGATTCATAATCGAAATCCTTATACATTATTTCCTCTTTAAGTTAGTTGCTTTACTATTAATGGAACACCTTGAAAGACAGACTTAAATAGTCTTTTTTCATATGGATGCTTTATAGCTAAGACAAAAATTCGATCTATTATGAATCATGCCTCATTAAAAAAGTTAAACCTTTCTATCAGACTTTATTTGGTGTTTGTTAAAATACTCATCAAACTTGATGAATTCATCATACATTTCGGTATAAGGACTTTCCCTTTGCC